>NZ_CP053439.1:1602272-1922727 GCF_000769405.2 Rhizobium brockwellii
TATGGCGACGAGACGGTCAATTCAATTTGACCGACGGCTCCCGGCCCCAGACACGCAGTTTGCCAAGCGCCTTGATAAAAGCCGTGACATCCATCGCCGCTCCGAGCGCAATCACGCCCTCATCCAGAGAATCGGCAATTCCGGCCTTCTGCATCAGCGGCAGCGCTGTTTCTACATAACCGATGAACTTGCAGTGCACGAAGGCATCCGCCACGAAATCGCGGGCCGTTGCCTCCTTCAGCAAGTCGCCGGTTCCCTCGGCCGAGGGGAGGAGGGCGACGGCGTCGTAAAGCACTGAAGGTCCGCCGTCGATCATCTGATGCGCCTCGATCCAATTGCCGTCCGAGAGCGTCACGCCGCCAATCTTCGGTGCGATCACTTCGAATGTTGCCTTCTGCTCGGTGATCTCGGCAAGTAGCGCCTTGAAGACGGCGGCATCGGTGCCATCGCTGACAAGAATGCCGAGCTTGCGTCCTTCGAACCGCTTCGGACCGCGCTCGATGATGCTGAGCGCCGGCGACGGCTCGAGATCCTGCCGCGTCGGCATGGCGGCATCGGCAGGCTTCGGCATCGATTTGAAGCCGAGTGCGTGGCCGACCTTGCTGGCCAGCGTCTCGTCGATGTTCAAGAGATGCGAGACCATACGCTCGCGAATGACCGGCGTTTCGACCTTGCTCAGTTCGAAGATCAGCGCCGCGGCGATATGGCGTTGTTCCGGCGAAGTCTGGCTGATGTAGAACTGTCGGGCCTGGCTGTAATGATCGGCAAAGCTTTCCGGCCGGAGCCGAACCTTGGGACCCTGTTCCTCGGCCGGGAAGTGCCGGTAGCCCTGAACCGGGGATTCCCGCGGCCCCTGATTCCAGGAATTCGGCTGGTAATTGACGCGTCCAACAGGATTGCGCATCGCCATGTGGCCATCCTGCTGAAAATTGTGGAAGGGACACTTCGGCGCATTGATTGGCAGATGGGTGAAATTCGGACCGCCCAGACGTTTCAGCTGCGTGTCGAGATAGGAGAAATTTCGTCCCTGCAGCAGCGGATCGTTGCTGAAATCGATGCCGGGGGGAACGTTCTGCGTCATGAAGGCGACCTGCTCGGTCTCTGCAAAAAAGTTCTCGGGCATTCGGTCGAGCACCAGACGGCCGATCGGTTTGACCGGAAGGATCTCCTCGGGAATGAGCTTTGTCGGATCGAGGATGTCGAAGTCGAACGTGTCGGCGAAGTCCTGATCGAAAAGCTGCACGCAGAGCTCCCATTCCGGGAAGGCGCCCGACTGGATCGACTGCCAGAGGTCGCGGCGATGGAAATCCGGATCCGCACCATTGATCTTGACTGCCTCGTTCCAGGCGACGGACTGCAGGCCGAGCTTCGGTTTCCAGTGGAATTTGACGAAGGTCGATTCATCCGCTGCATTGACGAAGCGGAAGGTGTGAACGCCGAAACCCTCCATGAAGCGGAACGATCGCGGAATGGCGCGGTCCGACATCACCCACATGATCATGTGCATGCTTTCAGGCGTGAGGGTGATGAAATCCCAGAAATTGTCATGCGCCGACTGCGCCTGCGGAAATTCCTTGTCGGGTTCCGGTTTTACGGAATGGATGACGTCGGGAAACTTGATCGCGTCCTGAATGAAGAAGACCGGGATGTTGTTGCCGACCAGATCCCAATTCCCCTGCTGCGTGTAGAGCTTCACCGCGAAACCGCGCACGTCGCGCGCCAGATCAGAAGAGCCCTTGCTGCCGGCGACGGTCGAAAACCGCACGAAGGCCGGCGTCTTTTCGCCAGGCCGCTGGAAAAGATCGGCTCGGGTGTAGGCGGCCAGGGATTCATATGTTTCGAAGTAGCCATGGGCGCCGTAGCCGCGCGCATGCACGACCCGCTCGGGGATGCGCTCGTGGTCGAAATGAAAGATCTTCTCACGGAAGTGGAAGTCGTCGATGAGGGCAGGCCCACGGGCGCCCACGCGAAGCGTATTCTGATCGTCGGAAACGGGGCCACCTTGCGCTGTGGTCAGCACCGGCAGCCCGTCTTCGGCAAACTGATGAAGCTCGCCGCCTGCACCCCGGTGCAGTTTCTGATCGTGGATCGTTGCGTTGTCCGAGGGCGAGGGTTGGGAGGTCTTCTTGGCCATCTATATTCTCCGGAAAGGGTTTACCTAACCGAAGCTCAACGACGGCCACATGTTCCGCTCGGTGCGAAATAAACCGCAATGAGCAAGAGGCTACCTGGAAGAGGCCGATAATCGACCACTGGAGACCCGAGGCCCAACATAAATGGGGCGCGTGGCCTTTCGCCCCGCGCCCCGGCTTCCGTTGATCCTTACCTACGCACCTTAGATCCCAGAGGTAACGATGAGATCTTCCTCTTCGTCGCGTTGCGACCCGCCGAACGCTGCTGCGGCAGCAGCGATGAATGCGCCGATCAGAAGTGACAACGCGCCGAGCAATGCCGTGGTGGCGGCAGCCTTGCGTGCCTCATCGGCGGCTTTCTGGGCGGCGACCTTGGCGTCGTCGATGCGCTTCAGCACAGTGTCGACGCGGGTGCGTGCATCGGCCTCGGAAAGACCGGTGCGAGCAGAGACGATGGTGGCAAGATAGGCCTTGTCGTCATCCGGGATCTGGCCGGCGGCAGCACCGTTGAGGAGGATGCGGGAGACCTCAGCCGTTGCAGCAGTATCATCGGATGGTGCTCCTGCACGGGCCTGTTCAGGACGCAGCAAAGCGTCGGTAAAATAGGCGGTGGGGAGATCCGCGGCCGAGGCCGTCGATGATACCGCCGTACCAGCGGCGGTGGCGGCCGAGCCCACGGCTTGTGCGCCCGCACCGGCAAGCGAGGTCAGCGACGACGCTAGAAAGCCGGCAACGAAGATCGTCGCCAGCGCCCAGCTGATGAAGCCATGCGCAGTGTCGCGGAAGAACACCTCGTCGGTGTGGACAGCCGCCCACTTCGTGCGCAGCCGGCCGGTGATATAGCCTCCGAGCCCGGAGGAGAGCCATTGGACGACAACGAGCCAGATCGCCGCCGTCACCCCGACCGTGCCGAGCGAACTGCTTTGCCCCGACCAGGGCGACACCATCGTCAACCCAACCCCGGATCCAAGCAGCAAAAGAATGAGGGTCACGCCGATGGCAGCAGCAGCGCCTCCGAAGATGGGCCCCCATGTCATGGCGGATTTGGAGGATTCGACCGGAGTAGCAATCTCTCCGGAACCTGTCATTGAAACCGACATGATCTGTCCCTATCGCATAAACAGAGCAAGAAGGATGATGATCGGCAGTGGAACACCAAGCAGCCAAAGTAGAATACCGCGACCCATGAAAGACCTCCTGTCAGAAACTGACGTTACGTGGTTGATGCCACTCAACTTTGAACCACGGTCTTTGTTCCCGGCCGGCTTGCTCATCGACGATCTTCATGCGGAGCTGATCGAGATCGATAAAAATCTTGCGCGTTCGGAGCTGACGTCCGACGAAGAGAGCGCCATATCTTGCGGGACAAGGTGATTTTGGCATGAGAGAGCAGAAGCTATCGTCACTCGGTCACAACCTAAACTCGAGAGGCATCGATGAACAAATTTCGGGCATTTGTAGCAGCCGGAGCAATCAGTCTTGCCGCCATGACTTCGGCCTGTTCGACACCGCCGAATTCATACGGCTCGGCATCAGGCTATCAGCCGGGAGATTCAATGAACCCGGCCTGCGCCGATGGATTCCGACCCGGCGATGGCCGTTCGTGCAGCTATTAAAGATGGCCGTCTCTTTGCCCGTCCAAGAGCGGGATCGTGCGGAGCGTCAGGCAGGAGCTCCATAGGCGGTCATTTCCGTTTGATGGAAGCCTCAACGGCAGCGCCGATCGCGAGACCGAACCTGATGCCGATCGCAGCGTCATCTATTCCGATTCCTATCGCCATGGCGATCGGAGAGCTCGACCGATTTGACGCTGCCTGGATTGCCGACGATGAAGGGCACGAGAGCTTGAGGCAGATGCTGGCCTCGCCGGCCGCGGTTCTTATTTGACGGCCAATCCACCCCATTACCGTTTTTTGCGGAGATCACCTGGCAAAGCGTCAATGAGTTGATGCACTTTTCCGGTAGCGAACGCGATATCCTCGCGCGGCAGATGGACTGTTATCTCAATCTCTTCCCACCGGCCGCCATGGTCTTTTGCGAACCTGACGGCGGCTTCCAAAGAGGTGAATTGCACGGCCGGTGCGTTAGCGGTCCAGAACTGCACACTGCAGTCCGCCGCACTGTAATCTAAAAATGCTTTTTCAGGATCTAGTGCCATGACGTTTGCTTTACACCGCCGCCGGTTTGATGGCCAGCGAATGCCTAGCCGTCGTAAAAAAGCGCGCTGTCCGCGATGCTCAACGCAAAAGTCGTTATGCGAGCATTCAAAAGCGGGGAGAGAAAGTGGGGAAGAAAACGCCTGCTTTCGGATTTATCAACGAAACAGGCGATTACTTGAAAAATGGCTCCCCGGGCCGGATTCGAACCGGCGACCTGTCGATTAACAGTCGAATGCTCTACCGCTGAGCTACCAGGGATCACTGCTTGGCGCGGTGTGAGTGGGCTAATACAAACGCTTTCCCGATTTGCCAAGCGGTTTTTTCAAAAAAATGAAATGAACTTGTATTTGGGACGCCTGCGCCCATCTCTGGGGAATGGCAAATGTGAATGATCGCAGTGAGACAAGTGGCGGCGAAAAGCGCAAGGCACGGGCAGGGCGCTTCGGCATCGATCATGCAAGCGGCAGGCTTGTGCTCGGCTCGTTCAGCATCGGCATGCCGCGCTCGCGCATCGCACGGATGGCACTCGGCATGGCCCTCATTTTCTGCGGCGTGTTGGGTTTCCTGCCCATCCTCGGCTTCTGGATGCTGCCGCTCGGCTTCCTCGTGCTCTCGCACGATCTGCCGTTCGCGCGCCGGCTTCGGAGACGGCTGGCGGTCTGGTGGCACAGGCGGGGAAAACCGACTGGCTGATGGCAAGTAGGGTGTGGAACTGTGGATCGCTTTTCGCATTCGTGGCTTATGGAATGTAAAACGCAAAATTGCGTCACGACGGTCCAGGTGAGGAAATGAAGGTATCTTTTGTTGTCGTCCTGTCGGCGGCGGCGCTTCTGTCAGGCATCTCTGCCGAGGCCCAAGTAGACAGCGGCGGTTTCGACGCTCGCGGCATCTGTCGCCGTCCCGAAGGCTGCGTGGTCGACCACGGTCAAGGCGGCAGCTACAACGGGCCTCGCAACTATCGCAATTTCAACGGCCGGAATGAGCGCGATGGGAGGAACGACCGCGAGCGGGACAATCGGCGCTACCGTTCTCAGAACAGGAGCGACAATTTCGACGCCGGAACCAGCCGCCTTGTCGCAGGTCCTGAGATTGGGCTGCAAATTCGCGTCTAATTGGATCTGAGTTCGCTTTCTTCGAAAGTTCCGCCGTGGTCCGGATCGAGGCCGGTCGTCATCAGCAGGCTGCAGGCGGCAAGGAGAAGGACGAGCTTCACTGCGTAGGACGCCATGGAGGCCGGTTGTCGAGGGCCCGGTGATACACGAGACGGCGCTATATAGTACTGGTAATAGAAGTATGGATCATCCGTTTCCAGCAGATTCTGGTGGACGTGCGGCGGAATATCCGCATGTTTCACCGGCGGAGAACCAGGGAATTTTACGTGCAGATCCCGGGTTTCGGCGTCGTATGCTGCACGCACGCGCTTCGATTTGAGGGCAGCCCAATCCATCTCAAGCTCCTATACCCTCCCGCGGGCAATTGAGTCCCGGACGGTGATCGAAGTCAAGTCAAGAATTTGTTTCAAATGCCATCATTGGCAGGAAATGGGGCATCGTCACGGCCGTGGAAATTCCAGCCCGCGCCCGCTCCGTTTCGGGATGGAAAAATGGTCGTTTCGGCAACCGCAGAATAGCGTTTTTCCGAAATGCCCTCTTGCGATTTCCTTACGATCATTCTAAACGCTCGCCACGGCTCAGATGACGAGCGCGTGAGGCCTCGTGGCGGAGTGGTGACGCAGAGGACTGCAAATCCTTGTACCCCGGTTCAATTCCGGGCGAGGCCTCCAACATTTTCCACATGACATAATATATGTGAAACGCTGCTGGCTCAGCGGTGCGGCATTGGCGTTTGCGATGCTACCAGACCCGCTGGCCGGGAGAAAAATCGAACTGTAACGGATTGATTCCCGTGAGGCGGTAGAGCGCCTTCAGGCCGCCTTTCCGGATTTGCGCCTGATATTGCAGATCGCTCAATTCAGGTCCGTTATCGATTTCGGGGCCGGCGCCGAGAAGCCGCCGCATGCCTTGCGGCGAAATGCGGGTGAAGCTGCGAATGTCGCCGCTGCTGTATTTGATCAGCAGCAGGCGGGCATCGGCATTGTAGTGAAGCGCTTCTATGCCGCTGGATTGGATCAGAAAAGTTTGCTTGCGCACACCCATAGCGCAAGGCGAGGGCGCCGCAACAAAATGGTTGACGTAACGTTAACGCGCGCGGGGCTACCGGGGCTGGATTTCAAAGGAAACGAACGCATGTCGGACCTGCGCCCGCCAGCATGGGATTGCCGCAGACGCCATGCAGGGGTATCTCCGAGCGCGTTTCGTCGCCCCTATCGCTTCCAAGTCGTTTCGCCGTCCAACAGCCCGCAGCAGAATATGCCGATGAGCGCTGCGACGATGAAGAAATCGAACAGCGTGAAATACTCGAAAATCGCAGACATGGCCTGCTCCTCCTATTTCCTCCGCTGCAGATCATAACATGAAGGGGCAAAAGATTCCACGCTGGAGTTGCAGTGTCCATCCCGCCCCTGTGGCGCGGAAGAGGCGCTGGTCGGATTCTTTTCGTCGGCGCCTGCCAAGCCTTGAAAGCATCCGTGGCGGGGATTAAGAGACGAGGGACAGGAACCGCTTTTCAAGAGCGAGAGGACATGATGGATTTCGAAGCAGCGCGCGTAAAGATGGTCGATACCCAGGTTCGCACGACGGACGTTACCTCGCATTCCGTGCTGACGGCGTTTCTCACGGTGCCGCGTGAGGCTTTCGTGCCCGAGAAGGCGAAGCTGCTGGCCTATATCGACAACGACGTCCAGATCTCCGCAGCCGCATCGGGAAAGCCGGCCCGCTTCCTGATGGAAGCGTCGCCCCTCGCCAAGCTGTTGCAGTTGGCCGCGATCACCAAGGACGACTTCGTCCTCGAGGTTGGCTGCGGCACGGGTTACACTTCGGCGCTGCTGTCGATCGTTGCCGGCTCCGTCATCGCGCTCGAATGCGACGAGACGCTGGCCACTGAAGCGAAGGCGCAGCTTGCCGGCTACGCCAAAGTCGAAGTCGTGACCGGCCCGCTCGAACAGGGCTACGCTGCCGGCGCGCCCTATGATCTGATCTTCATCAACGGCGCGGTTGAAGAGGTTCCGGCGGCCCTTCTCGGTCAATTGCGCGATGGTGGTCGCCTGATCACGGTCGAAGGTTACGGCAATGCCGCCCGCGCCAAGGTCTTCGTCGCCGAGCGCGGCGCCATTTCGGAAAACGTCTTCTTCAATGCCTCGGTCAAGCCGCTGCCGGGCTTCGCCAAGGCGCGCGAATTCGTTTTCTGACATCGTTCTTGTCGATGACATTCAGCGACGGGCGCCATCGGCGCCCGTTTTTTATCAGCGCCGCTGGAAAGCCTTCACAAACATCATCTACCCTGACGCCGCCACGGCCGATCGGACGGATGTTATGCGCTTCAAATTCTGTTTCATGGGATGTCGCCGCCGCAAAAACGCGATAGGCTTTGCGGGTGGCAAACATCGGGTAACAAAACTGTGCATGGCTGCATTCATTTGATTCGCGATGATTTTTTTCACGCCTGGGGTATTCTAAGGTCGTGGTGATTCGGATGAATGCTCCACGCCATCCGGTCGTTGTTTTGGGATAACGGGGATAGAAATGGCTCAGCCAAGCGTAGCGCGTGAACCGTCCATGGAAGAAATTCTGGCCTCCATCCGCCAGATCATCGAAAGCAATGAGCCCGGCGCCGGCAAGGCGATTTCCGCGTCCCTGCCGCCGGTCTACGGCGCCGACGAGGATGACAACGGCTCCGAAATTCATCTGACGGTCGACGATACCTATGCCGGCGTGGAATTCCCCGAACCGGTCATACGCTCCTCCGATCTGCGTTTCGTCGCCGCCAATTCGGCCGGCACCGCCCCCGAAGCAGAAGTTCCGGCCCGCGCTCTGTCGCTGGCCGATGTCGCCGCCCGCGTGCGCGCCGCCTCCGAGCGCAGCGCCGTCCAGGCCGGTCAGGCTTTGCGTGAAATTCCGAGCGGCTTCCGTCAGCCCGAACCGCAGCCGGCCGTTACGCCGGAGCCGCCGCGCGCCGCGGCACCGCAGCCGCAGCCGGCACAGTCTGTTTTCCCGGGTGCCGCAGCGCCCATTCGGCATGTTGCGATCCAACAGCCGGCCGAGCCGGTGTTTACGGAAACGCAAAGAGTGGCCATCGCCGAGCCTGCGCCAGCCGTCGAAACAGCGCTGCCGGCTATGGAACCTGCTCAGTCTTCGACCGAGCGTTTCCTGCCAAGTGTTGTGGACGAGGTCCAGCCGACGCTGCTTTCGGAGGATGCCGGCCTGCAGATCAGCCGCTCCTTCGAAGAGCTCGCCGCCGCGATCGATGGTGCCGAGCGCCGCTCGCTGGACGAAATCGCAGAGGATATGCTGCGCCCGATGCTGCGCGAATGGCTTGATGATAATCTGCCGACACTGGTCGAGCGGTTGGTGCGTGAGGAAATCGAGCGCGTGGCGCGCGGCCCGCGCCGCTGATCGGATTGCTTTTTCCTAAAAAGCCGCTCCGGTCTCCGGGGCGGCTTTTTTATTGACTTGGCCGTGACCATCCTATTTACAAACGCCACCCTCGAACCTCGAAATTGGTCAGAAAATGCTCGACAAGACCTATGATTCCGCCGCCGTCGAACCGAAAATCGCCGCGAAATGGGACGAGGCGGACGCTTTTCGCGCCGGCGCGAACGCCAGGCCCGGGGCCGAGACCTTCACCATTGTGATCCCGCCGCCGAATGTCACCGGTTCGCTGCACATGGGGCACGCGCTGAACAACACGCTGCAGGACATCTTGGTCCGCTTCGAGCGCATGCGCGGCAAGGACGTGCTCTGGCAGCCGGGCATGGACCATGCCGGCATCGCCACGCAGATGGTCGTCGAGCGCAAGCTGATGGAACAGCAACTGCCCGGCCGCCGCGACATGGGCCGCGAAGCCTTCATCGACAAGGTCTGGGAATGGAAGGCTGAATCGGGTGGCCTGATCTTCAACCAGCTGAAGCGCCTGGGTGCGTCATGCGACTGGTCGCGTGAACGTTTCACCATGGACGAGGGTCTGTCGAAGGCCGTTCTCGAGGTTTTCGTCACGCTCTACAAGGAAGGGCTGATCTACAAGGACAAGCGCCTCGTTAACTGGGATCCGAAGCTGCTGACGGCGATCTCCGACCTTGAAGTCGAACAGCATGAGATCAAGGGCAATCTCTGGCATCTTCGTTATCCGCTCGAGCCGGGTGTCACCTACCAGTACCCGATCGCTTTCGACGAGGAAGGCACGCCGACCGAATGGGAAACGCGCGACTATCTGGTCGTTGCAACCACGCGTCCGGAAACGATGCTGGGTGATACCGGTGTTGCCGTCAATGCGGAGGACGAGCGTTACAAGTCGATCATCGGCAAACATGTCATCCTGCCGATCGTCGGCCGCCGCATTCCGGTCGTTGCCGACAGCTATGCCGATCCGACGGCAGGTACCGGTGCCGTCAAGATCACGCCTGCGCATGACTTCAACGACTTTGACGTTGGCAAGCGGGCTGGCCTGCGCTCGATCAACATCCTGAATATCGACGGCACGATCACCATCAAGGAAAATGAGGATTTCCTCGAAGGCCTCGACAATCCCGCGGCGCTGCATGGCGCCTGGGACCGCCTGGAAGGTCAGGACCGTTTCTATGCGCGCAAGGTCATCGTCGAGATTTTCGAAGAGGCCGGCCTTCTCGACAAGATCGAACCGCACAAGCACATGGTCCCGCACGGCGACCGCGGCGGCGTGCCGATCGAGCCGCGGCTGACCGAACAATGGTATGTCGACGCCAAGACGCTCGCCGAACCGGCGATCGCCTCGGTCCGCGAAGGCCGCACCAGGATGGTGCCGAAGAGCTGGGACAAGACCTATTACGAGTGGATGGAAAACATCCAGCCCTGGTGCGTCTCCCGTCAGCTCTGGTGGGGTCACCAGATTCCCGCCTGGTACGGCCCGGACGGCCAGGTCTTCGTCGAAAAGACCGAGGAAGAGGCGCTGCAGGCGGCGATCCAGCATTACCTCTCGCATGAGGGGCCGATGAAGGCCTACGTCGAGGACCTGCTCGAAAACTTCAAACCGGGCGAGATCCTGACGCGTGACGAGGACGTGCTCGACACCTGGTTCTCCTCGGCACTCTGGCCCTTCTCGACGCTCGGCTGGCCGGACGAGACGCCGGAGCTGGCACGTTATTACCCGACCAACGTTCTTGTCACCGGCTTCGACATCATCTTCTTCTGGGTTGCCCGTATGATGATGATGGGCCTGCACTTCATGAAGGACGAGGATGGCGAACCCGTCGAGCCCTTCCAGACCGTCTATGTCCACGCGCTGGTGCGCGACAAGAATGGGCAGAAGATGTCGAAATCGAAGGGCAACGTCATCGATCCCTTGGAACTGATCGACGAATATGGCGCCGACGCGCTGCGCTTCACCCTGGCGATCATGGCGGCGCAGGGCCGCGACGTAAAACTCGATCCGGCTCGCATCGCCGGCTACCGCAATTTCGGCACCAAGCTGTGGAACGCCACGCGCTTTGCCGAGATGAACGGCGCAAAGAGCGATCCCCATTTCGTGCCTGAGGCCGCCGAACTCACCATCAATCGCTGGATCCTGACGGAACTTGCCCGCACGGAACGTGACGTAACGGAAGCACTCGAAGCCTTCCGCTTCAACGATGCTGCCGGCGCGCTCTACCGCTTCGTCTGGAACGAGGTCTGTGACTGGTATCTCGAACTGTTGAAGCCGGTCTTCAATGGCGAGGACGAGGGCGCCAAGGGCGAAGCCCAGGCCTGCAGCGCTTATATTCTCGAAGAGATCTACAAGCTGCTGCATCCCTTCATGCCCTTCATGACCGAAGAGCTCTGGGCCCATACGGCAGGCGAAGGCAAAGAGCGCGACGCACTCGTCTGCCATGCCGAATGGCCGGCGCCGTCCTATGCCGACGATGGGGCCGCCGACGAGATCAACTGGCTGATCGACCTCGTTTCCGGCATCCGTTCGGTGCGTGCTGAAATGAATGTGCCGCCATCGGCGACGGCCCCGCTCGTCGTCGTCAAGGCCAACAACCTGACGCGTGAAAGGCTGTTCCGCCACGACGCCGCCATCAAGCGCCTTGCGCGCGTCGAGGCGATATCGCTGGCTGACGATGCGCCGAAGGGTGCTGCTCAGATCGTCATCGCCGAGGCCACCATCTGCCTGCCGCTCGGCAATCTGATCGACCTTTCCGCCGAAAAGGCTCGTTTGGAAAAGGCGATTACCAAGATGGAGGGCGAGATCTCCCGCATAGACGGCAAGCTCTCCAACGAGAAGTTCGTCGCCAACGCCAATCCTGAAGTGGTCGAGGCCGAGCGCGATCGTCTCGAGGAACTGAAGGGGCAGATCGCAAGCCTGAGGATCGCTCTTTCCAGGGTAAGCGAAGCCGGGTAAGTTTCACAGACCCATTTTGGTAAGTTATTTCAAAGACGCGCCCTCCGCCGGCGCGTCTTTTTTTATTGTGATTCGTGCGGATCGCGCATGAAACGGCGCCTTTTCAGCATTCATCCTGTGGATTGCTCTCATGCGAACCTCCAGCGGGCGAAAACTGCCACTGTTGTCGGATTGATACAGCTTCTGCAATGTTTGGAATGAAAACCCAAAAGCCCACCTGAAATTCGATAGGTCTGGAATAAAATTTTATTAACCAGGTTTTTTGACGTGTCCGTCAATTTCTTTACGTAAGTTAGTCACTGCAATGCCTGGGAGCGCTGCCGTAGGGCGCGTTGCCATATCACGCGAACACTTACTAGAGTGGGGTCACATCAATTGCTGGAGTGGGGGAGACACAATGGCATCTCGTAGGTTTTCCAAGGGCATAACATCGCTCGTTCTTCTTTCGTCGCTTGCATCGCCGTCCTTCGCCGGCGGTCTGGAGCGCGGCGGATATAATATCGACCTTCTCTTCGACAATTCGAGGTTCGCCGTCCAGTCCGGCGCGACCTATGTCATGCCGCAGCGCAAGCTGAAAAACGTCAAGGACACCGATGCCACCGATGGCCTCGGCACGAACGGCGTTGGCGGCGGCTCGACCACGGCGGATGATACCGAGGATTACTGGGTCCCCTATCTCGGGGTGAAGGTTGGTCTCGGCGACTCCATCGACTGCATGGGCGATTTTTCGACACCCTTCGGTGCACACACCAATCCCGGCGCTGACTGGTTGGGCGTCAACGACAACATCGAAACCAAGATCAGCACCCGCAACTACGGCGCCACCTGCTCCTATCGTTTCGATATGGGTCCCGGCCAGCTTCGCCTGATCGGCGGCGGCTTCTATCAGACGGTCGATGGTTTCAAGACACGCCTCGTCGCGCCGATCACAGGGGCGGCCGCGCTGGTCTATGACGGCACCGGTCGTTTGGATCTTGCCGACCAGGCCATGGGATGGCGGGCGGGCATCGCCTACGAAATCGAGGAATATGCCTTCCGCGCCAGCCTGGTCTATAACAGCAAGGTCAAGTATGACGATCTCACCGGCACGGTCGACCTGACAGAGGTACCGAAGGCCGTCAATCCCGCCAATCCCTACCTCGGCGTCGTGACGCCGGTCTATGGTTCGGCTGAGGCGCCGGATTCCGTCGAGCTCAAGCTGCAGAGCGGCATTGCGCCCGATTGGCTCGCCTTCGGTTCGGTCAAGTGGACGAACTGGAGCGTGCTGCAGTCGATCGCCTTCTGCCCGAAGGCCACCAAGGGCGCTGTCGCCTGCTCCGCCAGCAGCCAGCTCACCTCGCTCGATCTCTTCTATCGCGACGGTTGGACGATCAGCGGCGGCCTCGGCCACAAATTCAACGAGCAATGGGCCGGCGCCCTCAGCCTGACCTGGGATCGCGGCACGAGCCAGGGCTACGGCGCCCAGACCGACACATGGACGCTCGGCGCAGGTGTCTCCTATACGCCGGTGGAGAATGTCGAGTGGCGTCTGGCCGGCGCGCTCGGCATCATGACCGGCGGAGAATCCGGCACCTACGTCTATAATGGCCGGACCTACGGCAACGACGTCTCCTATTCCTTCGGCGACGATCTGGTGGCGGCCCTTTCCACCAGCGTAAAGGTCAAGTTCTGATCCTGCGATCCAAGTAGAAGTCTTAAAGCCCGGCAGTTCGCCGGGCTTTTCTTTGGGCGTCGGCAAGACAAATCGACGTTCCAATTTGTGACGATTCAGCAACACATTTTTACGACGTTTGGCGTATGGTGGCGGCAGGGTGAATTTGTCCATTTCCCGCCACAAAGAGGGCGCAGCGCTATTTGCAGGCGAGGAGATGGCAGGCGTACGGTGCGTGTAAATAGTAGCATGGGTCGATTTTTTTCCGGGTACATCAGATCGTACGGCGCGATTGGCGACAGTCGTTTGAAGGCGGTCGTTTCGCTTTCCGAACAAGGCTGTTCCGGCCGCCACTCCGGTCTCGCGATGAAGTCGTCGATCCATTCATTGTCATTATTTTCGACCCACTCGCATGAGCAGCCCGGCTTTGCGGGAGCTGTCGATACCGGTTTTGTCACATTTGCCGTTTACGAATACGACAAAGGCGGGAAGGCGAATACCGCACCTGCCGAAAGAGTGCCACGGAGATTGCAGTCGAGCCATGCCGGGAGCCGGGTGGTTCTCAAGGATGGGCTGAGAATATCGCCTTTGAGAAAGGGCCAGTGGGCTGGATGCGACGCGGGTAAAGGAGCCATCGAGCTCGCCGCGGGATCGCTCGCCTCGAAGGAATACATCCGCGGGATGCACGGCATGAGCTCCGTTGCCGCCTGCCTGGGATGAACGAAAGAAATCGGTTGAAATGGTGACGTCCGAGTTCAAACTTTTCAAATTCATGCTGATGGGCATGTCGATAGCCGTAGCGCTGGCGCTGTCCGGTCCGTGCCGTGCATTCGACATCAAAGGTGGCGTCAGCAAGGAATCCGGACCCTTCGATCTCTTCAAGTTCGGCTTCAAAGCCTATAAGAACGGCCAGAAAGAAGAAGCGGTCGAAGCCTATAAATACGCCGCCGAAAAGGGCCACACCGGCTCGCGCTGGGCGCTCGCCAACATGTATGCCGATGGCGACGGTGTCACGCAGGACGATTTCGAAGCCTTCAAGATCTACAGCGAGATTGCCCAGCAGGGCGTCGAACCCGGCTCGGAAGATACCGGCTTCTTCGTCAACGCGCTGCTCTCGCTCGCCAGTTATTACAAGCATGGCATTGCCGGCAGTCCGGTCAGGATCGACCTCAGCCAGGCGCGCCAGCTTTATTTTCAGGTGGCTTCCACCTTTGGCGTCCCCGAGGCGCAGTTCCAGCTGGCGCAGATGATGCTGGCCGGCGAGGGCGGCAATGCCAGCCCGCAGCAAGCCAAGAAATGGCTGAACCAGGCCCGCAAGAGCGGCCATCCCGGCGCCATGGCGGTCTTCGGCAATATTCTGTTCGATGAAGGCCAGACGGCCCGCGGTCTGGCGCTGATGACGGCAGCACTCGACCGCTGCAAGCCGAAGGATTGCAGCTGGATGGAAGCGTTGCAGGAGCAGGCCTTCTCGGTTGCGAACGAGGCCGACCGCCGCACGGCGGTATCCCTCTCGCACACCATCGCGAGCGGTTCCGACGACTAGAGCAATTCCAGGAAAAGTGCCAAGCGGTTTTCCGTCCGGAATTGCGTAAAAACAAAAGGCTAGAGCGGTCCTGCGCTTCCGTTAAAAGCTGAACCGCTCTGAGCGCCGATCGGGCGCTCAGCCCGCGAAATCGAAATACGCGATCACAGGCACATGGTCGGACGGCTTTTCCCAGGCCCGCACATGTTTTTCGATCGCAGCCGATGTCATCCGGTCGGCAGCTTCCGGCGACAGCAGCAGATGGTCGATGCGGATGCCGTTGTTCTTCGGCCATGCGCCGGCCTGATAATCCCAGAAGGAATAGAACTGCGTCGCATCCGTCGTCGCGCGCACCGCATCCGTCAGCCCGAGATTTTCGAGCTTGCGGAACGCCTCCCGCGTCTGCGGCAGAAACAGTGCATCGTTTTCCCAGACCTTGGGATCGAAGCAGTCGTGCGGTTCCGGGATGACATTGTAGTCGCCGGCAAGAACCAGCATATCTTCATAGGCTAGCCGTTCGGCCGCGAACGTCCGCAGGCGCTCCATCCAGGCGAGCTTGTAAGGATATTTCTCCGTTTCGACAGGATTACCGTTCGGCAGGTAGAGGCAGCAGACGCGCAGGATGCGCGTGTCGGACAGGGTGAACGCCGCTTCGAGGAAACGCGCCTGTTCGTCCAGCGGATCGCCGGGCAGGCCGCGGTTCACTTCGAAAGGTGAGCTCTTGGAGAGGATCGCGACGCCATTGAAGCCCTTCTGGCCGTGCGTCTCGACGTGATAGCCAAGCGCCTCGATCTCCAGCCGCGGGAAACCTTCGTCGACCGTCTTGATCTCCTGCAGGCAGACGATATCTGGATCGGAATCCTTCAGCCATTGCGTGAGATTGTCGATACGCGCCTTGACGCCGTTGATGTTCCAAGTCGCGATCTTCATCTCTTCGCCCTGTTCGCTGCGTGCGCTTCTTTTATCGCGGTCTTTCGCCGCCGGACAAGACGATAAACCGGCCGGAAGTAATTCTTCGGCCGGTTTGATGGGGAGTATGTGCGTTTAGACGTTCAGATCGAGAAACTGGTGCCGCAGCCGCAGCTTGCCACCGCATTCGGGTTCTTGATCTGGAAGGACTGGCCAAGCAGATTGTCGACGAAGTCGATCTCCGAGCCCGCCATGTAGACGAGCGAAAGGCTGTCGATCAGCACCTTGGCATCGTTCTTTTCGACGATGATGTCGTCGTCATCAGCGCTGTCGGCAAGATCGAACTTGTAGGAAAAGCCCGAACAGCCGCCGCCTTCGACGGAAACGCGCAAGGCGCTCTTGCCGGCTTCGGCGCCGACGATCGCAGCGATACGCTTTGCCGCGGCATCTGAAAGGGTTACACTCGTATCCGTCATGTTTCCTCCTGCCGGGGTCAAGATCCGGAGAGAATGGGTTTTGGCACTTGAATGTTCAAATGCCTGATATCAAAGAAACTTACCATGATATTCGCGAAAAGGCGATGATGCGCCGAGGCGGTTAAGAAAGCGCCTCTTTGCCGTTTCATCGACCTATAGGTATGAAGAGCGTTAAGCGGCGTCAATGGGCAGATGCGGCAACATGCAGGATGACGGTGAAGAATGACGATCGATACGCGTGCTTTGGGTTTCGGCAGCAGTGAGAGGGCGGTCTTTGCGGCCGACCCCTGGACGACGCGCGGGCGGCTCTATCAGGAGGACGGTAGCCCGACGCGCTCCGATTTCCAGCGCGACCGCGACCGTATCGTTCACACCACCGCCTTCCGCCGGCTGAAGCACAAAACCCAGGTCTTCATCGCCCAGGACGGCGATCACTACCGAACCCGGCTAACGCACACGATCGAGGTGGCGCAGATCGCTCGCGCGCTTGCCCGCGCCCTGAAGCTCGACGAGGATCTGGCCGAAGGCGTGGCGCTCGTGCACGATTTCGGCCATACGCCGTTCGGTCATACTGGCGAGGACGCGCTGCACGAAGTGCTGCTGCCCTATGGCGGCTTCGACCACAATGCCCAATCGCTGCGCATCGTGACCAAGCTGGAGAGGCGTTATGCCGAATTCGACGGCATCAACCTGACATGGGAAAGCCTCGAAGGTCTCGTCAAGCACAATGGCCCTCTTCTGACGCCGGATGGAGTAGGCACCCGCGGTCCCGTGCCGCAGCCGATCCTCGATTATTGCGAGCTGCACGATCTCGAGCTTGCAACCTATGCCAGCCTTGAGGCGCAGGTCGCGGCGATCGCCGACGACATCGCCTACAATACCCACGATATCGACGACGGCCTGCGCTCCGGCTACCTGACTTTCGATATGCTGGAGGAAATCCCGTTTCTTGTCGGGCTGATGGCCGAGGTGCGGGAGCGATATCCGCATCTGGAGCCGAGCCGCTTCACCCATGAAATCATGCGCCGCCAGATTACCCGCATGGTCGAAGACGTGATCGGCGTCGCGCAACAGCGCCTGTCGCTGCTGCGGCCTGAGAGCGCAGCCGACATCCGCGCTGCCGGCCAGGTTATCGCCACCTTTTCCGAGGGGATGGCTGAGACCGACAGGCAGATCAAGGCGATGCTCTTCAAACGCATCTACCGCAATCCCGATATCATGCGCATCCGCGCCGGTGCCGCCCAGATCGTCACCGATCTCTTTGCCGCCTACATGGCCAATCCCAAGGAGATGCAGAGTCATTACTGGGTAGATCATATCGCCGGCCTGTCCGATGCGCCGAAGGCCCGCCATGTCGGCGATTATCTCGCCGGCATGACCGATACCTATGCGATCAGCGCCCATAGGCGGTTGTTTGACCACACTCCGGATTTGCGATAGGCAGCGGTCGCCCACGCCAAGGGCCGATTTGAGCCTTTGGCACAGCCTATGCATGGAAGAGTGCGATGAACCTTTTTACCGACTTCGAAGCCCGGATCAAAACCGCCCTTGAACAGATCGATCTGGTCAGGGAAAAGCGATCTGAGCTCGATTTCGGCCGCATCACCGTCGAGCCGCCGCGTGACGCGAGCCATGGCGATGTGGCGACCAATGCCGCAATGGTGCTGGCAAAAGTGCTCGGAACCAACCCGCGCGCGCTGGCCGACGTCATCATCGCCAAGCTCAAGGAAGATGCCGACGTCGCCGATGTCTCGGTCGCGGGTCCCGGCTTCATCAACATCCGTCTCGCCGTCGGCTACTGGCAGCGGCTGCTCGCCTCGATGATCGGCGCCGGCACCGATTACGGCCGCTCGTCGCTCGGCAAGGGCAAGAAGGTCAATGTCGAATATGTCTCGGCCAATCCGACCGGCCCGATGCATGTCGGCCATTGCCGTGGCGCCGTCGTCGGCGACGCGCTCGCCAACTTGCTGGCTTTTGCCGGTTATGGCGTCGAGAAGGAATATTACATCAACGATGCCGGTTCGCAGATCGACGTGCTCGCCCGCTCCGTCTTCCTGCGCTATCGCGAAGCGCTCGGCGAAAAGATCGGCGAAATCCCCTCGGGTCTCTATCCCGGCGACTATCTCGTGCCCGTCGGCCAGTCGCTTGCCGCCGATTACGGCGTGCGGCTGCACAACATGCCGGAAGACCAATGGATGCCGATCGTCAAGGATCGCACCATCGATGCGATGATGGTGATGATCCGCGACGATCTGGCGGCGCTGAACGTCCATCACGACGTCTTCTTCTCCGAGCGCACCCTGCATGCCAATGGCGCGGCCGCGATCCGCACGGCGATCAACGACCTGACCTTCAAGGGTTATGTCTACAAGGGCACGCTGCCGCCGCCGAAGGGTCAGCTTCCCGAGGACTGGGAGGATCGCGAACAGACACTGTTCCGTTCGACCGAGGTGGGCGACGATATTGACCGGCCGCTGATCAAGTCGGATGGCTCCTATACCTATTTCGCCGCCGACGTTGCCTATTTCAAGAACAAGTTCGACCGTGGTTTCGACGAGATGATCTACGTGCTTGGTGCCGACCATGGCGGTTACGTCAAGCGCCTGGAAGCGGTTGCACGCGGCGTTTCGGACGGTAAGGCGAAGCTGACGGTGCTCCTCTGCCAGCTCGTCAAGCTCTATCGCAACGGCGAGCCGGTGAAGATGTCGAAACGCTCGGGCGATTTCGTCACGCTTCGGGACGTCGTCGAAGAAGTCGGGCGTGATTCGGTCCGGTTCATGATGCTTTACCGCAAGAATTCCGAACCGCTCGACTTCGATTTCGCCAAAGTGACGGAACAATCGAAAGATAATCCGGTCTTCTACGTGCAATATGCACATGCTCGCTGCATGTCGGTCTTCCGGCAGGCGAGGGAGGCCTTTGCCGACCTCGATGTTTCGCCGGAAAATCTCGCGAAAACCGTTGCAGGCATTGGCGATCCGGCTGAATTGCAGCTGGTCGCCAAGCTTGCAGAATTCCCGCGTATCGTTGAGGCGGCGGCCCAGTCGCAGGAGCCGCATCGCGTCGCTTTTTACCTCTACGACGTCGCCAGTTCCTTCCACGCGCACTGGAACAAAGGTAAAGATCAGCCGGAATTACGATTTGTTAATGATAAAAACCGAGAATCAAGTATTGCCAGACTTGGGCTGGTGTACGCCGTCGCGTCGGTTTTGAAGTCGGGACTTGCCATTACAGGCACTGCCGCACCGGACGAAATGCGATAACGTCACCATTTCCCCACAATGCGCTGGCATTTGAGCGTTGGCGTTTGCGAGTGGGAATAGGCATGGCTGATAAACAACTTGCGTATGATACGCGCGGAAAAAACGACCTGTTTGCCGACGATGATCCGTTGGCTGAACTTGCCCGGATCGTCGGCTTCGAGCCGCGTGTTGCGGCGAATACTGTGACTGAGACCGCACGCCGCGAGCCCGCCCTCGATCTCGAAGACGAGCTTGGGCGCGAGTTCGATCGCTACGATTCGCCACGTCCGCTCGCAGAGCTCGACCGGCCCGCCGAGCCGATCTCTGATGATGTCACTCCTGAAGATTACGTTGAGCCCGTTCTCGATGCTTCTCCCGCTGCCGAACATGCAGAGGCTCCTGAGCCGGTTTCGGTTTCCGTCGCCGCCGTTGAGGTTGAAGAAGCAGCTTTGCCTGCCGCAGGGAATGCGGATACATCTGCCGCCGACTGGGCGGAGCAGCTTTCCCCCGAGCCCGATGCGTCGGTGCAATCGGCCTTCGGCGGTGCGCGGGACCTGATAGAGGAGCTTGAGCTTTCGATCGGCGCAGCACCGGTCTCTTCGCTGGCGCAGCCCGCCAAGGCGCCGCAATGGTCGGCTGCCAGCATCAGGCTGCCGCTTGCCAATTTCCACGCCCCGAGGCGCGAGGAGCCGGTTGTTTTGCCGGAGCCTGTCCCCGAAACGGTCGCCGCACCGGTTGCTGAAGCACCGTCCGCCGATCTTCCTGCTGTCGAGCCTCAACCTGTCATCGAGCCGCCGGCGCTTGTCGCCGCTGTCGAGCCTTCCGAGGAGTTCGAATCCGCTTCGCCGTCACTTGGCTTTCCCGCCGAGCTTGATCGCCATGATGAGGTGATCGCGCCGGAAGAGACTGCCGAGGCCGAAGAATTCGCCGAAGTCGAGGAAGAGCTGGAGGATTTCGGGTCCGACGCCGGTTTCAATCTCATCGCCGCCGCCGTCGAAGGCGAGATCCAGGCCGATGCCGCGCTGACTGAGGTCGTGCCTGATGTTCCGCACACCGCCGGCACGTTCGATCTCGACGATCTGCTCGCCGACGTCTCGCGTTATCCGGTACCGCAACGTGCCAATCCGGCGCCTGTCTCGCCGCAGCCCGCATCGATCGAGGCAGCGCCCGTTCCGGCCGCCCCCGCGGCCGCCGAATCTGTTCAGTCCGAGGTGATTGCGCCCCCGCCGCTCGCCGCGGCACCCGTCCGGCCTGCTCCGGTCGAGCCGGCACCGGTCTATGCCCAAGCCGTAAGACCGGTCGCGCCGCAGCTTGCCGAGGTCGTTACGCCCCAGCCTGCCGCAACGGCATATTCGCCGGCGCCGCAGCCGGTACCGGAAGCCGACGACCCCTTCGCCGGCCATGATTTCGAGCTGGATCTTGCCGGCATCGAGCTGGAACTCACCGATCTCGATTTCTCTGAGCCGTCCGAGCCAGTGCCGCAGCCTGAGCCGCCAGCCCCTGCTCCCCAGCAGGCCGCGGCCGTCGTTCCTCGGCCCGCTCCCGTTTTTGCTCCTGAGCCGCCGGCTCTTGCTTTTGAGCAGGCTGCTGCCGCTCCTGCACGGGCCGCTGCGGCCTTCGTTCCTGAACCGCCGGCTCCAGCTCCAACTCCAGCTCCGGCTTTCAACTGGGCGTCTGTCTCCGACTCGACCGAAGACCTGCCATTCGATCCGGCGATGATCTCCGATCCGGAGGATCGTCCCGAGGCCGTCGACGACATGCACGTGCCGGCGCTGCCGCCCGTCGAGCAGCCCGCGCCGGTCGCGAAGTCTGCCGATTTCGATTTCGATCTCGACGCCGAGATCGCCAGCTTCTTTGAACCGGCCAAGCCGCGGCAAACGCCGACGCCAGTTCGGGATACGGCTGCGGCCGCGGCACAGCCGGTCAAGCCCACCATCGCCGATGGCCTCGATGATTTCGAACGGGCGCTGGAGGAGGATTTCCGCCGCAGCGTGCGTGAGCCGGTCGAGCGCCGCGAGACTTCCGAGGTTCGTATCGAATCGGCAAGTCAGGCCGCTGATTTCAGCCGCGCCCGGTCGATGCGCCGGCTGCTTGCCGGGGCCGTCGTGCTCGTGGTCTTCGCCGGTGTCGGTTATGGTGTCTATTCCTCCGTCTGGAACGGCGAGGGGCTCGGCATTGTCGCGTCCGGCGAGCCGCGTGTGATCGCCGCCGACAAGGAGCCGGTCAAGGTCGTTCCGGAGAATCCTGGCGGCAAGACCGTGCCGAACCAGGATAAGGCCGTCTACGACCGTGTTGCGGGTTCTGCCGAAGAGCCGAAGCAGAAGGCGCTCGTTTCTTCTGACGAGGCGCCCGTCGATGTCGTCCAGCGCACGCTGACACCGGAATCGCTGCCTGAAGACGATGAGAACGCCAACGCCGACGATCAGGTCACGCCGACTGCGGTCGGTGAGACGGAGGATCCGCGTCTCTTGCCAACCCAGGACAATGCCGACAACGCTTCGGCAACCGACGCCGACAAGACGCCGTCCGTTTCGCCGCGCAAGGTCCGCACGATGATCGTCAAGCCTGACGGTACGTTGGTTGCCCGCGAGGAACCATCGCCCGTCGACCAGCCGACACCCTCTGCCCAGGCGACACCGTCTGCCCCGGCGACCCAGTCTGCCCAGGCAATGCAGTCTGCCCAGGCGATGCCGCCGTTGACGGCTCCGTCGACCCCGTCCGCGCAATCGGCTCCGCCTGTGCCGCCCGTCGGTGGAACGGCCGCAAGCTTCCCGGCAAGAGCCGAGGTTGCTTCCGCCGATGCGCGTTCCGCAGCCCCCGTCGAACCCGCGCCGGTACAGCCGCCGCTCGCCGGCAGTGCTGACGCGCAGGCCGCAAACCCCGCTCCGGTCGCTCCGCCGGTGCGCCCGGTCAAGACCGCGCCCACTGCCGATACCGCCCCAATCCCGACCGCCCGTCCGGCTGACCAGCCCGTCAACGTCGTCGGCACGGTAACCGAGAAGGGTAATGTCCGCCCGACCACACAGCAGCCGAAGACGACTGAAGTCGCGGCCGCAGCACCAGTCGCCGCAAAGCCGCAGCAACAGCCCGCATCCGCCGGCGGCTACGGCATCCAGATCGCCTCGCTGCCTTCGGAAGACGAGGCGACCAAATCATATGCCAACCTGTCGAAGAAATTCGCCAGCGTGCTTGGCGGCCGCAGCCACGAGATCCGCAGGGCCGATATCGCCGGCAAGGGCACTTTCTACCGTGTCCGCATTCCAGCAGGTTCCAAGGACGAGGCCGCGGCACTCTGCGAACAGTATCGCGCGGCGGGCGGAAGCTGCTTGATCTCCAAGTAAGGATCAGCTCCTGAATATGAGAGCGGCGGGCCGGATCGGTCCGCCGCTCTTTTTTGTGCGTCGCGCCGAAAACCTGCTCCTGCAGAATGCTTCAATCTGACCAGGAAAGGCTCTAAGATTCGGATATGACCGAATCAAAAGCGATGATCCTTGGCTGCAGCGGCCTTGCCCTCACTTCCGAAGAGAAGGCCTTTTACCGGGGCGAACGACCCTGGGGCTTCATCCTCTTCGGGCGCAACATCTCCGAAGCAAGACAGATCACCGATCTCGTCGCCGAACTGCGCGACAGCGTCGGCTGGCATGCGCCGGTGCTGATCGACCAGGAGGGCGGCCGCGTCCAGCGCATCCGTCCACCCGTTCTAGCGCGTTATCCTTCCGGCCAAGTGCTCGGCGATCTCTATCGCCGCGATCGCGCACTCGGCCTGCGCGCCGCCTGGCTGATGTCGCGGCTGCACGCCTTCGACCTTTCGAGCCTCGGCATCGATGTCGATTGCCTGCCGGTGCTGGATGTGCCGGTCGAGGGCAGCAGCAACGTCATCGGCGACCGTGCCTATGGCGCCGATCCCGAAACCGTCATCGCGATGGGAAGGGCGGCTGCCGAAGGGCTGAAAGCCGGCGGTCTGTTACCTGTCATGAAACATATGCCCGGCCATGGTCGCGGCTTTGCCGATTCACATCTGGAACTGCCTGTTGTCACCATCTCGCGCGATGAGTTGGAGCTCCATGATTTTCCGCCCTTTGTCGCGATGAAGGACGAGTTGATGGCAATGACCTGCCATCTCGTCTTCACCGCCATCGACCCGGACAATCCGGCGACGTGCTCGCGCAAGGTGATCGACGGCATCATCCGCAAGCACATCGGCTTTAACGGTCTGCTGCTCTCCGACGACAGCTCGATGAACGCTCTTTCCGGCACGATCGGTGAACGCGCGGCGAATATCATTGCAGGCGGATGCGATATTGTGCTGCATTGCAACGGCAATATGGACGAGATGCTAGATGTCGTGGCAAATGTTCCGCCGCTCGCCGGCATATCGCTTGCCCGCGCAAAAGCGGTGGAAGCAGGATTCGCGGCGGCGGATACTTCAGATGAAGCGGAATTGAGGGCGGAATTCGAAGCGATGTTTGCGACGGTCTGATCGTAAGGGAGCAGCTAGGTGAACACGGTCAAGGGCACGGAACGTCCGCAGGCGGCAACGCCGATGGACAAGTTGTGGCAGGATAACGGTGCCGAACGCGCCACCCACGAGCCGGCGCTGGTGATCGACGTCGCCGGCTTCGAAGGTCCGCTCGACCTGTTGCTCTATCTCGCCCGCAACCAGAAGGTCGACCTGTCGCGCATTTCGGTGCTGGCGCTCGCCGAGCAATATCTGCTGTTCATCGAAAGCGCCCGGCGGATCCGCATCGAACTCGCCGCCGATTACCTCGTCATGGCAGCCTGGCTTGCCTATCTCAAGTCGAAGCTGCTCATTCCCCAGCAGATCAAGGATGACGGCCCTTCCGGCGAGGAGCTAGCGGCAACGCTTGCCTTCCGCCTGAAACGCCTCGAAGCCATGCGCCAGGCGGCAGACGGCCTCGTCAATCGCAACCGCCTTGGCCGCGATATCTTCGTGCGCGGCGCCCCCGAGCATATTCCCGACCGGCAGCAATCCGCTTATGCGGCGAGCCTCTACGATCTCTTGACCGCCTATGCGGCACTGCGCCAGCGCCATGCCGTCACCCAGGTGACGATCGAGCGGCGCACCGTCTGGTCGCTGACCGATGCCCGCGAACTGCTGACCAAGATGATCGGCGAGGTCGCTGACTGGACGGCGATGGAGCATTATCTGCTGCGGTATCTCGCAGCGCCCGAGGAACGCGTCACGGCAATCGCCAGCGCCTTTGCCGCTTCGTTGGAGCTGGTGCGCGAGGGCAAGCTCGAAATCCGCCAAGACGGCGCCTTTCAGCCGATATACATGCGCCGCGGTCCCAAACATGCCACGCTGCAGGTGGTCGAACAGGAGCAGCCGGCTTGATCGATCCGAAGGGCGAAGAGCATTTCGAGGACAATTTCGAAGAAAGGGGCCGCGACGTGCAGGCCGAGATCGAGGCCGAGCGTATCGCCGAGGCGCTGGTCTTCGCCTCCTCGCAGCCGGTCTCCGAAGGCTTCCTCGCCGAGCGCCTGCCCGAGAAGACCGACGTGCATGCGATCATGCTGCGCCTGAAGGAGCAATATGCGCCGCGGGGCGTCAATCTCCTGCAGGTCGAAGGCGCCTGGGCCTTCCGTACGGCCGCCGATCTGTCCTTCGTCATCCGCCGTGATGACAATGAGGTAAAGAAGCTGTCGCGCGCAGCACTGGAAGTGCTGGCGATCATCGCCTATCACCAGCCGGTGACACGCGCAGAAATCGAGGATATCCGAGGCGTCCAGACCTCGCGTGGCACGCTCGACGTGCTGATGGAAGCCGGCTGGGTGCGGTTCCGTGGCCGCCGGCGCACACCGGGCCGGCCGGTGACATTGGGCACGACACGCGATTTCCTCGACCATTTCGGTCTCGAAGAGCTGCGCGACCTGCCCGGTCTCGAAGAATTGAAGGGAGCGGGCTTGCTCTCGGGCCGCATACCAGCGAACTTCAATATTCCCTCGCCGTTGATGAACGACGAACTGACCGAGGACGAAGACCCGATCACCCAGATGGACCTCGAGGAACTGGGGTTGCTCGCACCGCGCGGCACCTCCGAAGATTGAGGGGCCTGCGTCTTGCTTTTGCCATGCATGGCGAAAACAATGGGGGCTACCACTTTTCGATGGGTCGATGGCTTGTCACAAAGGGCGATACCGTGACATTAAGCTCAGTTCAAAGGGCTTGATGTTGGAAACGGTGTGGGAAATCCTTACATCGTGGGAACATAGAAACAGGGAGTTAGGGTAATGGGTTCTTTTAGCATGTGGCACTGGTTGATCGTTCTGGTCATCGTGCTGTTGTTGTTCGGTCGCGGCAAGATCCCGGAACTGATGGGCGACGTTGCCAAGGGCATCAAGAGCTTCAAGAAGGGCATGACGGACGAAGACGTGCCGGACACGGCAAAGACCGTCGATCACAAGGCCGACGAAACGAAGTAACCAAGTCCGGGAAAAAGCGCAGGCCCCGCGCTTCCCGTCCAGGAGCCTTGCATGTTCGATATTGGCTGGACCGAGCTTTTGGTCATCGCGGTCGTACTGATCGTGGTCGTCGGTCCCAAGGATTTGCCGCCGATGCTGCGCGCTTTCGGCAAGATGACGCAACGCGCCCGCAAGGTGGCGGGTGACTTCCGTGCGCAGTTCGATGAAGCGTTGCGCGAAGCTGAGCTTGACGATGTCCGCCAGACGATCAGCGACGCCCAGAAGCTCAACCCGGTCAACAGCCTGCGCGAGGCGATGAACCCGCTCCGCCAGATGGGCAACGAGATCAAGGCCGACCTGCAGAAGGCGACCACGGTCACGGAAAACAAGACCGAGGTGCCAGCCGATGCTGTTGCAGCCCCGACGCCGTCGATGAGCCTGCCGGAAACGCCGCCATTGGTAGCGACACCTACGCCGTCGGAACCGGTAGCAGCAGCGATCGTGCAGGCCGATACGGTTGTCGCCAAGCCTAAGGCCGTGCGCAAGCCGCGCGTCAAGATTGCCGACAACGTCGATGCTGCGGCTGCCGTTGCCGTGCCTGTGGAAAAACCGAAACGCACGACGGCAGCCAAGAAGCCTGCAACGCCAAAGAAGCCGGCGCAGACGAAGAAGGACGAGGCATGAGCGGTGATATAGAAGACAAGCCGCAGCCGTTGATCGAGCACCTGATGGAGCTGCGCACGCGGCTGATGTGGTCGATCGGCGCGTTTTTCGTCGCCTTCATCGCATGCTTCTTTTTTGCCAAGCATCTCTTCAACTACCTGGTCATTCCCTACAAGACAGCCGTCGTATGGGCGCATCTCGACGTCGAGAAAGCCCAGCTCATCTACACCGCGCCGCAGGAATTCTTCTTCACCCAGGTCAAGGTGGCGATGTTCGGCGGCCTTGTGGTCGCCTTCCCGATCATTGCCGCCCAGGTCTACAAGTTCGTGGCGCCGGGTCTGTACAAGAACGAGCGCCAGGCTTTCCTGCCGTTCCTGATCGCCTCGCCGGTCCTGTTCCTGATGGGCGGCGCGCTCGTCTATTTCTTCTTCACGCCAATGGTCATGTGGTTCTTCCTGTCGATGCAGCAGGCGCCAGGTCATGACGAGATAGCAATCTCGCTGATGCCGAAGGTCTCGGAATATCTGAGCCTGATCATGACGCTGGTCTTCTCCTTCGGCCTCGTGTTCCAGCTTCCCGTCGTCACCACGCTGCTCGCCCGTGTCGGTCTTCTGACGTCGCAATGGCTCGCCGAAAAGCGCAAGTTTGCCATCGTCCTCGCCTTTGTCGTCGCCGCCGTGCTAACGCCGCCGGATCCGATGTCCCAGATCGGCCTTGCGATACCGACGATCCTTCTCTACGAGATTTCCATCCATGCGGCGCGACTCGTGGAGCGGCAGCGTGCCCGGCAGGCGGTCGAAAAGGAAACTGGATCCGCAGACGTTGCCAAGACGGACAGCGTCTGAGCTGCGATCTGGAAATCCCTTCATGAACGCCGTCGACTGCTTAATCCCTAAATCTGAATCGGTTTAAGGAATTATGCAGCAATTCAAAGTGTTACAGTGTCCTTTGTGCGTTTGAAAAGTCGCGCGGTGCTGTAACATCCGGTCGAGGCCCGATCTGGCTTTGGCCGGGTCACCTCTGTTGCAACGACCTGGAACGACGATGCTCGATATCAAATGGATCCGTGAGAATCCCGAAGCGCTCGATGCCGCCCTTGCCAAGCGCGGCGCGGAGCCTCTGGCCCAAAGTCTCGTTGCTCTCGATGAAAAGCGCCGCTCCGCCGTGCAGAAGGCACAGGACTTGCTGTCCCGCCGCAACCTCGCCTCCAAGGAGATCGGTGCGGCGATGGCCCAGAAGAATGGCGAGCTTGCCGAGAAGCTGAAGGCGGAGGTCTCTGAACTCAAGACCCTGCTGCCGGCGATCGAGGAAGAGGACCGGCAGCTGACGGCCGAACTCAACGACGCGCTCTCGCGCATCCCGAACATACCTTTCGACGACGTCCCGGTCGGCAAGGACGAGCATGACAATGTCGTCACCCGCACCGTCGGCGAAAAGCCGCGCTGGAACCACGCGCCGAAGGAGCACTTCGAAATCGGCGAGGCGCTCGGCTATATGGATTTCGAGCGCGCAGCCAAGCTCTCCGGCTCGCGCTTCACGGTGCTGACTGGACCGCTCGCCAGGCTCGAGCGCGCGCTCGGCCAGTTCATGATCGATCTCCACACCAGCGAGCACGGCTATACCGAAGTCAGCTCGCCGCTGATGGTGCGCGACGAGGCCGTTTATGGCACCGCCCAGCTGCCGAAATTCGCCGACGATCTCTTCAGGACGACTGATGGACGCTGGTTGATCCCGACGGCCGAAGTGACGCTGACCAATCTCGTGCGCGAGGAAATCCTCGATCAGGAGAAGCTGCCGCTCCGCTTCACCGCATTGACGCCGTCCTTCCGTTCGGAAGCAGGCTCGGCCGGCCGCGATACGCGCGGCATGCTGCGCCAGCATCAGTTCTGGAAATGCG
This sequence comes from Rhizobium brockwellii, assembly GCF_000769405.2. NCBI lineage: Bacteria > Pseudomonadati > Pseudomonadota > Alphaproteobacteria > Hyphomicrobiales > Rhizobiaceae > Rhizobium > Rhizobium brockwellii. The sequence continues at coordinate 1,630,817 of NZ_CP053439.1, forward strand.
AGCTCGTTTCGATCACCGATGCCGAGAGCGCCGTTGCCGAGCATGAACGCATGACCGCCTGCGCCGAGGAAGTGCTGAAACGCCTCGGCCTGCACTTCCGAACCATGACGCTTTGCACCGGCGACATGGGCTTCGGCTCGCGCAAGACTTACGATCTCGAAGTCTGGCTGCCGGGGCAGAATGCCTTCCGTGAAATCTCCTCCTGCTCGGTCTGCGGCGATTTTCAGGGCCGGCGAATGAATGCGCGCTACCGCGGCAAGGACGACAAGAGCAACAGGTTCGTCCATACGCTGAACGGTTCCGGCACGGCCGTCGGCCGCTGCCTGATCGCTGTCCTTGAAAATTATCTGAACGAGGACGGTTCCGTCACGATTCCGGACGTTTTGCTGCCTTATATGGGCGGATTGACCAAGATCGAACGGGCGGCTTGAGGCGATGCGCATCCTGCTTACGAATGACGACGGCATTCACGCCGAAGGCCTTGCCGCGCTGGAGCGGATCGCACGCACGCTGTCCGACGATGTCTGGATTGTCGCGCCCGAGACCGACCAGAGCGGCCTTGCCCATTCGCTGAGCCTCTCCGAACCTCTGCGGCTGCGCAAGATTTCCGAAAAGCATTTCGCCCTGCGCGGCACGCCGACCGATTGCGTCATCATGGGTATCAGGCAGGTGATGGACATCAAGCCGGATCTGGTCCTGTCCGGCGTCAATTCAGGCTCGAACGTTGCCGACGACGTGACCTATTCCGGCACGATCGCCGGCGCCATCGAAGGCACCATGCAGGGCGTGCGCTCGTTTGCGCTGAGCCAGGCCTATCTCTATGAGGATGGCGCGCGCATCGTGCCCTGGGAGGTCTGCGAGACGCATGCACCGGCTCTTCTGGAAAAGCTGATGGTCCTGGACCTGCCGGAGGGTACGTTCCTCAATCTCAACTTCCCGAACTGCCGTCCCGACGCAGTCAATGGCGCCGAGGTGACCATGCAGGGCAAGCTCGCCTTCAACCTGCAGGTCGACGCCCGCTCCGACGGCCGGGGGTTTCCTTATTACTGGCTGAAGTTTGGCGAACGCGCCGGCGCCTTCGTTGAAGGCACCGATATTCACGCCCTAAAGCATAATAAGATTTCGGTAACGCCTTTGAAACTGGATTTGACCGATTATTCCGTGACGGACCGCGTGGCGCGGGCCTTGGGATACGGAGCACAAGTTTGACGGCAAGACTGGCGGAGAAGGAGGGCTTTGCTGCGCTTGTCCTTAGATTGCGTGCTGAAGGCATCTCCGACCTCGATCTGCTGACGGCGGTCGAGCAGACGCAGCGCTCGTTGTTCGTGCCGCCGCAATTCGCCGACGAAGCCTATTCGAGTCGGACGATCCCGATCGAATGCGGCTCCTTCCTCGAAGGCATCGATTTTGCCGTCCGCATCCTGCATCACTTAAAACTCAAGCCCGGCCAGCGCGTCCTGGAGATCGGCACCGGAAGCGGCTTTACCGCCGCCGTCATGGGCCGCATGGCCGAGCGTGTCCTGTCCATCGACCGCTACAAGACGCTGACGACGGCAGCGCAGCGGCGCATGGAATCGCTTGGTCTGCGCAGCGTCATCATTCGCCATGCCGACGGCAGTGCCGGCATGCAGGGTGAGGGCACCTTCGACCGCATCCTGGTGACGGCGGCCTTCAACGCGATGCCGCGCTTTTATACCGACCAGCTCGTTTCCGGCGGCTCGATGATCGCGCCGCTCATGATTTCCGAGAACGAGTGTCGCATGGTGCGGCTGACGAAAACCGGCAGCCGTTTCGAACGCGAGGAACTGTTCGAAGCACCCTATCTGCCGATCGTTCCGCGTCTTGCTTCGCTGTTATAGGGCCTCGCTGCCGTAGGCGTAAATGTTTTCCGGCCGGATCGGCCTGAAATCTGAATATGCATCACAATCAGAAAAGCCGTTCGCAGTTTTCGGCATCATGCTGTGCGCACTACGATTTTTCACCGCGTAAGCCTATGGTTATCAACTTCTCAAAAATATCGCACTGATTCCAGCATCTTAACCGCGTGGTAATACTAACGCGTTTTAATAGACTCACAAATGGTTGCGTTCTCAGTGGGTCGAGTCATGCGTTTCAGTCTTTCGCCAAAGTTCGGGAAGTCGGCCGGTAATCTTCTGGTTGTTGGCCTGCTGGCAAGTGCCGCAACGGGCTGCAGTTCCGATGTGACACGGTTTGGCGGCTTGTTTTCCTCCTCCGGGCAGGACCAGATCACCACAAGTTCCATTCCGCGCAGGAATATGAACGGTTCTCAGGGCGATCCGGTGCCGCGTGCCGATCTTAGCGGTTCGGCCGTTGCCAGCCAGTCGGGCTACGGCGGTGGCAATGATGCACTGAACCAGCCTTATCCCGCCCGCCAGGGTTACGATCCGACCCGCACATCGAGCTCGAGCGCACGTCTCGCTTCCGCACCGGTCTCGGTGCAGCGTTCCGAGCTGGCCGCGCCGTCGGCTGTTGCCCCGTCTCGGCAGCGGGAAAAGGAAGTCGCGCTCGCCCAACCTTTCCCGACTGCGCCGCAGGCCGAAAGGCCGCGATTGGTGGCGCCAACTGCGCCGAAGATGACGCCCGATACGCTGACAACAGGCGCGACGCCGAAGGTTTCCGGCTGGTCCGCGACCAACGCTCCGTCGGTGACGCTGCGTCCGGGTGAAAGCATCGCCACCCTCTCCAGGCGTTTTGGCGTACCGGAAAAGGAAATCCTGCGCGTCAATGCCCTGAAAACGGCATCTGCCGCTCAGCCCGGCCAGGCGATCCTGATCCCGACATTCAACGGCGGCAATGCCGCCAAGGCGGCATCGCAGGCGGCTGACCTTTCAAAGCCTGGCAAGATGCCGGAGGCGCCGAAGGCGCCTGAGCAGAACGTTGCCGTCGTTCCGGGCGCCAATTCCGCCCGCGACAAGACGCTGGCGAGTGCCGATGTCACCGGTAAACTTCCCACCGGCGCCGGCAAGGATCCGAAGGCGCCTGCCGGCACCTATGTCGTCAAGCAAGGCGATTCCCTGGCAAAGATTGCCAAGGCGACCGGCAGCAATGTCGACGACCTCAAGGCCGCCAACAATCTTTCGGCCAGCTCGCTCCGCATCGGTCAGGCTCTGAAGATCCCGAACGGCACCGCCGACAATATCAAGACCGCCTCGATCCCGGCCGAGAAGGTCGATCCGAAGCCGACCCAGCCGGCAGCTGCCCAGCAGACGGCTTCCGCGCAGCCCGCGCCCTATAAGGCACCGGCCGCCACCCAGACCGTCGACGATGCCGAGAAGAAGTCGGACGTCAGCTCCGCCGCGCCGGAATCGACCGGCATCGGCAAATACCGTTGGCCGGTGCGCGGCCAGGTCATTGCTTCATACGGCGCCAACGTCAACGGCAACCGCAATGACGGCATCGACATCTCGGTGCCGCAGGGCACGCCGATCAAGGCTGCCGAAAACGGCGTCGTCATTTATGCCGGCAACGGCCTGAAGGAACTCGGCAACACGGTTCTCGTCCGTCACGACGACGGCACCGTCACCGTCTACGGCAACGCCGATACGCTGAGCGTCACCCGCGGCCAGAAGATCCAACGCGGCCAGACGGTTGCCGTCTCCGGCATGAGCGGCGACGTCAAGCAGCCGCAGGTCCATTTCGAGGTGCGCAAGGACGCGTCCCCGGTCAACCCGATGACTTTCCTGGAATAGGTACAGCGTACCAGGAAACGCAAAAGCCCGGCCATCAGCCGGGCTTTTGTCATTTGATGCATGTCGCAAAAAAAATCGCAGCGGTTTTGGGAGGACGACATGCATAAGAACAAAGACCGAAGGCGCGTCGCAAGAATTCGGATTGATGCGACGCGCTTCAGGCCCGGTCGATGTGAACCCGCATGCGCCCAGCCAGGTCCTGAATATACTGCCAGGCGACGCGGCCGGAGCGCGCGCCGCGCGTCGTTGCCCATTCCAGCGCCTCGGCATGCATCTTGTCGCGTTCGAGCCCGAGCTTGAAGTGATCGGCATAGCCGTCGATCATGCCGAGATAATCCTCCTGGCTGCATTTGTGGAAGCCGAGCCAGAGGCCGAAGCGGTCGGAAAGCGAAACCTTTTCCTCGACCGCCTCCGACGGATTGATCGCGGTCGATTGCTCATTTTCCATCATGTGGCGCGGCAGCAGATGGCGCCGGTTGGAGGTGGCGTAGAAGAGCACATTGTCCGGCCGCCCTTCGACGCCGCCGTCGAGTGCCGCTTTCAGCGACTTGTAGGCGGTGTCGTCGTGATCGAAGGAGAGATCGTCGCAGAAGACGATCACGCGGTAGGGCGTGTCCTTCAGGAGGTCGAGCAGATAGGGAAGGCTGGATATATCCTCACGATGGACTTCGACCAGTTTCAGCGAGACGCTGCTTTCGCGCCTGACATCCTCGTGCACGGCCTTGACCAGCGAGGATTTGCCCATGCCGCGCGCGCCCCAGAGCAGCACATTGTTGGCGGCATAGCCCTCGGCGAAACGCACCGTATTCTCATGCAGGATGTCGCGTACGTGATCGACACCGCGGATGAGCTTCAAAGCCACCCGGTTCGGCCTCTTGACCGGCTGCAGATGCTGGCGCAATGGCGCCCAGACGAAACAGTCGGCGGCATCCCAGTCGTTGACGGCGGGTGCCGGTCCGGCAAGACGCTCGACGGCGTCGGAGAGCCGTCTCAGTTCGGCAAGCAGGGCTGTGTTGATTTCCTCGGTCATCGACGGCCTCCTGATTTCTCGCTGCGGCAATCCGCTTTGATCTTTCGATGTCGGGTAGCATGGCGTTTTGAATGCGGAAAGGTTATGAGGCAGCGGAATCGGTACTGTTTCCGGCTGTTTCTGTTGCATTCATCGAAGCCGTAACTATAGTCCGGCAACCTGAAAAGAGAGGCGGAGTTCCGCCGCCCAAGCCTGAGGAGTTTAGCATGTTCATCACCCCGGCATTCGCCCAGAGCGCGACCGATACCGCAACGGGATTCGGCGGCTCCGGTTTCGAAATGATCATCCTGTTCGTGCCGCTGATGGTCGTCTGGTACTTCCTGCTGATCCGTCCGCAGCGCGCGCAGGCAAAAAAACGTGAGGAGACCCTGAAGGCGATCCGTCGCGGCGACCAGGTCGTCACCGGCGGCGGTCTCGTTGGCAAGGTCACCAAGGTCGTCGACGAAAAGGAAGTCGAAGTCGAGATTGCTGACGGCGTGCGCGTGCGCATCGTCCGTAGCGGCATCTCCGAAATTCGCGTCAAGGGTGAACCGGTCAAGGCCGACGCGGCGTAACAAGCGATAACGGCAGGACCGCCGGATCGGAAGATCGTCGAGAGAATGTTGCATTTTTCCCGCTGGAAAACACTTCTGATTTGGCTGGCCGCGTTTGCGGCCATCGTCATCGCTGCGCCCAATCTTCTGACTGAGGCGCAGCGATCCTCCCTGCCGGACTGGTTGCGGCACGACCGCGTAGTGCTTGGTCTCGACCTGCAGGGCGGCTCGCATATCGTTCTGAAGGTCGAGCGTTCCGATATCGTCAAGGACCGCCTGGAAGAGCTGGTCGCCAATGTGCGCAATGCGCTGCGCGGCGCCAGCATCCGCTATACCGGGCTGACCGGCAATGACCAGACCGTCACCGTCCGCATCACCGATCCGGCCCAGACACAGGCGGCGGTCGATCTCCTGAAGCCTTTGACGACGGCCGACGGACATTCCGGATCTGAGGTCACGCTGCAGCAGGGCGAAGAGGGGCAGCTTTCACTGCAGATTTCCGACGCCGGTATTACTGCTGACGTTGCTTCCGCCCGGACCCGCTCACTCGATATCGTTGGCCGCCGCATCGCCGGATTCGGCTATGACAATTTCCTCGTTCGGCCCGATGGCGCCGACCGGATCGTCCTGCAGGTGCTGGGATCGGTCGATGCGGAGCGGCTGAAGAACCTCCTCAACCAGCCGGCCAAGCTTTCCTTTCATCTGATCGACGAAAGCATGTCGGGGCAGGAGGCGCTGAACGGCCGCTGGCCCGCGACATCGCAGGTGCTCTATTCGCTTGATGATCCGCCGGTACCGTACCTCGTCGACCGCACGGCTTTCATCACCGGCAGCAACATGGTCGATACCGAGCCTGTCGTCGATCAACAGACGCAGGATACCTCGATTGCCTATCGTCTCGATGCGGAAGGCACGCAGCGGCTGGCGCAGGCGACGGGGCAGAATATCGGCAAGCATCTTGCCATCGTCTTCGACGACCAGGTGATGTCGTCACCGGTCATCGATGCGGCGATCACCGGCGGCGAGGGCCGGATTTCCGCAAACTTCTCCGAGGAGGGCGTCCGCGACCTTGCGATCATGCTGCGCGCCGGCGCCTTGCCGGCGACGCTGACCAGCGTCGAGGAACGCAGCGTCAGCCCGAGATTCGGCGCCGATTCCATCTTCAACGGCATCGTTGCCGGCCTCGTCGCCGTCGTATTGGTCGCGGCGCTGATGACCGCGCTCTATCGCATCCTCGGCATCATCGCCGTCGCCTCGCTCTTCCTCAACCTGATCCTCATCGTCGCGGTGCTCAGCCTTGCCGGCGCGACGCTCACCTTGCCCGGGATTGCCGGCATGGTGCTGATTGTCGGCATGGCCGTCGACTCGAACGTTTTGATCTACGAGCGAATCCGCGAAGAGGAGAAGACCACCCATTCCTTTGCGGAGGCCGTCGGCCGCGGTTTCTCGCGCGCATTCGCAACGATCGTCGACGCCAACGTGACGATTTTCATTGCGGCCATCATCCTTTTCTTCCTCGGCAGCGAATCCATCCGCGGTTTCGCGGTGACGCTTGCGGTCGGCATCCTGACGACCGTCTTCACGGCTTTCACGTTGACGCGCTCGATCGTTGCCGTCTGGCTGAGCGCGCGCCATCCCCGGCATCTGCCGAAGAGCGTACTGACGCATCTTTTCGAGCACGCCAATATCCGCTTCATGGGGATCCGCCGTTATGTCTTTACGGCGTCGGCGGTCATTTCGCTGATCGCCATGGCCGCCTTTGCCACCGTCGGCCTGCACCTCGGCATCGATTTCACCGGCGGCTCGCTCATCGAAGTGACGGCAAAGCAGGGCAATGCCGAGATCGCCGATATCCACTCGCGCCTCAATGATCTCAATCTCGGCGATGTCAGTGTCGAGCGCACGGGCGGGCCGGCGAATGCGCGGATCCGCATCGCTTCCCAAGGCGGCGGCGAGAATGCCGAGCAGTCGGCGGCGACGCTGGTGCGCGGCGAGCTCCAGGAAGATTATGATTTTCGCCGCGTCGAGGTCGTCGGCCCCGCCATCTCGGGCGAATTGACGATGATGGCGACGCTCGGCGTGCTTGCAGCCCTTGCAGCGATCCTGATCTACATCTGGGTCCGCTTCGAATGGCAATTCGCGGTCGGCGCCATCGTCGCAACGCTGCACGACGTCATCATCATGCTCGGTCTCTTCGTCCTCAGCGGCATCGAGTTCAACCTGACGAGCATCGCCGCCGTACTGACCGTCGTCGGTTATTCCCTGAACGACACGGTCGTGGTCTACGACCGAATGCGCGAAAATCTCAAACGATACAAGAAGATGCCGCTGCCGATCCTGATCGATGCCTCGATCAATCAGACGCTTTCGCGCACCGTTCTGACCGCGGCGACGACGCTGATCGCCTTGCTGGCGCTCTTTCTCTTCGGCGGCGAAGTCATCCGCTCCTTCACCTTTGCGATGCTCTTCGGCGTCGCTCTCGGCACCTTCTCTTCGATCTATATCGCGGCTCCTGTCTTGATCGTCTTCCGGCTGCGGCCGAAGGCTCCCGACGGGGAAGAGAGCAACAAGACGGATGCTGGTGTAAAATCCGGCACGGTGGTTTGAAAACATGGCAAAAGGCATAGAAATCCGCGCCGCGCATTTCCCCGGGCGCGCTCCGATCGATGCTTACGGCAATGGTGGCTTTCGCTTTGCCGACATGTCGCATCGCGGCTCGATCCTTTGCCTGCCCTCCGGCATTCATGGCTGGGACATGGATATGTCGAAACCGCTGTCGCCTGAAAATTTTCGCCGGGTGCTGGATGAGGCAGCCGATATCGAGGTTCTGCTCGTCGGTACCGGAACCGAACTTCGCCGCCTGCCCGAGGAATTGAGGCTGGCGCTGAAGTCGCGCGGCATCTCCTCCGATCCGATGAGTACGGGTGCTGCTGTGCGCACCTTCAATATCATGCTCGCCGAGCAACGTGCCGTCGCCGCGGCGTTGATTGCGGTCTGACGATGACTGAAGCGCATATTGCGACGAACCAGGAGATCTGCCTGGCGATGCTGCGTGACAGCGATCGCGACCGCTATCTCGCCTGTCTGCTGTCGCCGGAGGAAAAGCGCGGCGCGCTTGCAGCTCTTTATGCCTTCAATGCCGAGCTCGCCCGCATCCGAGATCTCGTGCACGAGCCGTTGCCTGGCGAGGTACGGCTGCAATATTGGCACGACCTGTTGGAAGGCAGCGCACACGGCTCGACGGCAGCCAATCCCGTCGCCGCAGCGCTTCTGATCGCGATCGAAACGCACCGCCTGCCGCGCAAGACGCTGATCGACATGATCGAGGCCCGCACCTTCGATCTCTATGACGATCCGATGGAGACACGTCTTTCGCTTGAAGGCTATGCCGGCGAAACGGCATCGGCCCTGATCCAGCTCGCAAGCCTGGTGCTGTCGCCGGAGGAGGCCGCACGCTCGGCCGACGCCGCCGGCCATGCCGGCGTTGCCCAGGCGGTCGCCGGGCTGTTGCTGCTGATGCCGCTGCATCGCCGCCGCGGCCAGATCTATATTCCGCTGCAGATCCTGTCCGCCACCGGTCTCGACCGCGATGCCTTCCTCGCCGGAAAAGACAGGCCGCGCATCGCCGCCGCCATCGAGGCTTTTGCCGGCCTCGGTCGCGAACATCTGGCAAAGACGAGGGCGGCGGGGTCGATTGCGCCGACTGTTTTTCCAGCCTTCCTGCCGGCGACACTTGCCGAGCCGGTGCTCATCAGGGCGCAGAAACGGGGCGCCTTGCTGTTTGACCGGCCGCTGCAGCCGCCGCAATGGCGCCGCCAACTGCGGATGGGGCTGGCTGCCGCACGCCGGAAAATCTGATATCGGTCAAACTCGCGCAAGTCTCGCGCGTTACAAGGCTTCCACCGCTACCCTTTGAACGGAGACTCGGCGTGGGCATTATCGTCTGGTGCGTCCTTTTCGCCATCGTCATTTTCATTGCTTTCGTGGCAACGCGCATGGCCGCGCAGAACAAGGAAGACGGCCTGCATGACACGGGCCTCGCCATCATCGAGTTCGGCCGCGCCTTTCCGAACGAGGCGATCCGTCAGCTGCAGACGACGGAAAACGGCCAGGCCGTCTTCGTGCGCCTGCATGACAACAAGGCGGGCTTCATGCGCAACATGTCGCGCCATTTCGCCTGCCATCTCATCGAGCCGGGCCGGGTGCGCGTCGTCGGCTCGGAAACGGGCAGGGGCCTGGTGATCGACTTTCTCGATGCACCCTATCACAACGGCGATTTCGAATTCGCTTCTGCCAAGGAAGCCTCGGAAGTTTCGCTGTGGCTGCTCGGCAATTATATCGCCGAGCCGGATAAAGACCTGCCGCCCGGCAATATTTCGGCGGCGAACAAGCAGTAATGCATGTCGCCCGGCAGCGGTTTTCGGAGGACGGCATGCATAAAAGCAAAGACTTCAAGCGGGTCGCAGGAGCCGGATCCGATGCAACGCGCTTGAAAACGCCGGTCAGGCGCTTTCGGCAAGCGTTGATTCTTGACCGAGCCAGGCGGCGCAATCGGCAAGGGCGCGGCGTGCGATCAACTGCCGCTTCATGATCGTCTTGTCCTTGCCCCGGAAGCGCTTGACGCCTTCAGGCTTGACGATCGAACCCGGCTGGAGCTCCGGAAACAACCCGAAATTGATGTTCATCGGCTGGAACGATCGTTTGCCCGGCTCCTCGTCGGTGACGAGGTGCCCACCGGTGATATGACCGAGCAGGGAGCCCAGCGCCGTCGTTGCCGGCGGCAGCGAAATCGCCTCGCCCTTGCGTTCCGCGGCAGCGAAACGCCCGGCCAGTAGACCGACGCTGGCGCTTTCCACATAACCCTCACAGCCGGTGATCTGGCCGGCGAAACGCAGGCCGGCGCGCGATTTCAGCGTCAGCGACGGGTCGAGCAGAGTGGGCGAGTTGATATAGGTGTTGCGGTGCAGGCCGCCGAGACGGGCAAATTCCGCATTTTCCAGACCCGGGATCATCCGGAAGATGTCCGCCTGCGCGCCATATTTCAGCTTCGTCTGGAAGCCGACCATATTGTAGAGCGTGCCGAGCGCATTGTCCTGCCGTAGTTGCACGACGGCATAGGCCTTGACTGTCGGGTTATGCGCGTTCGTCAGCCCCATCGGCTTCATCGGCCCGTGGCGCAGTGTCTCGCGGCCGCGTTCGGCCATCACCTCGATCGGCAGGCAGCCGTCGAAATAAGGCGTGCCTTCCCATTCCTTGAAACCGACCGTGTCGCCCGATATCAGCGCGTCGACGAAGGCGTTGTACTGCGCCTCGTCCATCGGGCAGTTGATGTAATCCTTGCCGGTGCCGCCGGGGCCGACCTTGTCGTAGCGCGACTGATACCAGCAGATATCCATGTCGATGCTCTCGCGGTAGACGATCGGCGCGATGGCGTCGAAGAAGGCAAGCGAATCCTCGCCGGTTTCCGTCTGGATGGCGCTCGCGAGCGACGGCGCCGTCAGCGGTCCGGTGGCAACGATGGCAAGGTCCCAGTCACGTGGTGGCAGGCCGGTGATCTCTTCACGCACGACGGTGATGAGTGGGTGGTCATGGACCGCCTTGGTCACAGCCTCGGAGAAGCCGTCGCGATCGACGGCGAGCGCACCGCCGGCCGGTACCTGGCACCGATCGGCGGCGGCCATGATCAGCGAGCCCGCCATGCGCATCTCGGCATGAATGACGCCGACGGCATTGCTGGTCGCATCGTCGGACCGGAAGGAGTTGGAGCAGACGAGTTCGGCAAGGCCGTCGGTCTTGTGCGCATCTGTGCCGCGCACCCCGCGCATTTCATGCAGGATGACCGGGACGCCGGAACTGGCGATCTGCCAGGCGGCTTCCGAACCGGCAAGCCCGCCGCCGACGACGTGGATAGGGGAATAGGAAGAGATCGTGTTCATTCCGGGCTGATATCATGTCGGCCGGTGCGATCCAACACCCCGGAATCAAAAACGGCGCCCTGAGGCGCCGTCTTGGAAGCATCGCGCCCGCTATTAGCGGAACGAGCGGGATGCGATATTCCGGATGTCGTAGCGGCTAACGCCGATATCGGACAGGGTCTGGTTCGAAAGGCCGCCGAGTTCGTTGAGCGTACGACGGTAGCTGAGCCAGCTTCTTGCAATGCGGATCGGGTTCATTGTCTTCTTCCTATGTCCGCGGGACGGCGGGATCGCCTGTCTCTCTGCGGTTGATGTTTATATAGGCGCGATCCGTCCGATTGTGCAGTGCAAATAAAAGGCGTCTGCCATGCAATTGTGCACTATGATGCTCGACAATTAGGCGGTGAATATTTTTTGAGCGAGCTATTCAAGCGGAAAAACATGCAACCGCCGCGGCCACCACGTGCAGCCAAAAGAAAACGCCCGCTGTGGGGACAGCGGGCGTTTCGATCGAGAGCAATCGTGCTTGGGAGTAGCAGCGATCACCTTGAATTAGCGGGCAGAAGCCTCACGGGCAACGCGATGGATGTCCGAACGGTCGATGCCGAGATCGTGCAATTCGCGGTTGGTCATGCGGCCGAGTTCCGTGACGGTCTGACGATACTTGCGCCAGTTATTGAAAGAGCGAGAGAAGTTCATGTTAAGCCCCTTTCCGAGGGTTTCATCTGCCAGCAGCCACCGATCGGCGCTGACCTCTATTTGATGACCAGAATATATGTTGCGGCGCGAAAGACTAAAACAGCCAAGTTTTCAGATCACCCATGCAAAGAGTGCATTGCTCAGAGGGCATTTGACGCAGACTTACCGCTTTTTGGTCAACGAATAGGCAGAATGACTTTTAGGAAAGCAGTTCGAATTGGAGGGGCGAATGGGTGCCACAGCGGAAAGCGCTGCTCCCTCCGCTACTTCCGCCCGTCCTTCCGCTACAAGGAGGTGTTCCGCTTCGGATGGGAAGTCGCCTATCCCTTCGCAGGGTTGGTGGGGCGGCGTGACGACAATGTGGCAAGACGGCGCGATCCGACGGAAACCCTCAAACCGCCAATGCTTTAATACAGCTTTGGCTAAGCAAAAACGCCCGCCGGGGGAGGATCCGGCGGGCGTGTTATGGTGACTGACAACTGGGAGGAGGAGTGTTGCCAGTCTATCGCAGCGCGCTGGGAGGAGGAGTGCGCGGCTGCGAATCTCGTCACGGACAAAGCATCCGCGGGCATCCGACTGGAGCCGGGCCGGGGCGCCATCCCCGCGCTTCGATGTCCTAATCAATAGTATGACTAATGAGTATTGTGCAGTGCAATAAATTCATGGGGGATATGCAAAGGTTGCATGCCTCTCCGTCCATAGGCTTACATTAGCGCTTATGACGTTAGCGGCCGGTTAACACTCGATACTATTTAGACCAATGAGGAACTTGTATATTTGTCGCAACAGCGTTTGCGAACACCCGTGCTGCGTCTATAACGGCGTGAGCCGCAGCGCCGCAGTCGACGTTGCGGAAATCAAGGGGTTGAGCATGTATCGCGGCAGATTGGAGCGGGATCTCTCACTCTGGGTGGGTAAAGGTCTGCTCGGGCAGGAAACGGCAGGTGCGCTTCTCGCCGAATATGACAGCCGCCCGGCAAGCTTCAGCCTCGGCAGGGTGCTGATGGCGCTGGCGGCGGTGCTGCTGGCATCTGCCATACTGCTAGTCGTCGCCTCCAACTGGGAGGCCATTCCACGCCTTGTCCGCGTGGGCGGCATCCTTGCCCTGATCTGGGTGGTGCATATCGCCGCCGCCAGGATGCTTGCCCGCGGTGCGACAGCGGCCGCAGGCGGGTTGCTGGTCATCGGCGCGATGAGTTTCGGCGGCGCCATCTCGCTGGTTGGACAGATGTATCACCTCTCCGGCGACGAGCAGACGGTGATGTATCTGTGGTTCGCGATTGCGACGATCTCGGCGATCCTGTTCCGTTCGGGCGCCGTTGCCGTCGTCGCCGGATTCCTCTCCTGGGCGTCGTTTGCCGTCTATCTTGAGAATAACGACACACATTGGATAGGGTTCGATCCCTGGATGGCGCCTGTCATGGCGGTGATCGTCATCGGGCTGGTGCGGTATACCGGCGCCGAGCGGGCCCGCCATCTGGCCTATCTGCTGCTGATCGGCTGGCTCGCCTGGCTCTATACTCTTTATGAGGAGATCGCCGTGGCGCTTGCCTTTGCGATCGGCGGCATGGTGGCCTTCGTCCTGACGGCGTTGCCGCTCCCGCGTATCGCCTCCCTGGTCAGGAGCGCGGGTGCGGCGCCGGCCTTCTACAGCTTCCTGGTCGCCGTAATCGGCTTCCTGCTGCTGCATATCGAGATCGAGGATGGCTGGCGGCTGGTGGTGCTCGGAGTGGCGACGCTTGCCGCTTCCGTGCTGGCGATCGCCCTGCATGGCAGGGATAACGGCGCGGTGCGATACCTCGCCTATACGACCTTTGCCGCCGAGATGCTTTATCTCGCCTCCGTCACCGTCGGCTCAATCCTCGGCACATCGAGCCTCTTCCTCTTCTCCGGTCTCGTGGTGGCGCTTGTCGCCTGGATGGTCATCCGTCTCGAACGGCGTTTTTCGGCGAATGCACAGGGGGAGCGCGCATGAGCTCGTTCATGGCAAGGCTGCAATCCGGCAAGGGCTATCTGCTTTCGGCCATCATCGTCGCCGGTCTGCAGACCCTTATCCTCGGCACGATCATCCAGAGCCGGGCGTCGATCCTCAGCGACGGCGCCGAGGTGCTGCTGAAGACGGCGCCCGTCGATCCGCGCGATTTCCTGCGCGGCGATTATGTCGTCTTGAACTACGACATTTCCTCGGTGCCGGTGCAGACGGTTTCCGGCGGCATTCCGGCCGAGGCCGGCGAACGGGTGCTATGGGTCCGGTTGAAGAAGCAGGAGGATGGTTTCTGGACGGTGACCGAATCGTCCTTTCACGAGCTGCCTACGCAGCCGGAGACCGTGATCCTGCGCAGCCAGCCATTTTATAGTGGCGGCCTTGCCGCCGGCGACAGCATGCGTGTCGAATACGGCATCGAGCGCTACTACGTTCCAGAAGGCGAGGGCAAGCCGATCGAGGAGGCCCGCAATGACGGCAACGTCGCCATCGCAGTGCGTGTCTCGCCTGATGGAAGCGCACAGATCCGCAGCCTTCTCGTTGACGGCAAGCCGGTTTACGACGAGCCGCTTTACTGATCGCGTCACACTTCGGGGCAGGGCCGTTCCGGGGCTGCAAATCCCCTGTCATTTGCCGTTCATTTTTCCTTTGCCTCGACCAAATCGGGTGATATAGAGACGCCGCGCTCCGGAAGGCCTCATGCGCAGGCATAGGTATGCGGTTTTGTGAACGCGGGTATGGTGAAATTGGTAGACACGCCAGATTTAGGTTCTGGTGCCGCAAGGCGTGGGAGTTCAAGTCTCTCTACCCGCACCAAGCTGTTTGCAGGCGGGAGACTAAGAATCGGTTGTTCCAGAACAATTGAGAGTTGTCCCGAATAGGCCGCGAGTGCCATTCCGCTTTGGGCGGAATGATATGGAATTGGGAAAAGCCACGCGCGGCAGGATCGCCGGCGTCGTGCTCATCGAAACGAACGGCGTCTGGGCACGGCCGCCACGAAATGAAGGTAGGAAGACATGCAGGTTATCGAAACGCTCGCTGAAGGGCTGAAGCGCGAAATCAAGGTCGTTATCCCGGCCAAGGACATGCAAGACAAGATGAATGAGCGTCTTGCCGATGTGAAGGACAAGGTTCGCATCAACGGTTTCCGTCCGGGCAAGGTCCCCGCCGCTCACCTGAAGAAGGTCTACGGCAAGTCGATCATGGCCGACCTCGTCAACGAAATCGTCCGCGAGCAGCCGGCCGCCATCCTGTCCAGCCGCGGCGAGAAGTCGGCCACGCAGCCGGAAATCGCCATGACTGAGGACAAGGACGAAGCCGACAAGATCCTCGCTGCCGAGCAGGATTTCGAATTCACGCTCTCCTATGAAGTGCTGCCGCCGATCGAACTGAAGTCGGTCAAGGGCATCAAGGTCACGCGCGAAGTCATCGACATCTCGGACGACGAAGTCAACGAGCAGGTCCTGAAGGTCGCCGAAAGCGCCCGCGCTTACGAGACCAAGACCGGTAAGGCCGCAAACGGCGACCGCATCACCATGGATTACGTCGGCAAGGTCGACGGCGAAGCCTTCGAAGGCGGCACCGACCAGGGCGCCGAACTGGTGCTCGGCTCCGGCCGCTTCATTCCGGGCTTCGAAGACCAGCTCGTCGGCCTCAAGGCCGGCGCCGAGAAGACCATCACCGTGACCTTCCCGGCCGACTATCCGGCCAAGAATCTCGCCGGCAAGGAAGCAACCTTCGACGTGTCAGTCAAGGAAGTCGCCGCACCTGCCGATGTCGAGATCAACGACGAACTTGCCTCCAAGCTCGGCATCGAATCCGCCGACCGCCTGAAGGAAATCGTCCGTGGCCAGATCGAATCGCAGTACGGCTCGCTGACCCGTCAGAAGCTGAAGCGTCAGATCCTCGACCAGCTGGACGAGATGTACAAGTTCGAGACCCCGAACTCGCTCGTCGACGCCGAATATAACGGCATCTGGAGCCAGGTGAACAACGACCTCGCCCAGTCCGGCAAGACCTTCGAGGACGAAGACACGACCGAAGAGAAGGCTCGCGAGGAATACAAGACGCTCGCCGAGCGTCGCGTTCGCCTCGGCCTCGTTCTCTCCGAAATCGGTGAAAAGGCCGGCGTCGAGGTCAGCGAAGACGAGATGCAGCGCGCCATCTACGATCAGCTGCGCCAGTATCCGGGCCAGGAAAAGCAGATCCTCGAATTCTTCCGCAGCCAGCCGGGTGCCGCTGCTTCGATCCGCGCACCGATCTTCGAAGAGAAGGTCATCGATCACCTGCTGACCGAAATCGACGTCACCGACAAGAAGGTGACTAAGGAAGAGCTGCTCGCCGAGGAAGAGGGCGAAGCCAAGGCCGAAACCAAGAAGGCCGCACCGAAGAAGAAGGCTGCCGCCAAGGCCGAAGCAGCTGACGCCGGTGAAGGCGAAGAAGCCGCACCGAAGAAGAAGGCTGCTCCGAAGAAGAAGGCGGCTGACGAAAGCGCCGAATAATCGCTTTTTTAGTTCAGAAGTTTGGAAGGCCTCGCCATCGTGCGGGGCCTTTTTCTATTATCCGGGGCAGTTTCATTCTCGCCGCCTACTCCATTGTGTTTATGCATCCTAGACAACAAAGAGTTGCATTGAAGTATAATTGGATGCAGATTTCGCTGATGGTGGGAGGGACCTGAAAATGACCGCAAAGCATGATATGAAGAAGCTCGTGGAGGAAATCTATGCTGTGCGTGACCGCGGTGATATCGAAGCTACCTTGGCGCTGATCGGCGAGGGTTGCACCTTTCGCATGATCGGCAATACACGGCTGGCGCCCTTTTCGACTGAATCAGGCGGGCATGATTTTCGGCAAGCGATAACGCAGCTTATCACAGTATGGGATCTATCGAAGGCAGATGGTCTTTGCCCACCGCGAAGGCGAGGTCAGGCACATCCCATCGGGCGTGAGCTTCCATACGGAATTCGTCGACAAGATCCACTTCAGGGATGGGAAACCGATCAAGATCGTCGAATTCGTCGACACGCTGCAAGTAGCCGAGACGACCAAGATGATCCAAGTCGCTTAGACTGCCACCAAAGTCCGAGCCTTCAAAGCGCGTTGTCAAACTTGATTCATGCGACGCGCTTTAGCGACATGCATTGGTTTAGAGCAATTCCAGGAATGCGAAGCGGTTTTCCGTCCGGAATTGCGTAAAACAAAAGGGCGTCAGCAGCCGTTCAAGAATGCGCTGTCAGTTGCGCGACTTTCCTGACATGGCTGACGGCTGCGGCGCCGCCGGCGGTCTGTGTGAAGAGGTGGAGCGTTTCTTCTTCGTCGTCGGCGACCGGCGTCAGGGCCTGATCCATGTAGGTCTTCGACTTCGCGTCCCTTGAAATCAGGAATGCCGAAATCGTCAGGCCAATGATCGTGCTGGCGAGCGAAGCATGTTTGCGGAAGGTTTCCCAGGCAAAGCGCGGCCAGAAGACCAGCGGATTCTCGCGCGGCAGGTCCGGGCGCCGCTCCGACGGCGTCTTCAGGCGCAGCAGGCCGCTTTGCAGCGGGTGCACGTTTTCCAGCGGCACGGTAGTGGCGAAGGAGACGAGAACCTTGACGAGCCTTGCGAGTGGCACGCCGGTTGCCACGGCGCGGCGCAGCAGCGTCTTCATATGATCGGGCGAATAATAGAGCGCCCAGGCCTCGTGGTAGATGTCTTCCCATTCCTGCTTGCTCATCTTCGGATGCGCGGTGCAGACGTGCTCGACATCGTAGATGTTGAGATCGGCATCCATCTCGATACCCTTCTTCCAAAGGACCTGATGGTCCTCGGAACCGGGCAGTGGTGTCAGGATGAAGAACTCGATGACGTCGAGCGGCAGCTCTTCCTGGATGATCGCGATGTCGCGGCGGATTGATTCCGGCGTGTCGGCGGGAAAGCCCAGGATATAACCGGCGAGCGTCATGATGCCCTGTGCCTTCCAGGCGAGCAGCATCTTGCGGTATTCGGTGATCTTGTTCTGGTTCTTCTTGGCGGCGGTCAGATTGTCCGGATTGACGTTTTCGAGGCCGATGAAGACGCGGGTGACGCCGGCGCGCCTGGATTTCTCGATGAAATTGGGGATCTTGTGGCAGAGCGTGTCGACCTGGATCATCAGGCCGAGCGGAATGCCGTCCCGCTCCTTGAGTTCGATCAACCGGTCGAAGATCGCTTCCCAATCCTTGTTGCGGGCGAAATTGTCGTCGGTGATGAAGAATTTGTGGATGCCCTGCGCCCAGTTCATCCGCACCAGCTTTTCGACGTCGTCGGCCGAACGGAAGCGCGACTTGCGTCCCTGCACGTTGATGATGGTGCAGAACGAGCACTGATAGGGACAGCCACGTCCGGCATCGAAGCTGGTGCTGAGCCCGAGCGTGCGCTGGATATTGTCCTTCGGCAGGAAAGGAACCGGCGTGCCGCCGATGCCGGGAAGGTCGTTCATGAAATTATAGAGCGGCTTCAGCTCGCCGGCGGCGGCATCGCGCAACACCATGTCGAGCCGGCCCTCGGCCTCGCCGGCAAACATCGAGATGCCCATGTCGCGGCAGGCGTCGAGCCCGACGGCCTTGCCATCCAGCATCGACAGGCAGCCGGAAACATGGAAGCCACCGATCGAAACCGGCAGGCCGGCATCGCGGAACGGTCGGGCGATATCGAGGGCGCGCGGATACTGGTTGGTCTGGACGCCGACGAGCGAAATCATGCCGAAATTGTCGTGACGCCTGAACTGCGCCAGCAGTCCGGCGACATCGATCCGGGTGTTGGTCTCGTCGATCACAGTGATGTCGATCGCCGTATCGTCGCCGAGCACCTTGCGCTCGGCACATTCAGCGGCAATGCCGTAGAGCGCCGCAAGCGAATTGGAGGGGATCATCGCCCGCCACCAGCGGATCACGTAGCCGTCATCGTCATAATGCGACGGCTTGATCAGGATCAGCTGAAAACGTCTGCGCGCAACTTCCAAGACATGGGACAAGAGTATCTATCTTTCTTTAGAAGCTTTTGCCCGAAGGCAAAATGGCGTTGAAGGCATATACAAGCACGACGTATCAATGCGACTTAGGAGGTCAAACTAAGGCCTAAAAAAATCGGCACGGGGCGCAAACGCTTCGCGAAGTGTATCATTCCTCAATATACTACCCAATATCGAGCAGCAATGCGCGATGGTCGGAGACTTCGGGCGCCTCGACCACCTCGAATTTGGCGACCTTCACCCCCGGCGTCACCAGCATGTAGTCGGCAAAGCGGCCCTGCTTCAGATAATAGGAGGTTCGCGTGTCTACAAGGCCGCTTCCGGTGACGAGGTCGGAAAGCCCAAGTCTGGTGAGAATCGCAAAGGTCGCGCTATCAGGCAGCACGTTGAAATCGCCGCAGACGACGAGCCCTTCGTCGCCGGGCCAGACGCCCTCGATGAGCTTGACCAGCGCTGCAGCCTGCTCGTGCCGCGCCGGCGTGTCGCCCTTGCCTGCGGGATCACGCAGGCCATGCAAGTGGGCGATGGTCACGGTAGAAGCGTGCTCATAGCTGAAGAGGCGGATGCAATGGGCGTTTCGCGGCCGCGGATGTTCGCCCCAGCCATCGGCGGAAAAACTGCCGTGCACGAAGTCCAGCCCCTGGGCGATGACGGAATGCGACTTGCGCACGAAAGTCGCCAGCCCGAATTCGGCAACAATGGCAGTATCGCCGTCGAAAAGCTCGCCTTTCGAGGTCGGGCAGAAAAAGCCGTCGTGAGCGGGCAGGGCGGTGCCGATCTCGGTAAAGAGATTGAAGCGCTGCGGCAACTCGACATCGCCGTCCCGGTAGACCGACCAGCCCGTGCCGGTGCCGGGTGCGCGCAAAACTTCCTGCAGGCACAGCACGTCGGGATCGGCCGACGTCACATATTGAATCAGTGCCTCATGAAGCCTGCCGCCCCATGCGTTCAGCGAGATGATGCGCACTGTCATTCCGCTCCGTTTGGCGGCCGGACTTAGACGGCCGTTTCCTCGACGACGCGACGGACTTTAGAGTTCTGACTTGATGTCGCCCATCCTGTTCCAGGCATCGAGGCCGGCGATCTTGTAGGCTTCGGCGAGTGTCGGATAGTTGAAGGTGTTTTCGACGAAATATTCGACCGTGCCTTTGAGATTGAGCACCGCCTGGCCGATATGCACCAGTTCGGTGGCGCCTTCGCCGACGATATGCACACCGAGCAGGCGGCGGGTCTTCAGTGAGAAGATCAGCTTCAGAAGCCCGGTGTCGAGGCCCATGATATGACCGCGCGACGTCTCGCGGAAGCGGGCAATGCCGCATTCATAGGGAATGCCGCGCTCCTTCATCTCTTCTTCGGTCAGGCCGCAGGTCGAGATCTCCGGCACGGCATAGATGCCGTAGGGGAAATATTTCGGCGGTTCCTTGGCGACCGCGCCGACCGCGACGCGGGCGGCGATGCGGCCCTGTTCCATAGAGGTCGAGGCAAGGCTGGGAAAGCCGACGACATCGCCGGCGGCATAGACGTTGGCAACCGATGTCTGGAAGGTTTCCGGATTGACCTTGAGACGGCCGCGGCTATCGGCTTCGAGGCCGATGGCCTGAAGGTTCAGCGCATCGGTCGCCCCCATGCGGCCGGCGGCGAAAAGCACCATGTCGGTCGTCAGGCGCCGGCCGCTGTCGAGCGTCAGCTCGACCTTGCCGTTTTCGAGCCTCTCCACCTTGTCGGCCTTCTGGCCGAGCAGCAGCTTCATGTTGCGGTCGCGCAGCTGGTAGGTAAAATCCTCGATGATTTCCTTGTCGATGAAGTCGAGCATTGTCGCCTTCGGGTCGATGACGGTGACGGCGGTGTCGAGCGCGCTGAAGATCGTCGCATATTCGATGCCGATGACGCCGGCGCCGATGACCACCATCGATCGCGGCAGGTCCTGGATGTCGAGCAGTTCGTCGCTGTCGAGAACGGTCTTGCCGTCGAAGGGCATGTAATCGGGGCGGAACGGTTTTGTGCCGACGGCGAGCAGCACGCTGGCGGCGGTGACCTGCGTGGTCTCGCCGTCATCCTTGATCACCTGCAGCGTCGACGCATCGATGAAGCTCGCCTTGCCGCGAATATGCTGCACGCGGTTGCGGGCGAACTGGTGTTCCAGCACCTCGACCTCGTGGTTGAGCGTAATCAGCAGGCGGCGGCGCAGGTCATCTGCACTGATCTCTTCCTTGACGCGGTAAGACCGGCCGTAGAAGCCGCGTTCGCGCCAGCCGGAAAGATTAAGCGCGGTCTCGCGCAGCGTTTTGGAAGGGATGGTGCCGGTATGCACGGACACGCCGCCGACGCGTTTGCCCTGCTCGATGACAAGCACTTTCTTGCCGAGTTTTGCAGCCTGGATCGCGCCACGGCGCCCTGCGGGACCGCTGCCCACCACAACGAGATCGTACTGAAGCATCATCAAGCCCCGGATTGGAAAGGAATCATATTGCGACGCAAAATGTCGCCCGTCCATCGTTAGCCGGTCAATGTTACAGATTGTTTTACGGCCACCTGATTGGTCCTGACGGGTGCTTTTTCGGGCTAGTGAGCCCTGCGAGAAACAGCTTTACGCCATCGGTCGTAGCCGACGAAGACCGGCAGGGGCGCTTGCCATGCTCGGTGGCTCGACGGCATTTATGCGCGGGTGATGTAGTCCGCGGAAATATCGCCCACCTCGGTAACGCCCAGCAACGCCATATTGCTATGCAGTTCCGTCTTCAGGATATCGGCCGCCTTAAGCACGCCCGGTAGGCCCGCGACGGCTGCGGCATAAAGGAACGGCCTGCCCACGAACACGAAACAGGCCCCGAGCGCGAGGGCCTTCATGATGTCCGTTCCACGCCTGAAGCCGCCATCGACCATGACGGCAACGCTATCGCCAACACGGGACGCAATCTCCGGAAGGACCTGAAGGGGCGATGCGGTGCCGTCGAGCTGGCGGCCGCCATGGTTAGAGACGATCACGCCATCCGCCCCGGTGTCGA
Organism: Rhizobium brockwellii; assembly: GCF_000769405.2. NCBI lineage: Bacteria > Pseudomonadati > Pseudomonadota > Alphaproteobacteria > Hyphomicrobiales > Rhizobiaceae > Rhizobium > Rhizobium brockwellii. Next base: position 1,652,681 of record NZ_CP053439.1, read on the forward strand.
CAGCCCGGGCCGCGTCGTCAGGATGCATGATCCCCTTCACCACGAGTTTGCCGGACCACCTGTTACGTATCCGCTCCAGATGGTTCCAGTTGAGATGGTCGCGCCTGCCGAAATCGCGCGCGACATTCGAGGAGATGATCGGCGCGCCCCTTGTGGCATAGGAATTTTCAAAATGCGGAATGCCGTGTCGGGCGATCGTGCGCAGGAATGTGCCGGTGGTCCAGCGTGGGTGCGAGATGCCCTGCCATGCCAGGCGGAGACCCGGACGCAAAGGCGTCGAAAATCCGGCCCTTACATTGTTTTCCCGATTTGGCAGCGTGGCTGTGTCCACAGTCAGCAGAAGCGTGCGCAAGCCGGCCGCGCCGACCCGATCGATCAGAGCATCGATACGGTCGGGTTCGCCGGGGAGATAGGCCTGAAACCATGCTTGCGGCGAAACCGCAGCAATCTCCTCCAAGGGGATAAGTGATGAACCGCTGATGATCATCGGGATTCCCGATTGATCCGCTCCTTGCGCGAGCACGATGTCACCTCGATAGGCCATCAGCGCGCTGATACCCATCGGCGCGATGCCGAATGGTGCGGCATGGGTCTTGCCGAAGAGGCTCGTCTCGGTGCTGCGTTTCGAGACGTCGCGAAGGACACGAGGCCGGAAGGCATAGGCCTGGAAAGCCTCTGCATTTTGCCTTAGCGACGCATTGGTCTCGGTTGCGCCTGAGATATAACCGAACAGGGGCTTTGGCAGATGTCGCCGCGCCTTTATTTCAAAGTCATCGAGGCAGAGCACGTCGCGGCAGAGCCGGGTCGATCGATCGGTGTTGCCGCTGCGGATCGTCATGGAGCTTCATCTTCTCGGTATTTCGGGCGGGCATTGTCCAGGCAGTGGTGGTGCAGGATTGCATACAATCGCGCACCACCGACTGCTGTCAACTCCAGCATTCCTAGTCTTCTCGCGGGATGGGCTGGGCTTGGTCGACGCGCCAGGGCTCTGCATCTCATCGGCGATCAGCCGCAGTGGTTGTTCATATCAGCTTCAGCCCCTTCAGGCTCACATGGCCATCCCTACCGATGATGACGTGGTCGTGGACAGTGATATCGAGCGCCTTGGCCGCATCGATGATCACCTTCGTCATGTCGATGTCGGCGCGCGATGGCGTGGGATCGCCGGAGGGGTGGTTGTGGACCACGCCTGCCAGATCTGTAAGCTATTGATTCGGGGTCGAAAAATGGAAATTCGGTGAGGAGTGGTGGCGGAGACTGGGATCGGTTGATCGTGCTCGACCGTTACCATCACGCCTGATCACCCCTGTGCTCGCCGAGACCCCTGTATGCACGGCACTGCACCTTATTCTTTTCATCCCACGCATCAAGCTCGTCGAGGGGGTAGAGCACGGCTTTGCCAATCTTGACGAAGGACGGGCCGAGACGCATTGCGCGCCAATTCCGAAGGGTCCCAACTGAAATACCGCCGCGGTATCGTTCAGCCACCTCTTCCGGCGTAAGGAATTTGCTATCTGCCACTACCGCCTCCTTCGGCAGCACGACCAAGGCCGAGTCGCCGTCTTGAGTTGATCATCGCGGCAGTCTGTTGAGGTTCCTTTGGCTCGATGCTTCGAGTGCCCGAACCCGGTGCCTCACACTCCCGCACGGATATACATGCTGCGCAATTCACCGCCGCGAAAGACGTCAGAGGTAGGCGTGGGAGAAACGGATACCATAGAGGCCACATAGGCGGGGTTGACGGCGTTGCTTATCGGCGAGGGTAGTGCGGGTGCTGCGCCACGGCTATGTGGATGACCTCTCGAGTGGCGGCAGATACCCGCATTGAGTTGATAATCATCAGCTTCGACCCGCTGTCGCCTCCGTAGATAAGCCGCGCCGCATCCGGCGGCGTGAGACTGTCCTGCGCGTGAACGGCTAAGAGGCGGTCTCGGTCCGGGTTGGTCTTGCGGCCATTTACAGCCAAGGTTCAAGCTGGATCTAGCCGTGACGGCTGGAATCCCAGCCAAGGGCCCTTTCGACGACGCCGCGAACGAAAGCGTCATCAAGCTCTTGCCGCGAAAACCACCGGCGATAGAACAGTGGCCCGGCGATAGCCGCCGTAAGATCGGATGCATCAAAATTCGGGCCTAATTCACCGCGCGCTTGCGCCCGCGCAGCAATCGCGCCGAACCCCGACATCATGCCAGCGTGAGTGCGCGACTGGAACTCGGCGACTTCCTTGTCGCGCTCGGCGGCGTCAATGATCGAGGGCATCGCGGACGACCACCGGCCTGTCTGCAAGCGTTCAGCGAAAGCTAGTGTCAGCGCGGTCAGATCGCCTCGAAAGCTGCCGGTGTTGGGCGTCGGGAGCCGAGGGGCGAATTGCATGACGGCATCGAAGAGAAGGCCTGTGCGCGATGGCCAGTGCCGGTAGATCGTGGTCTTAGCGACGCCCGATCGCCGTGACACCTCGTCGACGCTGACGCCGCTTAGCCCAAACTCTGTGAGCAATTCGTAGGCTGCGGCCAGGCTCGCCAGCTTCACGGCTTCCTTGGATCGCCGAAGCGGTCCCGGTTCTTTCGCTGGCTCCGCCTCGCTGCGGGACTTTGTAGACACACCTTGACTCCCCATACTTAGCTACGATACTGTAGCGTAGCTTCAAACATAATGCACACCGTTATCGAAGGTGATCCTACCATGAGTCTCAAGCAAACCCGACTGGTTACCAATGATGTAGCGAAGCTGACGCGCTTCTACGAGAGCGTCAGCCAGGCGAGGGCCGAGATACTGAGCAGTGGCTACGCTCAGTTCCATAACGAGCCCTGCGACGGACTGGCCATCGTGGAGCAGGCGTCGACGGAAGCATACGGCGCGGGCGTCGCGGCAGCCGGGGCCAATCGTTCGGTGATCCTCGATTTCGAAGTCACCGACATCGATGCTGAATACGAACGGTTGCAGGACATCGTGAGCGATTGGGTGATGGCGCCGAAGCTCATGCCTTGGGGCGCCCGCGCCATCGTCTTTCGCGATCCGGACGGAAACCTCGTCAATATCTACGCCCATCCGTGAGGCCCTCCCGCTTCCCTTGAAGATCACCGAAACCTTTTGACAGAGGGCAAAACATGACCGCCTCCGATCCACATCCTAGAAAGCGTGTCGCCGTCCTCGACACCGAGATGAGCTATGTCGATGTAGGCGAAGGCGATCCCATCGTCTTCCTGCACGGCAATCCTACGTCCTCGTACCTCTGGCGGAACATCATTCCGCACCTCAGCGACATCGGGCGGTGTCTTGCGCCCGACCTGATCGGCATGGGGCAATCGGGCAAATCGCCCACCTATTCCTACCGCTTCGTCGATCATGCCCGCTATCTCGACGCCTGGTTCGACGCCATGAACCTGAGCAGGGCTATCTTGGTCGTTCACGACTGGGGCTCGGCGCTTGGCTTTCACCGCGCCTACCGTCATCCGGACCAGATCGCGGCGATCGCGTACATGGAAGCTGTTGTCCGACCGTTTAGCTGGGACGATTTCGGCGCATCGGCCGGCGGGTTCCGCGCACTGCGATCAAGCGAAGGCGAGCACCTCGTTCTGGACGAGAATTTCTTCGTCGAAAAAATGCTCCCGGGGGCGATCATCCGGACCCTCAGCGAGGAGGAGATGGCCGTCTATCGCGCTCCTTACGCCCAGCGCGAAGCACGGTTGCCGACGTTGATCTGGCCGCGACAGGCCTCCGTCGATGGCGAGCCTGCGGACGTGACTGCGATCGTCAGGGCCTACTCTGAATGGCTCAGCCAAAGCGAGATGCCGAAGCTGTTCATCACCGGCGACCCTGGGGCGGTTATCTCGGAGGGCAGCGCAAACCAGCAATTCTGCCGGACCTGGAAAAACCAGCGCGAGGTCACCGTGAAGGGCCGGCACTTCCTGCAGGAGGATTCGCCCGCCGAGATCGGTGCAGCCCTTCGGCAGTTCGTCATCGAAACACGCCGCTAGCCGCACAGCCAAGCCGGCTAATTCATAACAACATTGGAGAAAATCATGACTGTTCTAGTAACGGGCGCCACGGGCAACGTCGGTTCGGTTGTTGTCGAGCAACTTGTCGCAGCAGGATTCGACGTTCGAGCGTTCACGCGCGATCCGGAAAAGGCGACGTTTGCGCCAGGTGTCACGCCGTTCAAGGGTGAGCTGCTCGATGTGGACGCGCTGCGCGCCGCGATGGACGGCGTCGAAGCCGTTTTCCTCCTCAGTCCGGTCGTGCCGGACGAGCTGAACGTCACGATTTCCGCGCTTAATCTTATTCGCGAGGCGAAGATCAGGGCAGTCGCTTACCTGTCGGTGTTTCGGGTCGATGAAACCGAAGACGTCCCTCACTTCGCATCGAAGTTTGCCGCTGAGCGCCTGATCACCAAACACAATATGCCGGTGACCATTTTGCGCCCGAACGCATACATGCAGAGCCCTGGCGTCAAGGACGCGCTTGGTCACGGCATGTTCCCGTTCCCGATCGGACAGAAGGGTGTCTCTTTCACCGACATCCGCGACATCGCCGAGGTCGCGGTGCTCGAAATCCAGCGCCGGCTCGCCTCTAACGAACCGCTCGGCCCGGAAATCTACGAGGTCGTCGCTGAAGACGTCCTCACCGGGGAAAGCGGCGCGAAACTCTGGAGCGAGGCGCTTGGCCGCCCGATCAAATACATCGGCGACGATATCGACCAGTGGGTCCAGAGCTTGCGGGCCTTCGCGCCCAACTGGATGGCCTATGACTTCAAATACATGATGAAGCATTTTCAGGAGGACGGGCCGGTCTCAAGCGCCGCTGGACTGGAGCGCCTGCGCGAGCGTCTTGGCCGCAACCCGCGCTCCTACCACGACTTCGCCGTGGAGAGCGCCAAGCTGTGGAGCGAGGCTTCCAACTAATCAGGAAGAGACGCAGGCCGTGCAGGTCTGCGTCTCGCTCGCCACCCAAGCTTAAATTGAGGACAACCAAATGAGAATCACACGCCATCGATACACGGTGAAGCCGGAATACGTCGCGCAGAACAGGCAGAACCTTGATGAGTTCATTGCAGCGCTGACGGCGGCGGCGGTGCCTGGCCTTTCCTATCGCGTGTTCCTTGAAGAAGACGGTCAGACCTTTCTTCATCTGGTGACCTCTCAAGACGATCCGTCCGCAGTCATCACCGGCCTGCCATCGTTCAAGAAGTTCCAATCGGAATTGTTGGCGAGCGACCCTGTCGCAAAGCCGGACCAAGTCGGCATGTCGCTCATCGCGACAAGTGGAGAATCGTTCAGGTAGATCGCCGGCCGGTCACGGTCTTCAGCCTTTTAATCCGAGGTTGTCGCAGTGTCCGACGCGCTTTCCCTAGAACAAGCAAGAAAGAATGAAACCTATGTCTAATGAAAAAGTGGTGCTTGTTACTGGCGGGACCGGCAGCCAGGGCGGTGCGACCGTCACGCATTTGTTGGCAGCGAAAAAGGTCCGCGTCAGGGTGCTGACGCGGAACCTTGAATCGCCGAAGGCCAGGAGCCTGGCCGCGCGTGGCGTGGAGCTCGTCAAGGGTGACTTCGACGACGTGGCATCGCTTAGAAAAGCGTTGGCGGGCGTCTCCGCTGCGTTTTCGGTACAGCAATGGACGGAAAAGGGCGGCACCGAGGCGGAGGAGCTGCACGGCAAGAGGTTTGCCGATGCGGTCAAGGAGTCGGGCAGCCCTCATCTCGTCTACTCATCAGCGGAGGGGGCCGAGCGGAACAGCGGCCTTGCCCACTACGAGAGCAAATGGGCGATCGAACAACACATTCATGCGTTAGGTCTGCCGGCGACGATCCTGCGTCCGGTCGGTTTCATGGATGCGTTTGGCGCCGCGGCGATTCCGCGCGGCATGTTCCTCGGAATTTTCAGAGCGAACTTTGGCCCATCACTCCCGATCCAGTTCGTGGCCACCTACGACATCGGTTGGTTCGCTGCGCGCGCGCTCGAAGATCCGGAAAGCTACGCCGGGCGCGTCATCCCGCTCGCCGGGGATCAGTTGAGCATCAACGATATCGTCAGGACCTTCAAGACTGTCACCGGAAAGAAGCCCTGGGTGGCGCCAATTCCCGCCTTCCTGGCCAAGCGGGCGATGCCGAAGGAGTTCTTGGATATGTTCACCTGGATTCGCGAAAAGGGCTTCAAAGCGAACATTGCAGAAGCGCGGAAAGAAAATCCGCAGATGCTGACATTTGCCGGGTGGGTGAAAAAATATAGCGACGAACACTGACCAGCGATCGTTTTAGGGTCGGCCGTCAAGTAGCAACATAGATGGGATATAATATGACTAAAGTCGCGATTTTCATTCAACTGAAAGCGAAGGCAGGAAAGGAACAGGAAGCTGCTGCATTCCTTCAAAGCGCACAGGGGTTACTTCAGCAAGAACCTTTGACTGTCGCCTGGTTTGCGGTTCGTTTCGATCAATCGACATTCGGCATATTCGACGCCTTCGAAGAGGAAGAGGGGCGCCAAGCGCATCTTAACGGTTCGATCGCCGCCGCCCTCACGGCAAAATATGACGAACTATTCGAAGGGCCGCTTGAAATCAGGCAACCCGAGGTTCTGGCGGACCGCCTTTTGGCCTGACGCGACATTCTCGGAGCGAGCGAAGTGCAGCCGCTTCGAGAAGTTTTAGCCGGATCGCGCGTTTTGAAGGACTGAGGATTATGGACATCGACACAAGCGCGCTTTTCGCGCCGATCGTTATAAACGGCCACACGGTGAAGAACCGTCTATCCGTCGCGCCGATGACGCGGATCACCGCGACCGAAGACGGCCGGGCGACCGAGACGATGACGCGCTATTACGAGCGCTTCGCGCGGGGTGGCTTCGGCGCCGTCATCACCGAGGGCATCTACACGGATCAGGCGTTCTCGCAGGGCTATGTGCATCAGCCCGGGATGACCGACGAGGTGCAGGCCAACGCCTGGAAGCCCGTCGTCAGCGGCATCAGGGCGCATGGCGCGCTCGCCATCGCGCAGCTGATGCATGCCGGCGCGATCAGCCAGAGCAACCGCTTTCGCGACACGACGGTCGGGCCTTCCGCGATCCAGCCCAAAGGCGAGCAGATGGCGTTCTATCACGGCAAGGGCCGCTACGCCGTGCCGGCAGCGATCTCGGACGAACAGATTGCCGACGTCGTCACCGGCTTCGCTGAATCGGCGGCACGGGCAATCGGGATCGCGGGGTTCGACGCGATCGAGATCCATGGCGCCAATGGATATCTCCTCGACCAGTTCCTGACCGACTATGCGAACACGCGCTCGGATCGCTGGGGCGGCACCACGCAGAACCGCGTGCGCCTGATCCTCGAAACCCTCAAGGCCGTGCGCGAGAAGGTTGGCGCCGAGGTGCCGGTCGGCGTCCGTATCTCGCAAGGCAAGGTGAACGACTACGGGCACAAGTGGGCCGACAGCGAGCGCGACGCGGAGATCGTCTTCGGCAGCATCGCGGACGCTGGCGTCGACTTCATCCACGTGACCGATTTCGAGGCGTGGCAGCCGGCATTCGCGCCGGGCGGCCCCTCGCTGATGCGCCTTGCCAAGCAGCACGCGCCCAAGGCGGCGATCCTCGCCAACGGCAGCCTACACAACATCGACCGGGCGGTGGCCGCGCTCGACGACGGGGCCGACGTGCTGACCATCGCCCGTGGCGCGCTGGCCAATCCCGACCTGCCGCGCCGCCTGTCCGAACGGGCTACGCTCAGGGACTTCGACCCGGTGATCCTCGGCCCGATCGCCAACATCAAGGACGTCGAATTGGCGATGTGAGATGATTTGGGGCGGCGTCTTATGCCGCCCATTGCAACTATCGAAGGTCGTTCGACGTCCACCCTGTCAGAATCGTACCGGTCGCCTGTCGATGCATCTTGGACAGATTTTCGGGGGTGAAGCCTGCCCGGGCATACAACGCCATCGTTAAGAGGACTCCGGTCAATGCAATCGCCAAGCCTTCGGCATCCGCACCGGGAGACAGATCGACCCCGGCGGCATTCGAGAGTTTTCGCTGCAATATGGATCGAGCTGTTTCCAATGCGCTCGCCAGTGCTGTTTGGATCTCTAAGTCATCACCACTCGCGGCCGGAGCGGTACCGAAAACAAAGCAGCCGAGTTCATCACGCGTGTAGACGGTCGCTGCGAAGTCGAAGAATTGATCGAGGCAGCTCCGCAAACCACCAGGCTGATCCAGAATTCGACCGGCCTCGTCCACGAATTTACTCATGAATCTCTCGAGCGTGGCTAGGTATAGCCCGCGCTTATCGCCGAACGCGGCAGCGAGGTTAGGGCGATTGAGGCCCGCCGCAGCCGCAAGCTCATCGAGGGAGGCGCCGTCGAATCCCTTGCGCCAGAAAACCGGAAGCACCCGGTCTAGCGCAGCTCCTCTATCGAAGCTCAGGGGTCGGCCGCGGGTACGGGAACCATTCAACTTATTTTCCTTCGAGTTCGCACGAAATCATTGACGCGCGTATTATCATGCGGTATCGCATGAAAATCAAGTTCCGGATTTAAGTGAGGGTTGATAATGACGGCAGCGCTGATGGGGACTCTGGCCTGGGCCGATAGAACCGACGGTCGGTTGAGTGCGGACGAGAAAATTGCCCTTGCTCGGAACCTCGCTTCTCTGCGGGCTGAGATGGTGTTTGACGAGGCCCGTTACCGGCTTGGGCTCCTTCGCCCTGCGAAGATCGAGTTGGATACCCTGACTCCGCCCGATACGAAGCTTGTGCGCGACGCGGACGAGTTCGCCCGTAGTGTCTATCCCGACGTGCTTTGGGCGCATTGCCTTCGGACATACTATTTCGGAGCGCAGGTTGCGGCGTTTGACGGCATCAAGTTCGATCGCGAAGTATTCTACGCAGCGGCGATCTGCCACGACGCGGGCATCAACGAGGGTGTCGCCGGGCCTGTAGCGGCATGCTGCTTCGCGCACAGCGGCGGCCGCCTAACCTGCGAGACACTTTCCGGCAAAGGCCACGGCGAGTCGGCGGTTCGCGTCGGTGATGCAATCTCGACGCACATGAATTTGGTCGTGCCGCCGGATCAATACCCTTCGGAAAGCACGCTCGTCGCGGTAGGCGCAACATGCGATATCTTCGGCACCTACGTTCGCCGGATCGAGCTTACGACGCTGGCCGCAACGGTGGAACGCGCACCGCGCACCGGCTTATTTGAGGCCTTCGGACCGTTTCTTACCCAGCCACATCTGGAAGACAGCAGGACCGCGCTCCTCGTGCAAATGGGCGCATTCGACAGCAACGGGACGCATCCGATCGAGAGCGTACTCGCGAGCTAGCGATCCACCGACGTCAACAACGAAGCCGGGCAAGCCTAGCGCTCGTATTCCGCTGAACGGTGGCACCAGCATAAATTTCCGTCCTTTTCAGAAAGTGATTCAATGTCGCAAGAACCCATCCAGAACACCGATGCCGCGATCAGCTCAATCCTTGATCGTTTCGCGATCGAGGACTTACTGACCTCGTATGCTCGTGCGATTGACCGGCTGGACATTGAATTGCTCAAGTCGCTCTATCACGAAGACGCGCGAACCGAGCATGCCTGGTTCGAAGGGACGGCGCGCGATTTCGCCGACAAGGTGATTGCCTTCTCTCGCGACACATTCGCCTCGACGATGCACCACGTGACCCACACGCATATTGCCTTGAACGGCGATGCTGCGGCCGCTGAGTCCTATTATTACGCCTATCATCTGCTTGAGGGCGACATCGACAAGGTCGCCGGGTTCTTCGGAAAGTCCTACGCCGAGCGTTGTGCAGAGGACGGCACGATCAACGACGGCCATGAATTCATATCCGGTGGCCGCTACGTCGACTCGCTTACTAAGCGGGAGGGCGTCTGGCGTTTCGCCAACCGCGAGACCACGGTCGAGTGGAAGCACTTCCGCCCGGCGACTCATGGCGATCCGGGATCTGGCATCGAGAAGATCGTTGCGCCGGCTGGCCGCGATCGCAACGACGTTGCCTATCGCGCCTTCGCCGCAATCGGGCGCTGAAGCACGACGCTATCAGGCCGAGACAGATCCGGCATGGGGCAGGCGGTGCGCATATTCCCGCACGATGAAGCGGGTGCGCCGCAAAGCGAATAGAGGCCGGCGCCGCCGACGACCGCAGCAGATTAATTCGACAGAGGACGACGTGATATGGGTGCTCAGACGCAAATCGAAGATGACTCGACGGCATCGGGGGGTGGCGGAGCCATCAAGCCAACGGTCGTGCTTGTGCACGGCGGCCTCGAAGATGCGTCAATCTGGCATCTGGTGATCCCTCGGCTCCAACGCGACGGCTACCCCGTCATCGCCTTTGCCAACCCGCTACGCAGTCTGGGCATCGACGTCGCATACCTTCGGAGCGTCCTCGACGGGATTGAGGGGCCCGTGATTCTTGTTTCCCACGCCTACGGCGGGGCTGTCATCACCCAGGCTGGGGACCACCCAAAGGTCAGCGGCCTTGTCTACGCAGCCGCCCCAATGCCTGCGGTCGGAGAGCGCCTCAAGGATTGCCTCGAACGGTTTCCCGGCTTCGACTTCGCCTCATCCGTCAACGTGACCAGATATACCCTGCCCGACGGAACCAGCGGGGCATATTCCCTTGTCCGAGCCGACAAGTTCCGCGCCCTCCTTGCTGCCGACGTGCCCGAGGACGAACTTGCCTTGATGATGGCCACCCAGCGTCCAATCGACCTGGCCGCCATCACCGAGCAACTCACGTCCGCGGCGTGGACGAGCAAACCGAGCTGGCAAATCAGGCCTCTGCAGGACGCGGTGTTTCCTGTGGAAGAATATAAACTCCAGGCCGATCGCGCCCGCTCCACCGTCATCGAGGTGAACTCCTCGCACGCCGTCCCCGTCACTTACCCGGAAGTCGTGGTCGATGTGATCGGGCAAGCTGCGCGCTCCACCACGACATAACGACAGCCTGTTTAGCGGCGCTGCCAGCGCCGGCATTTTTAGTTCGTATCTGGCTTCAGGAGTGCCGCGGATGTGCGGCCAATAGACCATTGAGAGAGATGACCAATGAACAACGTTTCGATATTTTGGATGCAGCTTACCGCAAGTGTAGTCGTCTTGACTGTCATATCGGTTTGGTATGTTTGGCCCGCACTAACCAAGATTCCCCTTAAATCTGCCTTAGCCATCCTGCTCTTTGCGCATGTGCCGCGATACGTGGGCATGACACTGCTCGTTCCGGGCGTGGTCGACTCAAGGCTGCCGTCTTCGTTTCTTTCCGGCGCCGCCTACGGCGACCTCATAGAAGCAGGGCTCGCGCTCGCTTGCATCTTTCTCCTGCGTACCAATTGGCGTGTCGCAATTCCTCTTGTTTGGATAACCAACATTTGGGGATTCGTGGACCTACTGATCGGAGTACGCGGTCTTCTGCAAATAAACTTACCAACCTACGACATGGGCGCCTTTTGGTTTATCTATATTTTCTATGCTCCCGTCGTACTTGTCGCTCACCTACTGATCTTCTTGGTTTTGTCCAAAGCTAAGTCGTGGCAGACGAGATGACCGTCACGATCTGTGCTTGATCTTATCCGCGAGGCGAAGATCAGGGCAGTCGTCTATCCGCAGGTGTTAACATCTGTCGGGTGGATAAAGAGATACACCAGCGAACAATGACGCTTGCCCCGAGGTCCTGCTCCTCGGCGGGATCAAGGGGTGCAAGCATCGTCCTCCACCAGCAGTCAGTCGAGTTCTGCGGCGCAACATCTGCGGCGTCATCCGCAAAACGTGCTTTGCAGCTCTTTTTGTGTCCGCGGAGCGATCATGGATACACACCGCCCACGCGAGATTGACGATGAACTCTTCGCTGATCGAAAGCCCTTCAGAAAGCGACGACGGTGCCAGATCTATCCCTTGATCTGCGCTACCTCAGATATGCAATCCTTGTTGCCGAGCATGGAAGCTTTAGGCGCACGGCGGACATTCTTAATATTCCACAGTCCACCGTAAGTCGTCGGATTCAACTGCTAGAGCGACGCATTGGGGTTCAACTGTTCGAGCGGAGCCGATCTGGTGCGCGCACGACACTTGCCGGGGAACGCTTCCTGCGGGAGGCCGCAGTCGGAGCGGACCATCTCAGAGAGGCCGTAAACGGACTTGCGCTCGCCCGACGAGGTCATCTCGGAGAGCTGCGGATTGGACTGATGGCTTCGTTGGCGAGTGGCTTCCTGGCTGATTTGCTTGGAGCGTACCATCGCAGATTTCCGGGGATTGAGATAAAGCTGGATGAGGCGACCTCTCAGGTGAATGCCAGCGCCGTGCTCAACGGCCGACTGGATGCCGCCTTTATACCTGGCGATCCAAAACTACCTGGATGTCGAACGGAAAGACTGTGGGATGAGAAAATTTGTGTTGCGGTCCCTGAAGCTCACGCAATGGCCGCTCTCGCAGCGGTCACCTGGGATGATGTAAGGCACGAGACCTTTCTCGTGACTGCGGATGCAGCAGGACCGGAGATAGAGGATCACCTGGTAAGGCAGTTATCCGGCCCTGGATTTCACCCAAGGATCTCGGTTCAGCGTGTAGGCCGGGAGAACCTGATCAATATGGTCGCGCAAGGGTTTGGGATAACTCTGACCACACGTTCGACCTTTGGTATCCCGTATCCGGGAGTCCGCTTCCTTTCGATCGCTAGTGGCGAAGACACAGTGTCGTCCAGCGTGGTGTGGTCGGCATCGAATCAGAATCCGGCACTTAAGCTTTTGATTGAGTTAAGCTTGGATCACGCACGCCAGACGCGACGCGCAGAGATCAGGAAGGGCGCGGCGACAGATTGATCGGATGCGGTTGCGGTCTACCTTAAGAGGACTGACGGCGCGCCTTGGCGAAACCGCGGTCGGTAGCGATGAAGCGCTGGACCATCGGTGCGATGAGCTTCACAGGATCGGCTAAGGGTTGGCCGCTTTCCCGCGCGAGAATCTCGGCATAGGCAACGAGATCCCGGTGTAGCGGCCCGGGCAGCTCGACCGTCACCTTGATCGGCTTGTCGTCGGCAATCGTGCCGAGCTTGAGCTTGGTCATCTCACCCTCCATAAGGTTCGAGCACCAGATCGCGGGTGACGATCACGCGCACAGGGAAGCCCGGTCGGACTGTCAGCGTTGGTGCGATGTTGAGCTGGCGCCGGACGATCTGCTGGCCGGCGTCGTTTATCGTGTCCTGCCCGCCGTTGCGGATCGCGCTGACCAGCCGATCGTCATCGTTTGTGGCTAGTTCCGCTCCGACGCTGAGCAAGGTTGACAGCCCTGCGGCTTTTGCCAGATCCCACCAGTGATAATCGACACCATCCTGAAGGCCGGCGAATCCCTCCGCGTCTGCGCCCGGCTGGCGCTCAAGAACGATCGAGCGACCGTTCGGAAAGATCAGCCGGTTCCAGACCAGCAGCACGCGGCTTTGACCGAACTGCACGTTGTTGTCGTATTGGCCGATGACGCGCGTGCCCTGGGGCACGAGGAGAATGCGGCCGGTTGGGCTGTCGTAGATGTTCTCGGTAACCTGCGCGGTAATCTGGCCCGGCAGATCGGACCTGATGCCGGTGATCAGCGCAGCCGATATGACCGCGCCTGCTTGCAGGATGTTCGGCGATGCGGGCGCAACGACACGATCGGCCGCGACTGTACGGCGGTCCGGGGCCGCGTTGAGAAAGGCAGTCTGGCGGTCCTGCGCCGATGGTGTCGCCGGCGGAGGCGCGAGGCCGAGGCCCGCGAGGTCGGGCGCTGGCGGCGGAGCGATGGCGGGCGCCGCAACGGACGCTCCAGTGCGCGTCTCGGTGCCGGAAAATAGCCGGCTAGTTCTGGCGGTCTCAATCTCCTGCAGCCTGCGCTGCTCTTCGGGACTGATGCCCGGATTGGGAGTGGCGATGCCAGGCGTCGGAACGGGCTGGCCGCGCTCCTGCGCGCCGACGATCGCGCGGCCTAGGTCTCCCGGTAGCGGCGGACCAAGGCGAGGCACGCCGCTGTAGTCACGCGGCAAGCCGGCGAGCCCGTCGGCGGTCGAGCGGTTCTCCGTCGAATAGAGTTCCTCGTTCGGGCGCGCGCCATCGCGGGTCTGAAGCGCATAGACGAGAGCGCCGCCGAGCCCGACGCTGGCGACGAGGCCGATTCCCGCGAGGACCTTACGCGACAGCCGGGTGACGCGCGGCGGTTCCGCGCGCAGACGCATTGGTGCAGGCCCGATCGGCTCGCCGGTCAAGGGCTGCGTATCGTCGTCCGGCACTTCCTCATTCCGGGGCGGATTCTCGCTCACGATGCGGGCCTCCCGTCAGTGCGGGTAATGCGCACGCGCTTCTGGTGATTACCGGAGCCGAAGCGCAGTTCGGCCGCGGCGAAGAGCCGATCGACGATCATGTGGTTGCCGCGAACGCGGTAGTTTACCAGCTCTGAGGTGTTGCCCTCCGGTCCGACGACGAATAGCGGCGGCATTTCGCCTTGACTGATCCCGCGCGGGAATTCGATGAAGACCTGGCGACCGTCGTCAAAGGCGCGCAGCGGTCGCCACGGCGCACGGTCACCGTCGATGGCGTAGCGGAAATTGACGTTGGTGAGATCGACGCCGCTCGCCACCGGCTGGGAGGCCTGCGCCTCGGCGTTTTGCCGGCGCAGCGCGATGAGCTGGTCCTGTGGGTACTGCCAGGACACAGACGCCATATACGTCCGTTCGGTCGAGCGCAGTTCCATATGATAGGTGCGCAGATTGGTATTGATGACGAGGTTGGTCATCAGATCGGTGCGGGTGGGCTTCACGAGGATATGGATCTGCCGGGTCGCGCCCGAACCGCTCTCGGTATCACCGATGATCCAGCGCACCGTGTCGCCGGCGGCGACGGGGCCTGAGCCGACAAGCTGTTCCCCGGGTTGCAACGCGATGTCCGTGATTTGTCCGACGGCCGTATAGACCTGATAGAGCGCCCCTTGCGTGAACGGATAGACCTGCATCGAGTTGATGAAGCCGTCGCGCACCGGCTGGATGCGCGCGGCTGCATTGGCCTGGTTCACCCGCGCCGTTGGGTCGGTCGGCTCCGGTATACGCCGGGATGGCTCGACGCGCTGCAACTGGCCAGGCAGCGGCAGCGGCCGAGGCAGTTCGACTACGGTTACGGGTGCAGGGGGATCGACAGTCTGCACGGCCGGAGCGGCATTGTCATAAGAGATCTCCGGCGGCGGATTGGTGGTGGCGCAGCCGGCGAGCGCGGTCGTCGCCAGCAGGACCATGGGGAATGCGGCTTTGCGAAAAGCCGAGACTACGGATGTGTGTGAAGCCGGGTTTCCGGCTTTACGGAAATACGGCTTCATTGCCCAAGCTCCCGTGACCAGTTGATGGCGTTGACGTAGATTCCGAGCGGATTTGCCCTGAGCCTGTCGGCGTTGCGCGGGATCTGCACCACGATCGTCAGGATCGCGGTCCAGCGCGTGGTCTCGGCCAGCTGGCCGTTCTCATAGCGGCGCTCGACCCAGGCGACGCGGAAGCTGTTGGGTGACGCGCGAATGACACTGGAGACGTCGATCGCGATCTGCTGGCGGCCGACCTTCGCAAACGGGTCGTTCGACCGAGCGTAATCGTTCAGGGCCATGGCGCCGCGATCGGTCGTGAAGTCATAAGCGCGCAGCCAATTCTGGCGCACGATGATGGCGTCGGCCGGAATAGAGCGAACCTGCTCGATGAACCGCGCGAGGTGGAAAGCGATTTGCGGATCGGTCGGCCGGTAGTCGGTGACGGCAGGCGCGACGGCCTGCGCCTGGCCGAGCCGATCGACCTGCACCACCCACGGCACGATCGTTCCCCGCGCTGACTGCACAACGAGCGCGGTGGCGAACCCGGCCGACAGGATCAGCGAGCCGAACGCCATCAGCCGCCAGTTCTTCGCCTGGACACGCGAGGCGCCTATTCGCTCATCCCAGGCCTGGGCGGCGCGCTGATAGGGCGTCTCCGGCTCGGAGGCTTTTCCGTAATGAGTGGTTGGTCGTTTGAACATCAGCGATCGCCTTCGGAAAGATTGACGGAAGAGCCGCCGCCGTGGGCGTCGCCTGAGCGGACGGCATGGGCTGTGGCCTGGACGGCATGGGTCATGTGTTGGGATCGGCGCATCCGTTGCGCCCAGGCCGGCGGACCGCCGGCGTTCGCGGAACCGGTGGCAGCGGCGCCGTCACCGGCCGCGTCTCCGCCGATCGAACCCGCGGTGGAAGTGCCGCCCGTCGCCTCGAAGGCAGCCTTGCCGCCAGCATTGAAGCTGGAGCGCATGCTTTCGGCGGCCCGCGACGCGGCGCGGCGCAGTGGAGAGACGGCGGCGCTACCGCCGGCACGGGCGACCCCACCGAGCCCGGAGGCGACACCGGCCGCGCCGGACTGACCGGCTGCGCCGAGGCTGTAGGCAGTGGACGCGCCGCCAGCGATCGCGGCACCGCCGCGAGCGGCGGCGGCGGCGCCACCCGCGAGCGCAGCGCCACCGGACGTGGCGGCACCGACGGCGCCAGCGCCTAGCGCGACCATGCCGCCTGCGGCCATGCCCGTGCCGACCGCCGCGCCGGCGCTGAGCTGCGGGCCGCCGGAAACGAGACCACTGGCGATGCCGGGACCGAAGATGCCGAGGCCAAGCAGCGACAGCGCGGCGAGCACGATCGCCATCGCTTCGTCGATGGTAGGGGTTGCCCCGCCGAAGCCGGATGTGAACTCTGAGAAGAGGGTCGAGCCGATGCCGATGATGACGGCAAGCACCAAAACCTTGATGCCGGAGGAGATGACGTTGCCGAGTACGCGTTCGGCCATGAAGGCCGATTTGCCGAACAGGCCGAAGGGGATCAGCACGAAGCCCGCGAGCGTCGTCAGCTTGAATTCGATGAGGGTGACGAAGAGCTGGATGGAGAGGATGAAGAAGGCGAGAAGCACCAGCGCCCAGGCAAGGAACATGCAGGCGATCTGGATGAAGTTCTCGAAGAACGACCAGTAGCCCATCAGACCAGAGATCGACTCCAAGAGCGGCCGGCCGGCGTCGAGACCGGTTTGCGCGACCTTGCCAGGGCGCAAGAGATCGGCCGTGGTGAAGCTGGTGCCGCTGGCCTTTAAGCCCAGGCCGGCGAAGCTTTCGAAGACGATGCGTGCCAGGTTGTTCCAGTTGCCGATGATGTAGGCGAAGACGCCGACGAACAGCGTCTTCTTCACCAGGCGAGCCATGATGTCGTCGTCGGCGCCCCAGCTCCAGAAGAGTGCAGCCAGCGTCACGTCGATGACGATCAGGGTGGTGGCGATGAAGGCGACTTCGCCGCTGAGCAACCCGAATCCGCTATCGATGTAGCGGGTAAATACCTCGAGGAAATGGTCGATGACGCCGGTGCCGCCCATGATGTTATCTCGCTTCGTCGAGCTGCGGCGCCGCGATCGGCGCGGCGGGCTCCACGGCTGGCTGATCGGTGCGGCCCGGTTGGGGAGTGGTGTCGTTTCGCGGCGCTGGCGGCATGTCCGGCAGTCGCTCGGCAGGTCGCGCGCCGGGCGCAAGGAAGCGGTTGCGGTTTTCAGCCCAAGCCCGCAGGCATGCGAGGTCGCGGGGACCGGCTTCGCCGAGCGCCTGGCAGCGGATCAGCTCGTCGCGCAACGGGTCGGCCGTGGTCACGGCGGCGCGGCCGGACGGCCACGCCTCGGGCGCTTCTTCTTTCCGGCTCATCTCGATCGCGGTCGCAGTCACTGCGATTGCGACAAAAATGACGGTGCCGAGTCGGGCGAGCATCTTGCCGTCCATGGCCGCGCCCTCAGTTGCCGTTCGGGAACATGCGGGCGTTGCCCGGCTGGTAGCCGCTGCCCGGCGTCAGGAAGCGACGGCGCTGCTCGCGACCTTGCTCGGCCGCGGCTGAGCGCTCCGCTTCGGACAGGCTCTGCGCGCGACCGTTTGCGGCGACCACAGCCGTTAGGTCGGCGAGCTGCTGCGCTTGCAGGGCGAGAAGCTGGTTGCCCGCCTGTGTCGCCTGCAGCGCGCCGGTAGCGCCCTGGCTCTGGCCCACCAGCGCCGACATCTGGGTCCGGTTCGTGTCGATGTTGCCGACGACGCCGGCCTGGACGCGCATCGCATCCTGCAAGCCGCCGACCGTGTTCTGCCAGCGCTCCCGCGCGCCGGCGACGAGCTGCTGGTCCGAGGCGGTCATCGACGCGTTGCCGTAGGTCGTGCGGAACGCCTGGTCGATGTTCTGCACATTGTAGGCGATGTTCTGCGCTTGGGTGAGGAGCTGTTGCGTCCGCTGCACGGACTGCTGAAGCTGCTGCAGTGACGAGTATGGCAAGCTCGCGAGGTTGCGCGCCTGATTGATCAGTGACTGTGCCTGGTTCTGCAGCGAGGTGATCTGGTTGTTGATCTGCTCGAGCGCGCGGGCGGCCTGAAGAACGTTCTGCGCGTAATTGGTGGGATCGTAGACGATGATGGCGTGCGCCGGCGCGGTGAGCAGCGGTGACAGCGCCAAAGGCGCCGCCAGAATGGAGAAGGCGAGCCGAGCGGCGCGTGAGCGGGAACGAACGGAACGAGTCATGGGCGTACCTCCGGATCGGTTTGGGGGATGACGTTGGTGAGGTCGGCGATGAGGTCGGCGGCCCAGGCAAGCCGGTTTTCGGCGAGCCACTCCGCGAGGAATCCGTCCGTGCCGCTGCGGGCGTGAACGTCCGCAATCAGCGCCTGATGTTGCTTCGATGATGCGGCGCAAAGCGCGAGCGCCACGTCCGACAGGCCCAGTTCGAACAGCCGGTTGCCGCGCCGGGATTGGCAGTAATAGTCGCGCTTGGGCATCGCCCGCGCGAGGATCTCGATCTGGCGATCGTTGAGCCCGAAGCGGCGATAGATAGCCGTGATCTGCGGCTCGATCGCGCGCTCGTTCGGGAGCAAGATGCGGGTCTGGCAGCTTTCGATGATGGCCGGCGCGATCGCCGAGCCGTCAATATCCGAGAGCGACTGGGTGGCGAAGATGACGCTGGCGTTCTTCTTGCGGAGCGTCTTCAGCCATTCGCGGAGTTGCCCGGCGAAACCCTCGTCGTCCAGCGCGAGCCAGCCTTCGTCGACGATCAGCAGTGTCGGGCGACCGTCTAGGCGATCCTCGATACGGTGGAAGAGATAGGCGAGCACAGCGGCAGCCGCGCCAGTGCCGATCAGTCCTTCGGTCTCGAAGACCTGAACATTGGCCTCACCCAGATGCTCGGCCTCGGCGTCGAGCAGCCGTCCATAGGGACCGCCAACGCAATAGGGCCGCAGCGCTTGCTTCAGGTCGTTTGACTGAAGCAGGACAGACAGACCCGTCAACGTCCGCTCGGCGATTGGTGCGGAGGCCAGCGAGGAGAGCGCCGACCATAGATGTTCCTTCACCTCGGGCGTGACGGGCACACTCTCGCGTATCAGGATCGCGACTAGCCAATCGGAGGCCCAGGCGCGCTCGGCGACATCCTCGATGCGTGCGAGCGGTTGAAGCGACACGCTGTCGTCCGAGCCTTCGGTGAGGCCACCGCCGAGATCGTGCCAGTCGCCACGCATGGCGAGCGCCGCGGCGCGGATTGATCCGCCGAAGTCGAAGGCGAAGACTTGGCTTTGGGGATAGCGTCGGAATTGCAGCGCCATCAGCGCCAGCAGCACCGACTTGCCGGCGCCGGTCGGACCAACGATCAGAGTATGGCCGACGTCGCCCACATGGATGGAAAGCCGGAATGGGGTCGAGCCTTCGGTCTTGCCGAACAGCAGTGGGGGTGCTGCGAAGTGCTCGTCCCGTTCCGGTCCCGCCCACACCGCCGACAGCGGGATCATGTGGGCGAGATTCAATGTGTTGATCGGGGGTTGGCGGACATTGGCGTAGACATGGCCGGGCAGCGAGCCGAGCCAGGCTTCCACAGCGTTGATCGTCTCGGGCATTGCGGTGAAGTCGCGGCCCTGGATGACTTTCTCGACCATCCGCAACTTCTCGGCGGCGATGCGCGGATCATCGTCCCAGACCGTGATCGTCGCGGTCACATAGGCTTGGCCGGCGTAGTCCGCGCCCAGCTCCTGCAACGCCATGTCAGCATCGGCCGCCTTGTTAGAAGCATCGGTGTCCACGAGGGCGGAGGCCTCGTTCGTCATCACCTCTTTCAAGATGGCGGCGATCGATTTGCGCTTGGCGAACCATTGCCGCCGGATCTTGGTCAGCAGCTTGGTCGCGTCGGTCTTGTCGAGCAGAATGGCGCGCGTCGACCAGCGATAGGGAAAGGCCAGCTGGTTCAGCTCGTCGAGGATGCCGGGCGTGGTCGCGGTCGGGAAGCCGACAATGGTGAGGATGCGGACATGCGCATCGCCCAGGCGCGGCTCTAGCCCGCCGGTGAGTGGTTGATCGGCGAGCAGTGCATCGAGATACATCGGCGTTTCGGGGACGCGGACGCGATGCCGCTTCGTTGAGACCGTCGAATGCAAATAGGTCAGCGTCTCGCCGTCATCGAGCCAGGCGCATTCCGGCATGAAGGCGTCGATGAGCTGGAGGATGCGATCGGTGCGGTCGGCGAAGCCGCGCAGGATCTCGTGCGCGTCGACGCCGGCGTGATCGCGGCCCTCGTAGAGCCAGGTTTCGGCCCGCGCCGCGTCCTCGACCGGCGGCAGATAGAGGAAAGTCAGGAAGTAGCTGGACTCGAAATGCGCGCCGGCTTCCTCGAAATCGGCCTTGCGTTCGGCGTCGACCAAGGCGGAGGCGCTGTCGGCGAACATACTGACGGGATAGGTCGCGGCGCCATGGCGCTGCGCCTCGACGAAGATCGCCCAGCCGGAACCCAGGCGACGGAAGGCGTTGTTGAGACGGCCTGCGACCGCGACCAGCTCGGCCGGCACCGCACTGTCAAGGTCGGGGCCGCGGAAGCGCGCGGTGCGCTGCAGGCTGCCGTCCTTGTTCAGCACGATGCCTTCGCCGACCAGAGCGACCCAGGGCAGGAAGTCCGCGAGTCGGGTGTTGCGGTTGCGATATTCGGCGAGGTTCATCATCGTCGTTCCTCCTCAGACCGACAGGTGGCCGGGGATGCGCAGATGCTTGCGCACGACGTCGACGAATTGCGGATCGCGCTTGGCGGCCCAGACAGCCGCGAAGTGGCCGAGAGCCCAGAGCCCGAGACCGACCAGCCAGAGGCGAAGGCCGAGGCCAAGCGCGGCGGCGAGCGTACCGTTGAGGATGGCGATCGAGCGCGGAGCGCCGCCGAGCAGGATATGCTCGGTCAGCGCCCGATGGACCGGGACCGAGAGGCCCGGCAGCTCACCGCCATTGTCGGCGCCGTCGGCCATCAGACGAGCGCCCCGCCGCCGAAAGAGAAGAACGACAGGAAGAAACTGGACGCGGCGAAGGCAATCGACAGACCGAAGACGATCTGGATCAGTTTGCGTGCGCCGCCCGACGTGTCGCCAAAAGCGAGTGTCAGGCCGGTAATGATAATGATCATGACCGCGATGATCTTGGAGACCGGACCCTCGATCGAATCGAGAATTTTCTGCAGTGGTGCTTCCCACGGCATCGAGGATCCCGTGGCGTGGGCGGCGGGGGCGAGCGCCAGCGTGAGAAAGGTGACTGACACCGCCGTGGCGATGTGGCGGCGGATGCGCAGGGTATGCTGGATCATGACGGGTCTCCTGTGAGGGGCTGGCGTGCGGGGGTGACGCGGTAGTCGCCGTCGGGGCCAAGACCCTCGATACGGGCGAGTTCGGTGAGGCGGCGCGACGCGCCGCGACCGGACAGCACGGCGACCAGGTCAATCGTCTCGGCGATCAGAGCGCGCGGGACGGTGACCACGGCTTCCTGGATCAGCTGCTCCATGCGGCGCAGCGCGCCGATGGCCGTGCCGGCGTGGATCGTTCCGACGCCGCCGGGATGTCCGGTGCCCCAGGCCTTCAGCAGATCGAGTGCCTCAGCGCCGCGCACCTCGCCGATCGGGATGCGATCGGGGCGCAGGCGAAGCGAGGAGCGGACGAGATCGGAGAGCGAGGCGACGCCGTCCTTTGTCCGCATCGCGACCAGATTGGGCGCGGCGCATTGCAGCTCGCGAATGTCCTCGATCAGGACGACCCGGTCCGAGGTCTTCGAGACCTCGGCGAGCAGTGCGTTGGTGAGGGTCGTTTTGCCGGTGGATGTGCCTCCGGCAACGAGGATGTTGCGCCGTCCGGCGACGGCTTGGCGCAGCGTCTCGGCCTGATCCGCCACCATGATCCCGGCGGCGACATAATCGTCGAGCGTAAACACGGCGACGGCAGGCTTGCGAATCGCGAAGGCCGGCGCGGATACCACCGGCGGCAACAATCCCTCGAACCGCTCCCCCGTTTCGGGCAGCTCGGCCGAGACACGCGGGGCGCCGGGATGAACCTCCGCGCCGACATGGTGGGCGACGAGACGGATGATCCGCTCGCCGTCCGAAGGCGATAGCACTTCGCCTGTGTCGGAAAGCCCTTCGGAAAGACGGTCGACCCAGAGCCGCCCATCGGGGTTGAGCATCACCTCGACGATCGCGGGGTCTTCCAGAAACCGGGCGATCGCCGGCCCGAGGGCGGTGCGCAGCATGCGCGCGCCGCGAAGGATCGCCTGCGATTTCTGGTGATTGGCCGCCACGTCGTCCCCGTCCTTTTGCGGGTCCGCGAAGCGCGGCCCTGGATCGGGGATGAGTAGGAGAGGCAGAAATCATGGCTTGACAACAACCATGATGTGGTCGTCGTACTGTGGCGTACAAAGACAAGGAAACGGCGGAATGGCGGAATACTTGCGGCAGACGCAGCCGTGATTATTCCGCGTCATGCGCGGGCGCGATGTCTTCCGAAATCTCTTGCCGAAGCTTCGGCCCGTGAGCGAGTCGGCGGCCGAGCGCGGTGACGAACGCCTCGTAGCGCTCGCCGGCTTTGGCGCGCGCCGCAGTCTGGGCAGGCTCCGGTAGCGGCGGGTTCGTCGTCAGCCAGAAGCGGATGAAGACGGCCAGCGTTTCGACGGCGATGCCAAGGTCGCGCTCCATGCGTGCCATCCGCCGGTCGAGCTGATCGAGCCGCTTCGTCGTCGCCGCCTCCTGCCGTTCGGAGGCGTCAGGCGAGAGGAAAGAGGCGATGCCGGCTTCCGCGATCAGGGAGAGGGATTGATCGCGCCGGGCGGCGTGCGCGGCGAGCGCTTTCATGACGTCCGGTTCGAGATACACGGATAGCCGCTGCTTTTTGGGAGGCTTTGCCATGGTGCCTCCTAAAGCTCGATGCCGTCGTTGGGATCGAGCGAGGCTTGGCGTGCCACCTGGCGCATGGTCTGGCTCATGCGCGAGAGACGTGCGGCATCCTCGTCGGCGTCGTCGCGGGGGTCGATCTCGAATTCGTTTTCGATGGGTTGCTTAGTCTCGACGGGTTTTGAGCGGCTCAGTTCCGGCTGGTGCCGGCGCTCGGAGTCGGTCGTGTCCTCATCTTCCGATCCGCCGCCGCCGGTAGCCGTCGCCACCGCCGGCTTCACCGGAAGGGGCAGCGTGCTCCAGTCGTCCGGTCGGGCGGCTGTTGGCTTCAAAAGGTTTGGCGGCGGCAAGATGCGCTCCTGAAACCGGCGATCCTCATAATATCGCGCCTTCTTCGCGCGGATCGGCGGGGTGCCGGCGACCATGACGATTTCGTCGGATGGCGGAAGCTGCATGATTTCGCCGGGCGTCATCAGTTGCCGGGCCGTTTCCGAGCGCGAGACCATCAAGTGGCCGAGCCAGGGCGACAGGCGATGACCGGCATAGTTCTTCATCGCGCGCATCTCAGTCGCGGTGCCAAGCGCATCCGAGACACGTTTGGCGGTCCGCTCATCGTTGGTCGCGAAGCTGACGCGCACATGGCAGTTGTCGAGGATCGAGTTGTTCGGCCCGTAGGCCTTCTCGATCTGGTTCAGCGACTGGGCGATGAGGAAGGCTTTGAGGCCGTATCCCGCCATGAAGGCGAGCGCACTCTCGAAAAAGTCGAGGCGGCCGAGGGCCGGAAATTCGTCGAGCATCAGGAGAAGACGATGGCGGTTGCCGTTCGCCTTCAGATCCTCCGTGAGCCGCCGGCCGATCTGATTGAGGATCAGGCGGATCAGCGGCTTAGTCCGATTGATGTCCGATGGTGGCACGACGAGGTAGAGCGTCGTTGGATGCTTGCCGCCCACGATATCGACGATGCGCCAGTCGCAGCGGCGTGTGACCTCTGCCACTACGGGATCGCGGTATAGGCCGAGGAACGACATCGCGGTGGACAGCACGCCCGACCGCTCATTGTCTGATTTGTTCAGCAGCTCGCGTGCGGCGCTGGCGATCACCGGATGCGGTCCGGCCTCGCCGAGATGCGCCGTCTTCATCATGGCGGCGAGGGTCGAATCGATCGGCCGCTTTGGATCGGAGAGGAAGGCGGCCACGCCCGCGAGGGTCTTGTCGGCCTCGGCGTAGAGGACGTGCAGAATGGCGCCGACCAGCAACGCGTGGCTAGTCTTCTCCCAATGATTCCGTTTCTCGAGCGAGCCTTCCGGGTCGACCAGGATGTCGGCGATGTTCTGGACGTCGCGGACCTCCCATTCACCGCGGCGCACCTCGAGCAGCGGATTGTAGGCGGCCGACTTTGCGTTGGTCGGATCAAATAGCAGGACGCGGCCGTGCCGGGACCGGAAGCCGGCCGTCAGCGTCCAGTTCTCGCCCTTGATGTCATGGACAATCGCCGAGCCGGGCCAGGTGAGTAGCGAGGGCACGACCAGGCCGACGCCCTTGCCGGATCGCGTGGGCGCAAAGCACAGCACATGCTCGGGACCATCGTGGCGGAGATAGCCGCGCTCGAACTTCCCCAGGATGACGCCATCCGGGCCCAGCAGGCCGGCGGCGCTCACTTCGGGTGCAGCGGCCCATCGGGCGGAGCCGAACGTCTCGGCATTCTTGGCTTCACGTGCTCGCCAGACGGACATGCCGATCGCGACCGCGATCGAGATGAAGCCGCCTGACGCGGCGATGTAGGCGCCCTCGATGAAGATCGGCGGGGCATAGGCATCGTAAAAGTACCACCACCAGAAGAAGGCGGGCGGATAGTAGATCGGCCAGCCGGCCAACTCGAACCACGGGAGTCCGAGCTGCGGCTGGAAGCCGAGTCGGTAGGCCGTCCACTGCGTCGCCGCCCAGGTCGTCATGAGCACGATCAGAAAGACGGTGAGGATCTGGCCCCAGAGGATTTTGGTCGCCGACATGGCGGGCACTCCTTTCTTGATTGGGCTACATGCCGAGACCGCGATTGCGGCCGAAGCTCCAGTCGACGCCACCGGCGCCGCGCGACACGCCGGAGACGTGCTGACCGATCTGGCGTTCGAGGGACGGCGACCAGGGCACGAGCTGGAAGCCGAGGCCGTCGTCGATCATGGCGAAGCGGCCGGAAGCGAGCGTGAAGCGCTGGCGATAGGTGCCCGCCACATACTCGCCCGGTGCGGCCTTGGAGAACTGGCGCCCGGTCTCGTTCGCGAGCTTCTCGCCAAGGGCTTCCACCTCGCGCTGCCGCAACGTGTCGATCAGCCCCGGGGAGAAACTGACGCCGCGCGCTTGCCGCTCGGCGAGGCCCTGACCGACGAGATGATCGGCCCGCCGGACCATCGCCTGGCGAACCTCCGCGCCGAAGCCGCCGCCGAGTGCGACGGGATCGCGGGCGATGGCCTGTCGGTCGAGCCAGGTCGCGCCGGTCGCGTTGACCTGGGCGGAGATGTCGAGATCGGAGCGGACGGCGAGTGCGACTCGCCTACGTCCCTGCGCGTCGTCGAATTTGCGCAGCTCCACGATCGAACCCGGCGCGCTGTCGCCGGCGGCGTCGAGGTCGGGCAGCTTGATGTGATGGGTTCGCCCGTCCGTGCCGTCGACCACGGCATAGGCCGTGCCCTTCAGCTCATCGTCGAGACCGCGATCGACCAGTCGGCCGACGACGGGATCGTTGATGCTCTCGCCGGCGAGGACATATCTCGCCGCGCCGCGTTCGATGCCGCGTTCGGTCAGGCCGCGGTGGATGCGTTTGATGATGTCGCCGCGTTCGCCCAGCTCGCGCAGGGTCGCCTCGGCATTCTCGGACACGGCCCATTGGCCGGGGCCAACCTGATCCGCGAGGCCGAGCGTCTCGAGCTTGCGCAGCCGCCCAACCTTCATCGCGTGGAATTCGTCCGGCTGGCGATCGGGGTGCGGGGCGAGATCGACGACGCCGGTACGGTAGCTGTCCCTGGCAAGCTGCCGGTCGAGATTGGTCCAGCGCTCCGCCTCGATCTGCCGCTCCAGATTGCGGCGGATTTCGTGATCGGTGCGCCGCCCCAACTCCTGGGTGACGAGATCCTGCGCGCGGGCGCGCATGCCTTCCTTGATGTAGTCGCGCGAGATGACGAGGTCCTGGCCGTCATCGGTGCGCCCGCGCAGGATGATATGGACGTGCGGATTGTCCGTATTCCAGTGATCGACGCCGACCCAGTCGAGCTTGGTGCCGAGGTCCTTCTCCATCTGCCCCATCAGGTCGCGGGCATATGTCTTGAGGTCGGACATCTCGGTCGCGTCCTCGGGCGAGACGATGAAGCGGAAATGATGGCGGTCGTCCTGGGTCCGCTCGGCGAAGGCCTTGGGATCGGCGTCCTCGGTCTCCGGACCGAACAGCCGCGCCTTCTCCCCATCGCGGGTGACGCCCTCGCGCCGGAGATAGCTGAGGTGGGCGGAGAGCGGCGCGGCGCGAGCGGTGTGCCGGACGACGCGCGTCTTGATCACCGTATTGCGCGATCGGCTGGTGAGCAGACGATTGGCCTGCACCGTCGCGCGCTGACCGCGACCGAAACGCGAGCGGTTGCCCGAGCTGATCTTGCCGGACCGCGAGACGCTGCCGCCGGCGCGCTGGGCGGCCGCCAGCGCCTGGGCGATGAAGGGCCGCGCCTGCTGTGCGCGGGTCGAGCGAATGCGGCCCGGCCGGATGCGGAAATCGTCCTCGCCGCTCATGGCCGAGGCCCCGCACATCGTGCAAAGCCAAGGAAATCCTTGCAGAAATCGCGATAGCGCAGGCTGCGCCGATCAGGCGCACCTCGCGCAAATGCGCCATAAGTCTCTGAAAACACACGACCGCACCAAGCCGCACATCGCGCGCTTTTATCTCGCCATCGTTCGGTTGTGCTGCCTGCTTTTCCCGCCTCTGACGCCAACTCCACGCCAGAACCCGACAATGCCGCATGGAGTGCGAAGCCACTCATCGCGGCCCCGCAGTATCAGTCCGCGCCACGAATAGGCCGTCCGATCGCGGTGCAGGCAGGTCCGGATCGCGAGCAGACTCCCGCGCAGAGGGTGCGGCCGGATCGCCGTCCCGCTGCCGCTGGACTGCACCCGCGCTGCTGTCGACCTGCACGATGAAGAGTGGCGCACGGGTCCAGGCGAGCGGATCGGCGGTCGCCACCGTGACGGGGGCAGCGAGATCGCCGCCGCCGATGATCGGTGCGAGGGCGGCGACATAGGCGCGTGTTTCGGCTGGCAACGGGCGGCCGGTCGCCCGATATTCCTCGTAGCGGCCGGGACCAGCGTTATAGGCCGCCAGAAAGCCGGGCGAGCCGTAGCGATCGTGCATCTCGCGCAGATACGCCGCGCCCGCCATGATGTTATCGCGCGGGTTGTAGGGGTCGTCGCCGAGACCATGTCGAGCGCGCAAATTCGCCCAGGTCGCGGGCATGATCTGCATCAGGCCCATCGCGCCGGCCGATGAGATGGCGCGCATGTCGCCGGCGCTTTCGACGCGCATGACCGCACGAATCCAATGTTCGGGAACGCCAAATCGTCGCGCAGCCTCGGCGATCAAGACGGCGTAGGGATCGACGCGAGAGAGGCGTTCGCCCGACACGGTCTGTGCATTCGCGTCGGCGCAAAGCGGCGCGGCGGTCAGCAGGCCGGAAAGGAGAAGGAAGGCTGTGCGCCGGACGGTGGAATGCCGGCCGGCGACAGCGGGATGGCGGCGGGCCGACATCGCTCAGTCCCGCTCGCTGCGCCGAGGCGGGCGGTTCCAGTGCAGACCCCAGTCGGACTTGTCGTCGGCCGACTGGAACAGGTTAGCGCGGACAGGCTGGCTGAAGGTCGGATCGTCTATCTGCAACGAAACGTACTCGCCGGCCTTCTCACCGGTGCGCTTCCAGCCCGCTCCAACTTCGGGACCGTCCTCATCCGATCCGAGATGGACGCGGTAGTCGGGCGCGTTCTCCGTGTCGGATTGCTCTACCGGCACGAGCACCAACTCGGCGTCGAGCGTGAGCGTTCTGAGCCGCCCGGCATAGCCCGATTTGGTGCGGCTGAATTGACCGATTAGGGACATGATTGTCTCCATTGATGTGCGGTGAGATTGGGAATGGGCATGTCGTCACCGCGTCGGCGCGCCCCAGACGAAGCGGCCATCGCCGTCCTCGTCGGTGTAGAGAGGGATGGCCCGGCCGATCACGGCGGAGGCGGGAAGCGGGCCGAAGTAGCGGCCGTCGAGGCTGTCGCTGACCTGCCAGTTCATCAGGAACAGCTCGCCCTCGGCGACGACGCGGCAGCCTTGCCAGACGGGCAGCAGATTGCCGCGACGATCGCGATCAAGCGCGTCGCCCATCGGCACGGCGTCGACGGTGATGGCGAGGCCGGTCCTGCAAACGCGTTCACCGGGAAGCGCTACGACGCGCTTCATCAGCGGCACGCCGCGCGGCAGATAGCCGCCCTCGGCGAGGAAGCTCGCGAGCGGCTCGGGCGCACGCACGGCGACCAGATCGGTGACCTCGGGGGACGGGTCTGGCGCGATGGCATAGAGGCCGATCGGCGTGCTGGCCGACGCATTCCAGATCAGCTTCGGCGCGAAGGAAACGATCGATAGGATGCCGAGCAACGACACGGCGCCCGTCGTGGTGACGGCGTAGCCGAGCCGGGTCATGCGCCGATCCTCCGCGCCAGGAGGAAGGCGCGATGGCGCTGCGTCGTGTAGGCGCGCGGCGTCTCGCCGACGGCCAGGCGATTGTGAACGTGCCGCCAGTAATCGGGCGCGACCTCGGCCGGATCGATGCCGATGGCCTCGATCGCGTCGATGAGCTGGAGCATGCGCTCCACCCTCGGCCAGCCGTCGACGCGCAGCAGAATGTCGCCGCCGGGCGTCACGGTCGGGATTGTCTGGCAGGGTTCGCCAGGACCCACCGCGCGCAGAATGTCGAGGCGGGAGAGCATGGTGCCGTGCTCGTTCGCGGCCCAGCGCACCAGCGCGAAGACCGCGCCGGAAGGGAAGAAGAGGATACGTCGGCGACGGTCGAGGACCTGTTCGCGGACCTCGCGGCCGAAACGAATCCAGTGCTCGATTTGCTTCTCGATCCAGACGAGTTCGACTTTGGTGAGATCCGCAGGCGGCGTGGGAGGTGCGCGACCGGCGCGCGCGGATACGGCAGCAAGGCCGGACATCAGTCGTCTCCTTGGGATTGTGGGAATTCGCGTTCGAGCAGCGTGCGGAGCATGTCGGCGACAGTCTGGCCGCGCTGGAAGGCCGCAATCTTGATGCGGCCGCGCATATCGGCGGTGACGTCGATGGTCAGCCGAGCCGAGAAGTCGTCGGCGGATTGCGGTCGCTGTGTCTGGCGATCGGGCGCCTTGATCCAGTTTTCTGGATCGCCTGGCCGAGATGCGAACCCACGCCTGGGAGATCGTTCGCTCATGCGCCGATCCTCAAGATTTCGGCCGCGAGCGCGGTGATCTCGCGCGCGCCCGGACAATCCTGGTCCTGCTCCGCGGCGATCCGGCCGGTCTGCACGACATCGGCGAAGACGATGCGCTGACCGATGGTCGTCGCGAGCAATGGCGGGTCGTGGTCGGCGAGCGTCTCGACGGTTTCGCGGGCGAGCACGGTGCGCGCCGCGCAGCGGTTCAGCACGAAGCGAGCGGCAAGCTCTGGGCGGTAGATACGTGCTTCATTGAGCAGCGCGAGCATCTCGGCCGACGCCCAGCCGTCGAGCGGCGACGGCTGCACTGGGATCAGCACGAGGTCGGCGGCGAGCAGCGCCGAGCGCATCAAACTGGCGACGCGCGGCGGTCCGTCGATGACGACATGGTCAGCGTCACGCGCCAGCTCCGGCGCTTCGCGGTGGAGCGTGTCCCGGGCCAGACCGACAACACCGAACAGCCGCTGCAATCCCTCCCGGCTGCGTTGCTGCGACCAATCCAGCGCAGACCCTTGAGGATCGGCGTCGATTAGCGTGACGCGCTTACCGCTCCGAGCCCATTCACCGGCGAGATGGAGGGCGAGCGTCGTCTTGCCGACGCCGCCCTTCTGGTTGAGGAGCGCGACGATCATGACGGTCTCCCGGCGATCGGGGACTCGTCCACACCGCACGAAAAAGCGGGTTGCGTTAGAAAGATTCCGTAGGAATCTAGGTTAGATAAGTTACGGGGCTCGCAAGCTGCTGATTCAGCGCAATGAATCGGCGATTTAGGTCCCCGATAGCACGAGGGTCCGGTCCCCAATGGCACGATAGCCCCGGTCCCTGATAGCACGAGATGATTCACAGCTTATCCCCAGGTCGAGTTATCGAGCGGCGACGGCGGCGCGGAATGCCGAGTGCGTCGGGATCGGTGGGTACAAAAGACAGGATTTCGGGGCCGCCGAAGCATTGCTCGATGGTCAGGCGATAGCCGGGCAGCGGCTGGCGGCGGACGATCTCGCGCAGGTCGTAGGCGAAGTGTTTGAGCGGCGAGAGGCTGCCGGATTTCGCGTGGAGGTGCGGGAAATCGAAGCTCCAGCCGTGTTCCTGCTTGCCGCCGTGCTTGCGCACCAGGCGATAAAGCCAGCGCTCCAGCCCGCCTGTGAGATCGAAGTATTTGCGGTCGATCGTCAGCACGAGCGCATCGTCAAGGACGGCGCCGTAAAACCAGTCGGGAACGATCAGCTCGAGGCCGAGCGGACGGCCGCGGTGATCGGCGCGCTCCTTCCATTCGTTGATCCAAGAGAAGCGGTGCATCCGCCGCTCGGTCGGCTGGCGGATCGAGGTCGCGACCGTGGTCGACTGCAGCCGGTCGAGCGCGGCCTTCAGGCGGTCGTAGTCGCGTAGCGACACGCCGCGGCCGATGAAGTTCAGAATTTCATAGGGGGTGGTCGCCATCAGGCGCGACGGACGCAAGCCGACATCGCGCGCTTCGACAATCTGGGAGGCTGCCCAGATGAGGACATCGGCGTCCCAAATCGTGGCCATGCCATGTTCGGGGACGGCTTCGACGCGGATCTTCACCGAACCCGCCTTGAAGTCGATCGGTGCCAGGCGCTTCGACTTGGCGAGCGAGAAGAACGGATAAGCCATGAGGTCCTGGGCATCGCGGGGTGCGAGATCGCCGGGCAGCGCCCGGAACAGATCGAGCTGCGCGCGCTCCTCGCGATTGTGGGGGTGGAACGACATGGCCGGTCGTCTCAGCGGGGGAACCGAGCGCCGGCCGTGGCGGGCACGGCGGTCTGGCGTTTGGCTGGCAGCACCGTGCCGCCGCGCGGGTCGGAGGTGGAGGTGACGAGACCGCGATCCGCCCAAGCCTGGAGGTCATCGACGGAATAGACGACGCGGCCGCCGAGCTTGCGATAGGTCGGACCCGTGCCGTAGGTGCGGTGCTTTTCGAGGGTGCGTTCGGACAGGCCGAGGAAGCGCGCCGCCTCCTGCGTTCGCAGGTAGCGTGGCGGTAAATTGGCGGCTTTTTCGGCCATGATCGAACCTCCGTGGTCTCGCGGGTGGCCGCTGCGAATGAGCGGCGGGTTGCGAGCACGGTGGCGCGAAGACGGCGCCCCGGACGATGTCGAAGTAATCCGCTAAAATCGACACCCAAACGGTATCAGCGATCCCGGCGTGGGCGGCGCAGCAATGTCCGGTAGCCGCCGCGAACCAGCTTCATGCCGTCGCGGGCGAGACGGATGGTGATTTCCCGGATCGGGTCGCCGACCCAGGATGCTGCGTCGATTTTGTGTTGGGGGAAGAGCTGCTCGGCAACGACACGGTAGATGGCGCCGGCGTGTCGCGCGTCTATAGCGCGCAGCATCTGCCGGGCCCGCTGGTGTCGTTGCGGCGTCATGCGCGGATCGGCGGACACTGGCCGACCTGTTGCCGCCGCCCAGAATCGTCCCAGCGCGGTCAGGCGGTCGGGTGTGAGTTCGTCGAGAGGGATCACGGCGGCGAGTGCCTTGTCCTCCATCGGGCCCGCAAGCGTGAGGTCGAAGCGCGCGCCGATCATATCCAGCCGAAGTTGCGCGGCCTCTCGCTGAAGGACGGCGTGAATCCGAAGATCGTCAACGGTAAGGTGCGATCCTTCGGCCGGAGCCGGGCCGGTTTGGAGGATGATCGCCGCCGGATCGGTTTGCGGTGTCCAGAAGATCGGCTGGGCGAGAGCCGTGATGCGTGGGTCGGCTGCGAAAACACAACCCCCATTGCTCGGCGAACGATGTCGCCGTTTCATCGCTCAATCGTCCGGAGGACAGTAGTTCTTGAAAGGCGACCCTATAATCCGGGTTGCGCCGCAGGAATTCCCAGGCGAGGTCACTCGTCGTAAGCTGGTCAATATAGTCATAGGCGGCTTCGGACCGCCAACTCTCTTCTTCGGACATCTCCAACGCCTCCGCGAACTTGTTGCTCAACGCGAGTTTTGTGGTCGTCACGATTCCAAGTTGAGTCGGTGCTGGGAAGAACGAAGTCGGGTCAACGTGATGCAGATTCTGCATCACCTCAATGTAGACGGGGGCCGAGAAGCTCGCAGTAGCCGCTTGTCGTCATCCATTTTGCACGGGCGAGATGGGCGGTGTGGACGCGCGCGGCGCGCTCTGGTTCGGATTCGGGACAGATTCCGAACAACGCTTCGACGACCGCTTTCCAGTCCGCACCTTCGGCATCTGCATCAAGAAGGCGCAGGTATAGCTTCAGGTGAGCACGGTCATAGGCCGTGAGTGCTGCGCCGCCAGGCGGCTGGTCCAGAAAGTCTTCTATGGTCACCGCATCCCCCGACAACAGATGTATCCATTTTGAAGGGGATTGTTAACGATGTTTTGAATGAATTGCATCCCGGCAGCGCCGTCGCGTGAAGGCCGAGCGGTGTGGGCATGCGCCCCTATGTCAGGCATCTCTCTTTGCATCGACCAGCATTAACCCCACGCCTTGGTCGGAGTTGAGGAAAACAATCCCGCCACGTTCGAAGGCGCGCCTGACCTCATCCCGCGTGCTCTCATACACCTCAAGCCCGCTTGCGGATTCGAGGCGCTTGAGCGCGGTCAATGATACTCGGGCCTTGTCAGCGAGCGTCTCCTGCGTCCAACCCAGCAACGCGCGTGCGGCCCGCGATTGTCGGGCGGTGATCATGCATGATCACCTCCCACTCAGACCTACGCGCACGCCAGAACTACGACTATTATAGTCGTTCTTGTTTCGTCTGACCACTCAAAAGCTGCTGCTGGGGCATCGCCGGGGCATCTTCGGCAAGAACTGATTCGGTCGCCTCGCGTGCCGAAGGCCCCGGCCTTCCGGCCGGGGCCTTGCGCGGGCCTCAGTCGCCGCGCCGCCCGGTGGGGCGGGACCAGATCAGCGAGAAGCTCTCGTCCTCGTCCTCGAAGAGGTTGGCGTAGATGGGGGCGTTGAAGCTCGGATCGTCCAGTTTGAGGCCCAGGTAGTCGCGGCCTTCGTTGGAGCGCTTCGACCAGGCAGCGCCGATTTCCGCGCGGCCGACCAGGACCCGGTGGCTGGGGGCGTTCTCGCCAGTGGCACGCTGGTCGGGGACGATGCGCACGCCCTTGGCCTGCACGCTGAGGGTGACGATTTCGCCGGTGAATTCGTTCGCGCCGGTCTTCTTGAAGGTGCCGATGGTCGCCATTGTAAGTCTCCGTTTTCCGTTCCCGAGCCCGCACCATTGCGGTCTCGATGGCGATCGGCAGGCCGGAGGCGATCGACGGCGCACCCCGAAGGGGCCTGACAGCTAAGGAGGGCTTTCTTGTCTCGCGAGGAATGGCGGCGCAGCCGGCAGGGGAAGAAAGCTTGACGCGGCTGTTGCGTCATAGGCGATCGAGGCGCAGCCGGCCTTCGGCCAGATCACGCCATTGAAGAGGCCGTTTGGAGCGGTTGAGGCACTGTCAGATAACGGAGAAAATGGTGGCCGTCCCGCACCGGCAGTCGGCGTCGGCAACACTCCCCGGCTTCGTCTCCTCCCGGCGGGCATCGGCGCTGCATCCTGACCCGCACCGCTAATTGAGATCGCCGCGCCGGATCTCCGGTGTGTCGCCGAGACATAGTCTTGCCACGACAGCCGCTCCAACGAAGGCCGCTTCCCGGGCCCAGCGTCTATTCGCAGTGCAAGCTTCAATCCCAACAGCCTCAGACGAGGTGCGGTTGCCGCCTATCGCTGGTCTTGCCCTCGCAACGACGACAATAGCGATCAGGTTCGCGCGAGGTCCCGCCCGGACGGACCCGGGGCCGCTGCCGTTCCTGCGACCCGTATGAAGGCGGTTATGCCGACCGCGATCGCGCCAATGACGGAGAAGGTGATCTGCCATCCCTCGGAAGGCATGAGGTGTCTCGCAATGCCATGCGCGGCGTGGAAACCTGCGATCGCCGCCGGCGCGACGAAGACGATGGCCACGATCAGCTTCAGCCACATCGGCCGGACGAAGGTGATCAGCAGGTGACCGGCCGCCAGTGTGAGGGCGGCGGCGACGGCCCCGACGAGGATCGCACCGGGAATGCCGGCGCCGGTGCCGTGCGCCCAGGCCCCTGCGGTCACGCCGACGAAAGCCGGCAATGCGAAGACGGCCAGCGTGAACAGCAGCCAGCAAAGCAGGCCGATGGCTGCGAGGGATGTAAGTATTGCGAGGATGATCATGGTGGTGTCCTCCGAGAGAAAAGGTCTGACGGTCGCGCCTCCACCACCACCGCGGCGCGCTCTAACTATAGTTGAAAATAGACCGCGCCGGGAGCGGAAATCGCGGGCGACTTCCGCGCGGCGACGCCAATTCGCCCGGTTATGGGGCGAAGGGATCGATCTCATGGACGATCGCGGCCGTGTCGCCGTCGTACTCACTGGCGGGCGTTACCGAGAGGGTGCCGTCACCGGCCTGGAAGATGATGATGGCGGCCATCAGGGTGGTGGCGAGGCTGAAGGCGAAGGCGTGCGCGTCGTTGAGGGACATCGATCCGGCTCCTGTTTGAGCGGAGGACCATCCCCCGCTGACAGGCGCCCGAAGTGTCGGGCTGAACGCTGCAATCACCGCGCAGGCGTAGCCGAAGCGGCGGCATGCTCGCATAGCCGACCCTTTACGGGTTGATGGCGTCAGGCGGTCAGTCTGACCAAGGATCAGCGCAGATAAGCGGGGGTGCGTCTGCCGACTGGAAATGGTAGTCGTGATGCTCTCAACAACAGCCTTGCCGCCAAGACCTCAGCCGGACGTCTCGCGCATACGAGGCGACAACTTCGTCTGGGAGGACCATGGCAAGCGGATTCCATGTGCCGGATGGCAACGAGGCCCTGCGGTCGGATATTCCTGCCATCGTCGAACTAATCGAGCGGACGGCACGTTGGGTACACCCTGACACGTTTCGCGCGCTGCCTGTGTGGGCACCGCATACAGCGCGCGGTCGTCCACTCTTTGATGCCGGATGGACGCGGCGTTACACGAACACGCGGAAGTTGACCGGCGTAACGGCAGAGAAGTTCGAAGGAAATGTGGCCGCGCTCAACGCCCTTATCGCCGCGCTCGACGTAGCGTCCCCAAAGCCGAAAAACTGGACCGTCTGTCACATCTGGGGTTACGACGATCCATCGTTCGCGCAGGGCAGCAGCGTGGTGCAGGATTCGCGCTACTTCTCCTGTGTCGCAAACATGGTGTGGCTGCCCACCTCGTTGAAGGGTTTCACGGACACCCTCCCAGAGATCAAAGCCATGCTGCGGGTATGCTCCTTCCATCTGTACGGATGGGCATGTGAGCACGAGGCGGTCGCTGCCCAGGCTGAGCAGGTGCGGTCCGGATGGACACCGACCGACTATCCGAAGAGTTGGCCCAAGTCGGATCGGCTTGGCGTCCTGCCGCCGGGAACAGCGCCGTTCACGCCGCGTATCGAACGTGAAATCGCAAAGCGGAAGGCGAAAATCCGGTCCAATCTCGCCAACGCCGATTTTCTTCACTATCCGAGGACCGAGGTCGAGGATGTGCTGAAGTTCTGGAAAGTCGATCTGGGATAGGCGGCGCTCACGCGCCGCCGAATTTCCAGACGGAAATGCCGAGCTTCTTGGCTTTGTCGGCGAGGTTGTCGTTGATGCCGGTGCCGGGGAAGTGCATCACGCCCTTGGGCAGGATTTCCAGCATCTCGTCGTTGCGCTTGAAGGGCGCTGCGCGGCCGTGCTTCGTCCAGTCCGGTGCAAAGCCAATCTGCGGCACATTCCGGTTCGTCGCCCAAAGGGATGCGATCTTCTCGGCGCCCTTCGGTGACTTGCCGTGCATCAGCACCATGTCCGGGTGCTTTTCGTGCACCTGGTCGAGCTTGGCCCAGATCAGCCGGTGATCGTTGAAGTCTAGCCCGCCGGTGACGAGGATTTTCGGACCAGGGGGAAGAAGAATCGTCTGCTCGGCACGCCGCTTCGCTGCCAGGAAGTCGCGGCTGTCGATCATCGCCGAGGTGAGATTGCGGTGGTTGACCCTTGACCCGCTGCGCGGAAGCCAAGTCTTGCCGACGTGGCGCTCATAATGTTCGGCCGCCTGGTCGCGCATTAGCTCGAAGGCGTTCTGGCGTTCGATCAGGGTTTGGCCTTCGGCGATGTGGCGCTCGAGTTCGACCGACTTCACCTCGCTGCCGTCCTGTTCACGCTGCCCGCGGCGTTGCGCCTGCTCGTTGTCGTCCAGTTCGCGCGCGATCCGGTCGGTGGCGCGGTGAAAGACGTTGACCGTCGACCACAGGAGATCGTCGAGGTCGGGTTCGAGGCGAGTGTCCTCCAACGTTCCGATCAGAGCGTCGAAGATGTCGGAGATCGCGCCTGCGACAGCATTGCCGTCTGGGAGGAGCCGCTGGTCGGGTTCATCCTCAAAGGGACGATAGCCGTGAAGCTGGAGTTCATTGAGGACATGGTCGGTGGGTG
Source organism: Rhizobium brockwellii (assembly GCF_000769405.2). NCBI lineage: Bacteria > Pseudomonadati > Pseudomonadota > Alphaproteobacteria > Hyphomicrobiales > Rhizobiaceae > Rhizobium > Rhizobium brockwellii. Next base: position 1,689,759 of record NZ_CP053439.1, read on the forward strand.
ATGAGGCGTGATGCGGTTCGAAGTCGTCGTGCTCGCTCATAGGATGCTCCGTCGGTTGGACCGCGACCGTCGCGGCCTTCATGGCGACGAAAGCCGGCGGGCGGGCCGGCCCTGCACCCGGAGCGAAGCGCAGGGCCGAAGCGTCAGCGGAGGATGGCGGAGGCCGGCGATTTTGCCTCGCGATGGAAAGGCGCGGATCCGGGGTCCCCACGCGGCCTGCCGCGTGGGGTGGTGAGGCGCCGCCGGAAAATCGTCGGCCGCAGCCATTGCTGGGCGGGCCCGTTTGCTGGCCGATCGCCCTCTCGAAGGCTGAGGCGCGGTCCCCCTCCGACGTTGGGGCATCTGCGAGCACGACGACGCACCGTCTCAATGCCGCTCTCGCGTGCCGGTCTATGCCGCCAGCGCCATGAACTTTCCGACGTCCTGGGGTGCGATCTGCATCCGCGACTGCTGTCGGAGATGCTCGATGCCCAAGGTGCGGAGATCTTCGTTGAAGTCGCCGAGCGCTGGCGAGATGACAATCGCCTCGATCCCGACGACGTTCGCCCGTTCGATCAGGCTGTCACGCGCACCGTCACCGGCCGGATCATTGTCGCGCACGATGTAGAGCCGTCGCAGCGCATCGGGGAACAGGATGGCGGCGAGATGTGCTGCGGAGAGCGCCGCCAGCATCGGCATGTCGGGAAGCACCTGTCGGAGCGACAGGACGGTCTCGATGCCTTCGCCGGCCGCCATGACCTCACCGCCGATGCCGAAGCGCACTGCGTTGCCGAGAAGGTCACCCATTGCTCGCCTCGGCGTGTCGATCGGCGCCTTGTCACGCGATCGGGGATCGAGCCAGGTTCGGTGCGCGCCCGTGATCTTGTCGTGATGGGGTGGACGCCCCCCGACGGCATCGATGTGCCATAGTGGAGGTGTTGAACACCACTTGAGGAGGCGTCCGTGTCGGAAGTTACCACAATCGGTTTGGATATCGCCAAGAATGTTTTCCATGCGCATGGCGCGGATGCGAGTGGGCGAGCGCTGTTCAGTCGCAAGATCAGTCGCGCCAAGCTGCTGGAATTCTTTGCGCAGCAGCCGCGGTGCACGGTAGCGCTGGAGGCCTGCGGAGGCGCGCACCACTGGGGCCGCGAGCTCACGCACCTGGGTCATGACGTGAAGCTGATCCCGCCAGCTTACGTGAAGCCGTTCGTGAAGCGGCATAAGAACGATGCGGTGGATGCCGAGGCGATCTGCGAGGCAGCGCAGCGTCCCAACATGCGGTTCGTGGCGATCAAGAGCGAGGAGCAGCAGGCATCCGCCCTGGTGTTCCGCACCCGCGATTTGCTGGTGCGTCAGCGCACCCAGTTGATCAACGCGATCCGCGGTCATCTCACCGAGTATGGCTGGGTAGCACCAAAAGGCCCGTCGCATGTGGCGATGCTCGGCGACCTGCTTGAGGACGAGATCGGCTCGTCGCTTCCTGAGGCAGCCCGGGCAATGTTTCGCACGATGCTCGCCTTGCTGGAGGAGCTGAACGACAGGATTGGAGATCTCGACAAGGAGATCGCACGGCGAGCACGCGAGGATGCGATCGCAAGACGGCTCATGACGATCCCTGGCGTTGGACCGATCACGGCCACCGCGATCGCCGCGCTGGCTCCAGCGGCCGAGACTTTCGCCAAGGGTCGCGACTTTGCGGCCTGGCTCGGCTTGGCACCTCGGCAGCTGTCGACAGGAGGCAAACAGAAGCTGGGCTCGATCACGAAGATGGGCGAGCGAACGCTCAGGCGTTTGCTCATCATTGGCAGTAGCGCGGTCGTGCTGCAGGCGAGCAAACGAGGCGCGCCCGCAGGATCATGGCTCGAGCAAATGCTGGCCCGGAAGCCGCGAATGCTGGTGACCGTCGCGCTTGCCAACAAGACGGCGCGGATCATCTGGGCGCTGCTTACAAAGAACGAGGATTACAAAGCTCCGGTCGCAGCTGCGGCGTAAGCCAAGGCGGACCAGGGGTCGTCGGAAGACGTAGTCGGTCGAAGGAGGGTATGGCACAACAGTCGGCGAGACGGGGCCGGAAGAACCAGGGCTTTCCACCGTGCCGTGAGCACGCTGTCGTGAAGTGGTTCCGGTCCGCGAACTCCCATACGGGCCCGCAGCCTCCGGTGCTGCATCAGAGGCCGGACAGATGGCAGCATCCGACTACGTGCCAATCCCCCAAATACCACTTGCGTCTTTTGGGGCGTCCACAGATGGAGATCGGTGACAGCGGCGATCATCGCCGGCCAGGTCTCGGTCGGCGCGTGCTCGTCGGGCCGATAATAGCAGCGTGGATGGAAGCGAAGGTTTCCGGTTCCGCGTAAATCCGTAATGCCGCGTTCTCGTAAATACGCTTGCACGATTGTGCCCGTTATCGGCTGCGACATGCCGATGAGACGGCGCGCTGCTTCCGGCGAGCCGCTTGGTGCTGGCCGCTGGCGCTCCTGAAATCGTGGCCCCGGCTCGGGCGGCGGCATGCTGAGGAAGGTCCGAGCCTCGTCGGCCACGTCCTTGAAGTCGACCAGGCCGCAGCTTTCCCGGATGACGTCGAGGAGATCGCCGTGTTCGCCGGTGGCGGCGTCGGTCCATTTGCCCGCGACACCTTTGGGCGAATCCTTGAGCCGGACATACATCGAGCGGCCGGGCGTGTTGCGCACGTCGCCGATCAGCCAGTAGCGGCCCTCGCGACGTCCGCTCGACAGGTAGTGGCGGCACACCGCCTCGGCCTGCCGGCCGAGACTGCGCGCGAGATCGGAGGCGTCCTGCCGGGCCATCACGCAGCCTCCCGCTCGGAGATGCGCGCGACGGGGAAGGTGTCGAGCAGCTTGGCGAGAATGGCAGGTCCCGACGTATCGACCGGCACGAAGAAGCGCAGCTTCCACGAGATGATCTCGCTGAACAGGCCATAGGCTCGCAGCCGATCGCGCATCGCGTCGGTGAAGCCCGACAGTTCGATGCGGTTGGTTCCCATCAAACGGGCCCGGCGCAGCTGCATGCCCTCAGTGAGATCGAGGATGGTGGCGCCGTCGATCAGCGCTGTGAACGCGCCTTCCGGCGTCAGGGTGCTAGCTCCCATGGCGCCGGCGTTCGCGGCCCAGGCGGGGGAGACGCGGCGACCGATGATGCGCTCGCCCGCGTCGGTCTGGAGCCGGTAGACCCGCGTCGACTCGTTGGGCAGCCGCTTCCAAATCGGCAGCAGCAGGCCCGCGACGATGTGAATGGTGCTGTCGGAAAACTCCGGCACCTCGGCCAGCTCAGCGTCCCAGGCGGCCCCAAAACTGTCGCGATCGACTTCCTCCCAATGGCTCTCGCCCATCATGCGCAGCGGCGCGTAGTGCTGCTCCATCGGCCGGATCAGGCAGACGCGCCGTTCGATCTCGCCATCGTCGAGCATCATGGATGGTGCCGGGATCTGCACGGCGGCCCGGCCGGATCGGCCGTTGACGACGAGCCGCGCGCGGGGATCGGCGAGATGGTCGATCGCCATGTCCAGCGTGGTCGGCCGGTTGCGCTCGCGCCGCGTGATGTTGAGCAACCGCGTCTCCGCAGCCGTGCCCGGATGGGTATGGATCACTTGGCTGTCGGTGATGATGAAGCTTTCGGCCTGCAGCGTCTCCAACCCGAGATCATAGACACCGCTGCGGATCGCGCCCTCGACCTTGGCGGTCAGCAGCTGTTCGAACGCCGTGAACAGGATGCCCTGCAACTCGATCGTCAGCGCCAGGAGCCTGTTGAGGAAGGTGGTGATCGGCGGCAGCTCGTCCTTGATGCCGGTGTCGTCCATCAGCTTCAGGCCGGTCGCCGACTCGAAGCGGTCGAGCGAGCAGCCGTCGACCTTGCCGCGCACTAGCAGAAGATAGAGCTGCCGGAGCGCATCGCGCCCATAGTGCGATTCCAGATTGTCCTCGGGCCGGAAGAGGCCCTGGCCGCCGGTCTGGCGTTGGCCGCGTGTGATCGCGCCGAGCGTGTCGAGCCGGCGCGCGATCGTCGAGAGGAAGCGCTTCTCGGCCTTCACGTCGGTGGCGATCGGCCGAAACCGGGGCGGCTGTGCCTGGTTCGTCCGGTTGGTGCGACCCAGGCCCTGGATGGCGGCGTCGGCCTTCCAGCCCGGTTCGAGCAGATAGTGGACGCGCAGGCGCTGGTTCCGCGCCGCGAGATCGGCGTGGTAGCTGCGGCCGGTGCCGCCGGCGTCCGAGAAGACGAGCACGCGCTTCTGGTCATCCATGAACGCGGCGGCTTCGGCGAGATTGGCGGAGGCGGCTCGGTTCTCCACGGCAAGGCGGTCGCCCTTGCGCACCACGCGGCGCGAGCGGCCGGTCACCTCGGCCACCGTGTCGGAGCCGAAGCGCTGAACGATCTGGTCGAGCGCGCCGGGTACGGGCGTCATCGACGCGAGCCGCTCGATCAGCTCATCGCGCCGGGCGGCGGCCTCGCGGCTTTCGACGGGCTGGCCGTCGCGAAAGACGGGGCGCGATGACAGATTGCCCTCGTTGTCGGTGAACGGCTCGTAGAGCTGCACCGGGAAGGAATGCGCGAGGTAATCTAGGACATATTCGCGAGGAGTGATGTCCACCCGGACGTCGTTCCACTCCTCGGTCGGGATCTCGGCGAGGCGTCGTTCCATCAGCGCTTCGCCGGTCGAGACGATCTGGATCACAGCCGAATGGCCCTCGGCGAGGTCCTGCTCGATCGAGCGAACCAGCGTCGGCGTCTTCATGCTGGTCAGCAAATGCCCGAAGAAGCGCTGCTTGGCGCTTTCGAACGCCGAGCGTGCGGCCGATTTCGCCTGCCGGTTCAGCGTGCCGCTGTCGCCGGTGATGTTGGCGGCCTGCATCGCCGCGTCGAGATGGTTGTGAATGACGGCGAAGGCGCCGGCATAGGCGTCGTAGATGCGGGTCTGCTCAGGCGTAAGCTGGTGTTCGAGCAATTCATATTCGACGCCGTCGTAGGACAGCGATCGTGATGTGTAGAGGCCGAGGGAGCGCAGATCGCGCGCCAGCACTTCCATGGCCGCGACCCCGCCATTCTCGACCGCCTCGACAAATTCCGCACGGTTCGCGAACGGGAAATCCTCGCCACCCCACAGGCCGAGCCGCTGGGCATAGGCGAGATTGTGGACGGTCGTGGCGCCGGTTGCAGAGACGTACACGACGCGCGCGTTCGGCAGGGCGTGCTGGAGGCGCAAGCCCGCACGGCCCTGCTGCGAGGGGGCGACATCGCCCCGTTCCCCCTTGCCGCCACCGGCGTTCTGCATGGCGTGGCTTTCGTCGAAAATGACCACTCCGTCGAAATCGGAGCCCAACCATTCGACGATCTGCTTGACCCGCGAAAGCTTCTCGCCGCGGTCGTCGGACCGTAGCGTGGCGTAGGTGGTGAAAAGGACGCCTTCGCCGAGACGGATCGGGGTGCCTTGCGGGAAGCGCGACAGCGGCGTGACCAGCAGCCGCTCCATGCCGAGCGCCGACCAGTCGCGCTGGGCGTCCTCGAGCAGCTTGTCGGACTTGGAGATCCAGACCGCCTTGCGCCGGCCCTGGAGCCAGTTGTCGAGGATGATCCCGGCCGACTGGCGGCCTTTGCCGGCGCCGGTGCCGTCGCCGAGCATGAAGCCCTTGCGGAAGCGGACGGCGTTTTTCGCATCGTCGGGCGCGGACGAGACGAGATCGCAGGTCTCGTCCACGGTCCAGGCGCCCGCGAGATATTCGGCATGGGACTCACCGGCATAGATCACCGTCTCGAGCTGAGCGTCGGAGAGCACGCCATCGCTGACGATGTGGGCGGGGAGCAGCGGCCGATAGCTGGGCTTCGGCGGTGCGACCGACGCCATCGCGGCCGATTGCACCAGCTTGGTGGGATGCGGCTGAGCGTCGGGGACGCGGATCGACTGGAGCGCATAGGTCTCGTAGATCGAGTCCGACAGGCGACCACCCTCCGGCGGCTTCCAGTCGATCGTCTCATAATGGAGGAGCACGCCTTCGGGCTGGGCGATTCGGCGCGCGGGCGCTGCGGACGCGGCTTGGGCGAGATAGCCGCGCACGGTGCGGGGAGCGACCGCCGCGTCGGCGTGCGTTGTCGGTAGCAATACCGGCAACCTGGCCGGAACCTGCTGGTCGATCCATGCGAGCAACGTCGCAACATCTGGCGCGAGGCCGGCAGATTCCGGAAAGCATGCGGGATCGTCGGCCGGGGCCTTGTCGATGACGGTCAGGCGCGTCTCGATCGTCGTGCCATGCTTGGCATAGACGGAGCCCGCAACGGCGGCTGTGAACACGACACGCCCGCGCTCCTGCAGGCGGATGAAGCCGTCGCGCCAGGCAGGCGCATCGGGTGAGAGGTTCGCGCCGGTGATCGCGACCAGGCGGCCGCCATCGGCGAGACGTGCCAGCGCCGAGGCGACATGGCGATAGGCGGCGTCAGCGACCCGCCCGGTGACGTTCGCCATCACGGAGAAGGGCGGGTTCATGAGGATGACGCTGGGAACGGCCGTCCGATCGAGATGATCGTCGATCTGGGCGCCATCGAAGCGCGTGACGGGGATGGCCGGAAAGAGGGAGGTGAGGAGATCGGCGCGGGTTTCGGCAAGCTCGTTGAGGATGAGCGCGGAGCCCGTGATCTCAGCCAGGATCGCAAGCAGGCCGGTGCCGGTCGAAGGCTCCAGCACGCGGTCGGCCGGGGTCAGCGATGCTGCGGTCAGGGCGGCTAAACCGAGCGGGACCGGGGTCGAGAATTGCTGGAAAGCCTGCGCTTCCTCGGAGCGACGGGTGTGCGTCGGCAAAAGGCTGACGATCTTGGTCAGCGCGGAAAGGCGTGAAGCCGGCGAAGCGGCTTTGCGGAAAAGCGCCTTCCCGTATTTGCGCAGGAACAGGACGGTCGCGACCTCGCAGGCGTCATAGGCCGTCTTCCAGTCCCATGCGCCGGCAGCGTCGGACGCGCCGAAGGCCGCTTCCATGGCGGTGCGCAGTGACCCTGCGTCGACCGCTCGGCCCTGTTCAAGATGAGGGAGGAGATGCTCGGCGGCGGCCAGCACGGCGGAGGCCGGCGGCGGCGCTGGCGCGAGCGGGAGCGAGACTGCCGGGGCGGCAGCCGGAAGCGGAGCGTGGAGCATGATAGAGACCTCGGAGAGCGGAGACGGGACGAGCCGGCCCGGCGCTCTCTCTCGACCGGACGGGCTCAAACCCGTCCCGGCCATCCTCTCACTCTGGCGCGGGCTGGGCCCGGCTCATCGCGCCGCCTTTCGGCGGCGGCGATCTGACGCTAAACTCTCCCGGGAAAAGAAGCCGCGGCGCCTCAGCTCGCTGGAGTTCGCCGTGCCGGTAAGGAAGAGGCAGGCGAGATGAAGGGAAGCGCGATCGGCATTATTGCGGCGGGTTGCCTGGCGGTCGGGTTTGGCACGGGGTTTGTCCTGCGGCCTGTGATTGCGCCGGTGTCCGCGTCGCCGGCTGTCGCGGCCGGGGTCGCGCTGCCGACGGAGGGTGAGGCGACGGCGGCGGTCCGGCGTCACCGCCTGTTCACGGGACCGCTGACCAATGCGACGCTGAAGCTCGGCGACTGTTCGCCGGGAGGCGTCGGCCCGGGCGTGACCTGCATGACGCAGATCGTGATGGATTCGACGAAGCCAAAAGCGACGCCGCAGAACCGGCCGATCGGCTTCGCCCGCGTCAATGGTCAGTGGGAGGTCGCGGTTTGGTAGACTGCAGAGATGATCTCTAAATCAGACTCGCATGACGCCGAAGCTTGAAACGTCTGCGCGCGAACTCCATATCCCAAGACATTCAGGGTCGCCGCAAATAACGCGGCATTGAGAAGAACCGCCTGCAGCAAGAGCTGTAGTAGCTGAACTGCCCGGTCAACGGGCCGCCGCTGATCTGTCCCGCACTTGCGCGGGCGGGTCTCGGCTGTGCGGTTCACCGATCCCGTAAACACCATTGAACCGCTTCACTAGCGAAGGAGGTTCTGATGGCTCAGATCCTAAAATTTCCATCTAAGAAGATTGAACCGGTCACAATCAGGTCCCGGCTAAAGCATCGCGTCGCTGTCGAAATTCTCGACGACGTGCGGCCAAGGCGCACGCGCTGGATCGTGCAATTCGAGATCCAGGAGGCTGCGGGTTACGACGCCTTGAAGGGGTTCAAGGATGCTGCGGTTGCCGTCGGATATCGTCACCGCTTTTGGGTGAGCGGGACGCATCCCCTGCGGCAGTTCGTGGCGGAGACGGCTGGACTTGTCGCAACTGGGAAGGTCGCCCTCTGGGTGGACGGTGTGCGAGTGCAGCCGCGCATTAAGCGCAGCGCATAAAAAAGGGGCTGGAGCGCGCTCGTCGCTCCAGCCCCTAGCTCACTCGGCCGCTACGAGGTGGTGTTCATCGTCTTCGCCATCGGCTGTGATTTCCTCGTCGTCGTCGGCGAGGAAGTCGGGCAGCTCAGCTCCTTCGTCCTTGCCGCTGGCGTCGGTGTCCGGTGTGGCCGCCTCGGGCTCAGCGACCAGGCGCAACGGCTCCGGCAACCAGCCGGTGTCCGCCAGCAGGCGTTCTGCCTCCTTGGCCATATCACCCTTCTTCATATGGTCGATGAGCTGCGCGGCCTGGTCGCCGGCGCCTTCGCGGACTGCCTGAAGGATGCGGGGCTTGGTGACGCGGCCCAGATAGTTGCCAACCGTCGGACGCCAGCCGACGTCCACCATGTCAAGGCCGGTGGCGCGCGCCAGTCGGTCCGCCTGGCCGAGCCGCATGTCGAGGCCATGCTGCGAGACGCCGTTGCCGCCGTAAGGGTTCGGCTTTTCGTAGAGCGCGTTGACGCCGTAGCTGACGCAATGGGCCAGGAGCGCTATGCGGCTGGCGTCATCGAGCGCCGTCAGCCAGTCCCAGAGCGCGCCGTCCTCTGCGGGAATGTCGCCCGCCCAGGCTTCGTGACGACCGTGCACTGCGCGAGCAGACGGGCTGTCCTTCAACCCATCGTCCTGCACCGGGAAGAAGACGTGGCTGACGGAGGCCTCCATCGCGCCCTTGTACATGCGGTGCTGGAAGGCGTCGGAGACCAGCTTGTGCAGGAGCGCGGTCATGGCGACGTGCGGATTGTCGGCCAGCGCATTGCGCAGCGCCAGCGTGCGATGGGCCGTCAGCTCGGTGACGAGGCGATCGGGCAGCGGCTTGATCGCATCGTCCTCGTCGTCCTCCGGCTCGGCGGGCTGGCCGCCGATCATGATGACGGCCCGCTGCACGGCCGGTTCGGCCGGATCGCCGCCGACTTCCACATCGCCGCCGGCTTCCACGCCAATCTCGCCCTCGGGGAGGATCGGTGCTTCATCCTCGGAACGGACATAGCCGCGATCGATGTCGAGACTGCCGTCATGGGCGATGCTGATGAAGACGCCCGCGCGAGCGATATCATCGGTCTCGTAACGGACCGGTCGCGACTCGAGGGCGACGAGCGCCGTCTCGATCTCACCGAGCCGCTGGTCGACCTCGTCCGGCAGCTCGTCGGCGTCCTGATATTCGGCCTCGAGCTTCTGCTGCTCCCCGGTTAGGGCGTCGATCGTCGCCTGTTCCTCGGTCGTAAGGTCGAGGGCCTCGCCCTGCAGTTCACGCAGGCCGCGGGTCGCGTCATAAGGGAAGCTGACAGCGACCTCGATCCACTTCCAGCCTTCGGCGGCGACCTCGTCGGCGGTGGCCTTCAGCTTCTCAGCGGCCAAGCGGTCGAGCAGCGCCGGATCCTGCAGCCAGCCGCCATCGTCGGACTGGAAGAGATCGCGCATGGTGACACCGCCGGCGGCCTCATAGGCGTCGAGGCCGACAAAGACGGCGCGCTTGTCGGAGGCGCGCACCGTGGTCTCGGTGAGCATGCGACGGATCTGATAGGGCTCCTTCGACCAGGCGTCCTTAATCGCGTCCCAGACCTGTTCCTGGCGGGCGTGGTCGTTCGACACGGTGAAGGCCATGAGCTGCTCCAGCGTCATGCCGTCCTCGGCATAGACGTCGAGCAGCGCGGGCGATGCCGATGCCAGACGCAGCCGCTGTTTCACGACGGCGACCTGCACGAAGAATGCGGCCGCGATTTCCTCCTCGGTCATGCCCTTGTCACGCATGTCTTGGAAGGCGCGGAACTGATCCAGCGGATGCAGTGGGGCGCGCTCGATATTCTCGGCCAGCGACACCTCCTCGGGGAGGATGGCGCCATCGCGCTCCCGGACAATGCAGGGCACGGGCGCGACCTTGGCGAGGCGCTTCTGCTTCACCAGCATCTCAAGCGCACGGAAGCGCCGGCCGCCGGCCGGAACCTCGAACATGCCGGTCTCAGCGCCCACGGCGTCGATCACCGGGAAGACGCTGAGGCTCTGGATCAGGCCGCGTCGGGCGATCGAGGCCGCAAGATCCTCGATCGAGACGCCGGCCTTCACGCGCCGGACGTTGGACTGGCTGAGCACCAGCTTGGTGAAGGGGATGTCGCGCGAGGACGACAGGATGATCTTCTGAACAGCAGTAGCCATCGGGATTTACTCCGCGACGGGCGCCGAGAGCCTCTCTCTCAACCTCCAACCCGTCACAAAGCGAAGCGCCGCCCTCTTCCTCTAAAGGGGGCGGCGCCACGGACCGTGGACCAGAGAAACACGGAAGCGCAAAGCCGGAGGCACGGAAAACCGCTTTCCCGGCTTCGCGGAAATCAGGCGGCTCGATCGAGCAGCTTCTTGGCCTTGGCTTCCATGTCGAGGCGGGCGTCCTGATGCGGCTTGTCGCGGGCGACGGCGGTGATGCCCTGAACGAAGTCGAAGATGCTCTCGGGCGGGCGGCATTCCTCGGCCAGCACCGTGTCGATGATCTTCCCTGCCTCGGCCTTGGAGAAACCGCGACGGCGCAGGAAGTCGGTGCGGTCTTCGTCCGTTTTCGCCACGATCCGCTCGCGCGCCGCCTTGATGCCGTTGACGAAGGGCAGAGGCGAGGAGTTCGCGAAGTTCAACAGTGCCGGGGCCGCCTCATGCGCAAACCGGTTGGCGGCGTATTTGCTGTGGCGGATGGTGATTTCCTCGAAATCCTCCACGCCCCACAAATTCCGATTTTGGCAGACCGCGCGGAGATAGAAGCTCGCCATGCCGAGGGTCTTGGCGCCGACCTCGGAATTCCAGCAATAGAAGCCCCGGAAATAGAGGTCGGGCGATCCGTCAGGTAGGCGACCAGCCTCGATCGGATTCAGGTCGTCGACCAGGAACAGGAAGACGTCGCGATCGGAGGCATAGAGGGTGGTCGTATCCTTGGTGATGTCGACGCGGGGGTTGTAGATCCCGGTCGACCAGTCGAGCACACCCGGCACCTTCCAGCGGGTGTCGCCCGTGCCGTTGCCGGCGATGCGCTGCACGGCTTCCACCAGTTCTGCGTCGAATATCCTCCCATAATCCGGCCCGGTGACGGCGCGCAGTTCCATCCGGCCGTCGTCGGTTTCCAGCGTCTTGATCTGCTCGGCGCGATTGGAAGTCAGGCCATATTGCAGATTGATGGCGGCGAGCGCGGCCGGGAGCTGGCGTAGATAAGCGGCGGGTGCGCCGACCAGGCCGGCGAGTTGGCCGAAGGACCAGTGTGTGGGCGCGATTGCAGCATCCGTGCCCGGCAGGATCAGGGCCAGCCGCTCTGCATCGTTGCGGTTTGCCTCCACATGGATGAGCGCGCTTTCCACCACGCGCGTCTTGCTGCGATCGGCGCGGTCGCGCACCGATCGCGCCAGTTCGGTGAGCGATAGGTAACGTTCGTCAGCCGGACGCGAGAACCACTCAGACGAGACGCGGCCGACCCGCTCGCCGCGCCTGACATCCACCTTGTAACCGCCGGGCGCGGCACGGCGCGTATCGAGAACTTGCATGTTCATGGAACCAATCTCCACGACGGGCGCGGGAGCCTCTCTCCCAGCTACTCACCCGTCACGGAAACCGGTCCGCACTCTCACTCTGAGGGGGCGTTGCGGGTCTCCCGCAGAAGGGGTCGGTCGAGACCGCAGGGCTCGGACGCAGGGGAAGGCTTTCCCCAAAAAGCTGTGGGCTCAATTCTGCGGCAATTGTCGAGTGTCGATTATCACTATAGGGTTCCGCTATAGGGTTTAAAGCGAGTCGATTGGGCGATGCATCCAGGATCAGTGGTTCGGCAGGAATGCCTCGAAAAGCACGGGCTGAGCGTGACCGACGCAGCACGCGTTCTTGGCGTGGATCGGCAGACCCTCAGCAACTTGCTGAACGCGCGATCGGGCATCTCGCCTGAAATGGCGATCCGGCTTGAGAAGGCGTTCGGGTTGCCGGCCCGCGAGTGGTTGATGCGTCAACTCGATCACGAACTGGCCGAGGCGATGCACAAGGCCGACGGCATTGACGTCCAACCGTTCGCTGGCACCCCGCACGACAGACAGGGCGCTCATGAACGCGGTTGAAATCGAAGAAGCCATCTCGGCGCTCGCGGAGCGGCCGTTCGACGCCGACGAGTTTCCCTACGCGTTTCTCGAGGCCTTCGGGAACAAGGAGACCACCCTTAAGCGCCTGCGCAAAGGCGAATCAAACAAGTCCGATCTGGGCGGCGTGCTTCAGACCAACAACATTCACATCGCTACCTGCAAGCCAGGTGAGGTGACGCGCACGCTCATAGCGTTGAAGACCAGCCCGGCTACGGCGCGGGCGAAGGCGCGCTTCGTGTTGGCGACCGACGGCGAGCTGTTCGAAGCCGAAGACCTAACGATCGACGATGCGCCGGTCTCGTGCACCTATGCGGATTTCCCCAACCACTTCGGCTTCTTTCTACCGCTGGCTGGCATCACCACGGTCAAGCAGGTCCGCGAAAGCTCGTTCGACATTCGAGCGACCAGCCGCCTCAACCGGCTCTATGTCGAGCTGCTGAGGGACAACCCCGAATGGGGCACCGCGCAGCGCCGCCACGACATGAACCACTTTATGGCGCGATTGATCTTCTGCTTCTTCGCGGAGGATACCGACATCTTTAACGGCATCGGCGTTTTCACGTCGGCCATCGAGAAGATGAGCGCGAAGGGTTCGTCCAACACCCATGAGGTGATCAGCGAACTGTTCCGCGCTATGAACACGAAGGCAACGGAACGAGTTGCAGCGGGTATCCCGCGCTGGGCCGATGGCTTCCCCTATGTGAACGGCGGGCTGTTTTCCGGCAGCACGGATGTGCCGCGGTTCAGCCGCATCGCTCGGTCCTATCTGCTGCATATAGGCAGCCTGGATTGGAAGAAGATCAACCCGGATATTTTCGGTTCGATGATCCAGGCGGTGGCCGACGATGACGAGCGCGGCGCGCTTGGCATGCACTACACTAGCGTGCCGAACATCCTAAAGGTGCTGAACCCGCTATTCCTCGATGATCTGCGCGAGAAGCTGGCGGAAGCCGGCGACAATGCACGCATGTTGCTCAACCTGCGCAAACGCATGTCGAAGATCCGTGTGTTCGATCCCGCCTGTGGCTCGGGCAATTTCCTTGTCATCGCCTACAAGGAGATGCGGGCTATCGAGGCGGAAATCAACCGCCTCCGTGATGAAGCCGATCAACGCACGGAAATTCCTCTGACCAATTTTCGCGGGATTGAACTGCGCGATTTTCCGGCCGAGATCGCGCGCTTGGCGCTCATTATCGCCGAATACCAGTGCGATGTGCTCTATCGCGGCCAGAAAGAGGCCCTGCGAGATTTCCTGCCGCTTGATGCCCAGAACTGGATCACCTGCGGAAACGCCCTGCGGCTCGATTGGCTGAGCATCTGCCCGCCGACGGGAACGGGAGTGAGGCACCACGCCGACGATTTGTTTCATACGCCGCTCAATCAAGCGCAGATCGATTTCGAGAATGAGGGCGGCGAGACCTACATCTGCGGAAATCCGCCGTACATCGGCGGAAAGAAACAAAGTGCTGAACAGAAAAGCGACCTCGCTGCCATTTTTTCCGGGGGGCAGCATAAGAACTTAGATTACGTATGCGGGTTCGTTGTTAAAGCTTGCAGATTTATAGATTCATTTGACAAGGCTGCATTGGTTACTACTAATTCGATCAATCAGGGCACCCATGTCCCCGTGCTCTGGCCGGAGGTTTTCCGAGCCAATTGCGAGCTTGAGTTTGCATACGCACCGTTCAAATGGGCGAACAACGCAGCGAACAACGCCGGAGTTTCCTGCACAATTTTGGGTTTGAGAGTACGGAAGCCGGGCGCAAAATACATCTATAACGGAAATACGCGGCGCGAAGTGTCCAATATCAGTCCTTATCTCGTCGAGGGACCGGATCGGATCGTGCAGTCGGAAACGAAGCCGATTTCTGGTCTTTCCAAGATGATCACTGGCAATGCGGCATACGACGGCGGTCACCTTTTTCTGGATAGCCATGAGGCCCAAGCACTTAGAGGCAGCTTCCCAGAAATTAGCGGCAACATCCGGCCTGTCCTGGGCACGTCGGAGTTCATTGACGGCATTTTGCGGTTTTGCCTTTGGTTTAACGACGACGAACTCGACTTCGCTGCCTCGCATCCCGCCGTGGCCCCTCGCATTGCATCTGTGCGCTCCTATCGCGAGACCGGTGGCGATGTCGCCAGGACATTAATTTCCCGTCCTCACCAATTCAGGTATCGACACGAAGCAACGCGCTGCCAAATACTTGTGCCGCAGGTATCGTCGGAGCGCAGAGAGTACTTGCCAGTTGGGTATATGAGCGGTGACGCTATAATAACGCATCTCGGACACGCGATTTACGATCCAACGTTAGTCGATCTGTCGGTGCTGAGTTCAAAGCTCCATTTGACGTGGGTCTCGACGATATGTGGGAAGCTGGAAACGCGACTGCGCTACGCTAGCAACCTGGGCTGGAATACGTTTCCGGTACCGATATTGACTGACAAGAACAGAGTGGACCTCATTCGCTGCGCAGAAAATATCCTGCTGGCCCGGGAGGCCCATTTCCCAGCGACGATCGCCGAACTTTATGATCCAGCGACCATGCCCGACGACCTCCGTGCAGCTCACGACCGTAACGACGAGGTGCTCGAGCGCATCTATATCGGCCGTCGATTCAAGAACGACACCGAAAGGCTTGAAAAGTTATTCGACCTTTACATCAAAATGATGACAGGATCGAGCAACGCCACCAAGCGACGTATGGCGGCGACAGCATGAGCGACTATGTGTTGTTCCAGATGTGGGATCCATTTCGGCAGTCTCTGATTGCCGGCCACCTCTTCTATGTCGAGCAAGCGAGAAGGCGCTTGCTCTCGCAGTTTGAAGACATCGAGTCCGAAGCCGACAAGGCTGCCGAAGAATGGCTTCAGCGAAGTAGCGGAAGGTTTGATCCTGATCGGCATGATGCTGGCGACCTCTACGAAGCTGCCAACGACGCCGGTATTGAGTTCTATACTCTTCTCAGTGACATGCGAGACCAGACGCGCTTGAGCGTCGTCGCGGGTATGTTCCATGAATGGGACAAGCAACTGCGCGATTGGCTGGTACGAGAAATTCAGCATTGGCACCGAGGTGACGCCGCCGCGCTCAAAGTGTGGTCGGCTGACTTCGTGCAGATCGCCGAATTGTTGGAAAGCATTGGGTGGGAAGTGCGTAGCACGGACTACTTCAAAACGCTTGATGCGTGCCGTCTTGTTGTTAACGTCTATAAGCACGGTAAGGGGAAGTCACTTGAGGATCTCAAGCAAAAGTATCCTGAATATTTCGATGACCCGTTTCACGGCGCCGCGTTCTCAAGCGTGGAGTATCGCGACCACACGCATCTAAAGGCGAGCGACGAGCAGTTTCAAGCATTTTCAGATGCGATCGTCGCGTTCTGGCAAGCGGTGCCAGAGAACATATTCGATTCAAAGATCGATGACGTGCCCGACTGGTTCGGCAAGGCCATCCTGAAAGACCGCACCGGCCACAAACAGGCGAGCAAGCAATGATCGATAATACGCCAAAATCAGTCCCCTCCGTTTCGGTTAAGTATGCCAGCAACGGCAGCTCGACCAAGGCGAACGAGTTCGGCATGCGGCCTATGCAGGAGCGCGCCTTCGAGAAGCGGGGCGAGCAATATCTGCTGATCAAGTCACCGCCAGCCTCGGGCAAGAGCCGCGCATTGATGTTTATCGCGCTCGACAAGCTGACCAATCAGAGCGTCAAGCAAGCCATCGTCGTCGTGCCGGAAAGATCCATCGGCTCTAGCTTCCATGAC
The DNA here is from genome assembly GCF_000769405.2 of Rhizobium brockwellii. NCBI lineage: Bacteria > Pseudomonadati > Pseudomonadota > Alphaproteobacteria > Hyphomicrobiales > Rhizobiaceae > Rhizobium > Rhizobium brockwellii. The sequence continues at coordinate 1,705,954 of NZ_CP053439.1, forward strand.
GAGCCGCTGAGCAAGCATGGCTTCTGGGCGGACTGGCACGTCGAGCCGATGTGGAATCTCTGTGACGCGCCCGGTAACGACAATGGCGGCAAGGTCAATTCGCTCGGCGCGTTCCTTGAAAGCGACGACAAGGTGCTAGTCTGCACCCATGCGACATTCCGCTTCGCCGTCGACAAATTCGGGATCGGAGCTTTTGATGACCGGCTGATCGCGGTGGACGAATTCCACCACGTCTCGGCTAATCCCGAAAACAAGCTCGGCATCCATCTGGGCGATTTGATCACCCGCGACCGCGTGCATATCGTCGCGATGACCGGATCCTACTTCCGGGGCGACGCCGAGGCGGTGCTGGCGCCGCAGGACGAAGGCAGGTTTGAGAGCGTCACTTACACCTATTATGAGCAGCTCAACGGCTATCAGTATCTGAAGCAGCTCGACATCGGTTATTTCTTCTATTCGGATTCCTACGCCGACGACATTCTGAAGGTGTTGAATCCGACAGAGAAGACGATCATCCACATACCGAACGTGAACTCGCGCGAGAGCACGAAGGACAAGATCAAAGAAGTTGAGCACATCATCGAGGAGCTGGGCACGTGGCAGGGCACCGATCTCTCCACGGGGTTTCAACTGGTCAAGACGCCGGAAGGCCAGATACTGCGCATCGCTGATCTCGTCGATGACGATTCAGTCAAGCGGGATCGCGTGTCCGCCGCGCTGAAAGACCCTACGCAGAAGAACAACCGCGATCACGTCGACATCATCATTGCGCTCGGAATGGCAAAGGAAGGCTTCGACTGGATCTGGTGCGAACATGCGCTGACGGTTGGCTACCGCTCCAGCCTGACCGAGATCGTGCAGATCATTGGCCGCGCCACCCGTGATGCACCGGGCAAGACCCGCGCCCGCTTCTCAAACCTGATTGCCGAGCCTGCCGCCGCCGACGACATCGTGACCGAAGCGGTGAACGACACGTTGAAAGCGATCGCGGCAAGCCTACTGATGGAGCAGGTGTTGGCTCCTCGCTTCGAGTTCAAGCCGAAGAATCCGCAAAACGAGCCGACGCCTGGCTTCGACTATGGTGAGGGCGGCTACGATCCGAATAAGTGCAACGTCGGCTTCAACGAGGAATCCGGCAAGTTCCAGATCGAGATCAAAGGCCTTGCGACGCCCAAGAGCGAGGAAGCGACGCGGATCTGCCAAGAGGACCTGAACGAGGTGATCGCTGCCTTCGTGCAGGATAAGACGACGATCGAGCGCGGCCTCTTCGACGAGGAACTCGTCCCCGAGGAACTGACCCAGGTGCGCATGGGTAAGATCATCAAGGACAAGTTCCCGCATCTCGACGCGGAGGATCAGGAGGCCGTGCGTCAGCATGCTGTGGCGGCGTTGAATCTGACCCAGAAGGCCAAGGAAGTCGCGGCGGGCAGCTCGCTCGGCGAGGAGAGTGCGAATACCGCCTTTGTCGATGGTGTGCGCAAGTTCGCGATGGACGTGCGCGAGTTGGACATCGACCTGATCGACCGGATCAATCCGTTCGGGGAGGCCTATGCGATCCTCGCCAAGACGATGAGTGAGGAAAGCTTGAAGCAGGTCGCCGCGGCGATTGCCGCCAAGCGGACCAGCCTGACTCCCGAAGAGGCGAAGGTGATCGCCAAGCGCGCCGTTGAGTTCAAGCGGGAGCGGGGGCGGCTGCCATCGATCAGCTCGGCCGACGCTTGGGAGAAGCACCTAGCTGAAGGCGCTGCCGCGTTCGTCCGCTTCAAGGACGAGGGTCGCTATGAGTGATCTCGGCCTTGATGAACTGCGTGCGGAGCTCGACGATTTCGCGCAACCTGAAAAGAAGGGCGGCCGTTCGCCCCAGGAGGAGCGCATCATCGCGGGCTTTGAGGAGATTCAGCGCTTCGTCGAGAAAAACGGCCACGCTCCAAGCCACGGCGAGGATGGCGACATACTTGAACGGCTCTATGCCGTTCGGCTCGACCGACTGCGCGCTCTCGAAGAGTGCCGGTCCGTCCTTGCGCCCCTTGATAACCGGGGGCTGTTGACGGGCGCGCCGGTCACGTCTTCTGCGCCGCCGGACACAATGGACGACGATGAGCTGCTTGCCGAACTGGAAGGTGCTGCGGGTTCATCTGACATCACCAAGCTGCGCCACGTGCGCACCAGCGCCGAAAAGCGCGAGGCCGAAGAAATCGCGAGCCGGGAAAAGTGCCCCGATTTCGAAACGTTCAAACCGCTATTCGAACAGGTACAGAGTGACCTCGAAAGGGGGCTCCGCACCACAAGGCCGTTCGTCAAGGATGCCGGGTTCCTCAAGGCCGACGTTCAGGCGGGCCAGTTCTTCATCCTTGGCGGCCAGACCGCCTATGTCGCCGAGGTCGGAGAGACGATAAAGGCGCCGAACGGCGAAACCGACGCGCGGCTCAGGGTTATCTACTCCAATGGCACCGAAAGCGACCTGCTGCTGCGGTCGCTCCAGCGCGCACTTTATAAAGATGAGGCTGGCCGGCGGATCACCGAGCCGAGCGCCGGACCATTGTTCGACGACCAGACTGGCGATGGCGATCAAGCGAGCGGAACGATTTACGTGTTGCGCAGCAAAGCCGACCATCCGTTGGTCGCTGCGAACCGTGAAATCCTGCACAAGATCGGTGTGACGGGCGGCAGCGTGGAGCGGCGTATCGCCAACGCTCGCCTCGATCCAACCTACCTCATGGCCGATGTCGAGATCGTCGCTACTTACGAGCTTTACAACGTCAACCGCGGGAAGCTTGAAACCTTGATCCACAAGGTCTTTGGCGCGGCGCGGCTGGATGTCGAGATCAAGGATCGCTTCGGCCAGCCGATCGTGCCTAAGGAGTGGTTCTTGGTGCCACTATTTGCCGTCGATGAGGCGGTGAGCCGGATCAGAGACGGAACGATCACCGGACACGTTTATGATCCGAAAACTGCCCGTTTGGTCCGTTTAGAACGTTGACTTCCCGAACGTGATTGCCTGGGCCCTTCCTGACCTGCTCGGTCGAGGCTCGGAGATGATCTCGAACTTGCCGGGCTGATTGTTGGGAGCCAGAGGTGCCAGACGGCTATTGATCCTGGGTCGTCTCTCGGAGCGGTGCGCGTCGGATAACGAAATGCCCGTCCATGGCGCGATCTTGCCAAATCAAGTAAGGGAACCCCGCCCGAAGCGGGCAATTCCTCGATGGCATAGGGTTGCGGGCGCCGCTGTTGGCTTGCGATAAGGAAGGGCGAGAGTGCTGAAGTGATCGTCGAGTTGTCTCGGACATATCCAAGCATGAACGCTTCGCGCGTGGCCCAGGCGTACTCTCCGGTGAGAAAGCGCTTCAGGCCGTTGTCACAATACAGATCGTGACCCTTTCGAGTTGCGGCGTCGATAAGCTTGCATTCAACAACTAGCGGGAAAGCAGGTGTTCTGGCCGACAGGTGTATCGAAATATCGGGTCGCTTTTCCAGATGACTGCCGTCGTAGCTGAGGGTTTCCTTACCTCTCGTGACCGTGCGGACCAGTTGCTCCCAGATTGGATGCTCTTCAAGCATCTGCGTAAGTCGCGTTTCCATCAGCGCATTGACCTCGGCCTCGGACCCGGTCAGCAGCGTCGTTGCTTGAGTGCGACTGAGTTCTGCCCATGCTGCCGCGAGCACTTCGGCGATTACGGTAAGATGCTCGTCGTGGAGCGCCGCGAAGGGTAGTTCCAACCCTCGGGTCAATTCGTCAATCTGATTGAGGCGGGGCGACGAGGCTAAAGAGGTCACGCGGTCTCTCGCCCCTTCAAAATATCCATGTGTTCCCAGGCAACCCGCTGGGCGACTTGTCTCGCCTGGCTTTCCGACCAGTAGCGTGCTTGATCAAGGCGACCGAGGCATAGACAACCGGCTTCATCGACAAATGAGACCTCTGTCGCTGCGAAATGGTCAGCCAGCGGCAGGAATTTGTGCCAGTTTAGGCTCGTCCCATCAGCGGCGAGGCCGCTTCTACCGCTCGAGCTTATACACAAAGTTCGCCAGGGCGATGCGTCGAGGCGTCTGGCAGGCTTTGCCTCAATGGCTCGTCCGAAGCGCTTGGCCCATGGCTTAAGCTCGACATTAAGCACGGCGCAAAAATCTTGCACGGCTTGTTCGCTAGGTTGTGCCTGTGCTCGGTTCCTATTCTTAGCGAAGGGTAGATTGAATTCGAGAGTATCCAGGATAACTTGAAGGTCGCGTGAGCGCAGGCCGTAGAGAGTTGCGACCCACTCATCGATATTAGCCCAAGCGTCCTCTTCACCCGACTGAGCGCCCTCGAACAAGCGATCGAGGTCGATCCGATCACTGGCTGACAGGTCTTCGAGCGTCGGGATCAGCAAGCCATCGATTGTAGCTTTTTCAATAGTGTCACGTTCAAAACCGAACTCGCCGCTCGTGATCAGTACCTGCCAAAGAGCGACTTTGCTGCCGATGAGTAAGCTGAGATATCGGGCAAGTGTGCTGCCCTCCTGGTGATGACGCGCACTGTAGCCATAGAAGCTCGTGTTAAAGACTGCGTCACTCAACGTGACGGCGGTCTTTATTCTTCCGATTGCCGCCGGTGGGGCTTTTTGAACCACAAGGAGGGGGCCCTCGAACAAGGAACGCGGCCGCGGATCGTGGATTCGCTCGTGTTTGAACAGTGGAAGCTGACTGGCATCGACAAGGATGCTCGACATCGATTCGGATGAAATTTCGTGCAAATCATGAAGGTATTTGGCCGAGACACCGGGGAGACCGTCGCCGTTCTTGCGAACGCGGCTGCTCTTGCGCAGGTTTTGATATCCATTACCGGCATACTTCGCGCGACCCGCTTCAGACCCGAAGAGTTGGCGCCAATAGTCACCTAGTCTGAGCGGCGTCTGAACCCTTATGCGATCGTAGACTTGAAGATCTGCCCTAGTGCCGCGGAACAGGGTCTTCAAAATTTCCGGTCTCTCTGCGATCTCGTCGGAGGTGACCATCTCCGCGTTTGCAGCGTCGATACGCATGCTCCCCGCGCTATTTAGCGAGCCTTCGAGCCTGGGACTGACCAACCGAAATCCGGCCCCTTGGGGCGGAACCTGGTTTCTTGCGTAAAGAATGCAGAAGGGCGCGGCAATCTCTGGCCAGACGCGCGTCTGTCGCAGCTCGACGCCATTCACGATTGCGGTGACGTCGAGCGCGCGGAACAGAGCGCGGCGAGCATCCTGCATGCCGTCACCTTGCTGGAACAACACGCGGGCGTGCAGTGCAAACACGATCTGGCCCTGCGGTTTTGCCCACTCCATCGCTCTCCATACGAACGGTAGGTCGAGCACCTCATTGGGAATAGGTGGGGGAGGAACTTCCGCAGGGAGACGGGTTCGCGCTATTCGCTTGATGATCGATTGTACCTCGCCCCAATTTGGAAGTTGCGTTGCACTTGCCCAGGGCGGATTGCCGATCACCAAGTCGTACCGATTTACATGCTCATCGCCGACGTTCGGTCCGAGGCTTCCCAAGCTTCGCTCGGCGCTGGTTTCATCACCCACCTTCAGCAAGACGCGGTCACGCAGATTCTCAAACCTGAGTTTCCGAACAGGCTCGGGGTGGGGGTCCAGTTCGATTGAAATCAAATAGAGGCCCAGTGCTGCAAATCGAAGCGCAGCCTCGTTGATGTCGAAGCCGGTTATCTGGTCATAAAGGATCCGGCGAAGCACTTCAGTTTCAGGCCGAGCGCCATCGCGCCGCCAGCGTTCAGCGACAAGCTGACGGAAAGCGGTGAGGAGGAAGACGCCTGCTCCTGCAGCAGGGTCAAGAATGCGCGCGTCAGCGGCGTGTCCATCGCGCGCTAGTGCGCCAAGTGCCCCTCTGACCATCAGGTCGGCAATTGGCCGAGGGGTATAATAGCCGCCTTCGCGCCGTTGACGTTCTGGTGCATGCCGATGCAAATAATGCTCATAGGCTTGGCTGAGCACGCCTACCGGAATGTGCGCGAAATCTAAGTTGTCCCAGCGTTCCGCCCAACCGAGAAATAGTTGGCCGTCCGGTGCTCGGCGTAAAATATCTCCCAGAACCTTGAACGCCTCGGGAGGTAGCTGCTTGTAGATCCCCGAAGACATCGGCAAAAAATCACCGTTAAAGGTCGAGTCCAACCACTCGGACGTTGCTTCCGCTCGCCTTATGTCATCGAACAGTTCAGCTGCGCCGTGGGCGTCTACGCCGAGTGGCCCCAGCAAATGACGGTCGCCAAGGAAGCGCGTGAAGAGCGCACGTCCGACTAGCGAGATGGCGTCATCATCGCCGACGCTACAATTTTCCTTAAGAGTATCGATGGAGGAACTCAGAAGTTTAAGAACGACCTGCGAAATCCATTGCCGCTGGCCGGTTGGCAGCCCGGGGCGCGCGTTGGCCAAGTGGGCAAAGGTCGCGATCTCTTGCCCTTCGGGGATGCCGACAGTGACTTGCGCCTGCTCGGGTGAACAGGAATCTAAACCAACGTGATATACGTCCAAACGCCCTGGTCTGACGACGCCGAGATAGGGGGCATCGCCGCGCATAGCGATGAGGCGTCGGATCCTGTGCAATCGCTGATGGTCGTCCTGGAGCCGATCATCGGCCACCAAGAATATCAGCGGAGTGTTCTGCCACTCGTAGACTGCACCGATCGCTTGTAAATCTTCGTTCCCGCCCTCTCGGGCAGTGAGAAGGGTCGCGTAAGGCAGCAAATCGGGACCATCGACGTCCAGTAACCGCAACGCGGCCTCGTCTGCCCCATATCGCCTAAGCTCCTGACCGAGTCTGTTTTTCACTATTGTGGTCATGTTTTTACGTGCCGCACAGCTCAACCCGCCTTCGCGGCGAGCTTTCCAGCGGCTCCGCTCTTTGTGCGACTATGCGTTCTCGACTTGCCCGAAACAGGGGCGGATCCGATGTCGCCGAGGCTCTGAAGGCGGATCGCCGCCCGGGCGGGAAGCCTGACTACAAGTTCCAAATTGCCCCCGACGGCTTCGACATAGCTGCGTAGCGTCGAGAGATACATGTCGGCCTGCTTCTCTATCTTGGAGACCGACGGCTGCTTTATATTAAGCGCGGTGGCGATCTCGGCCTGCGCCTTGCCGGCGATCTGGCGCAACTCGCGCAGACCCTCAACCTCCTGCTTCAGGTCCCGATACCGCGCGTTGATCGCCGCCTGCTCTTCCGCAGGCAGCGCGGCGATTAACTCATCCAGGCTCCGGCCCATCTTACATTCCCTTCTTCGCGGCTTTCAGGCTTTCCAGATGCAGGGAAAACCGCAAATCCGCTTTCGCGATAAGCTGCTTGTAGAAGCGCTTCTGGCTACCGCCAGATTTATCACCCGCCACCAGCAGGATTGCCTTCCTCTCCGGGTCGAAGGCGAAGGCGGCACGCCATTCGCCATCAGAGGCCCCGAAGCGCATTTCTTTCATGTTGGCGTGCCTTGACCCTTTGAGCGTGTCGACGTGCGGGCGACCAAGCTGTGGGCCATAATCGGCAAGCAGCTTGGCGATCGCCAGCAATTCGGTTTGCACCCCTTGCTCGAAGGCCAGAAACTCCACCTCAAAGGCGTCATCAAGTCTAACTTCCCACATGTCGATATAGCCTTGGAGCTATGTTTGGTCAATAGGAATGACATGCGAAGCGGCCGCGGCGCCGTCATCGCGAAGCGGCACGGTGCAACAACGTGTTGCACAAATTCGCCGTTGGCCCATGGCCCCGCGCTCCGCCGCGATGCCATGGGCCGTCGCGGCGGCGGCAGTCACTAGAGTCCGCACGCTCAGGCCGCCTGTTTCAGCGTGCCGCTGCCTTTCTTCTTAGTCAGCAGCATCCGGGCGAACTTGTCCCACTTTGCCATCGCCGCGCGCTTCTCCGGCATGTAGTTCCATCGGTCATAGCTCTTGGAGCTGACGTCCTGCAGCGTGTGGTTCTGCAAGCGATCCCGGATCTCCTTGGACAGGCCGGCTTTGCCAGCGAGCGTTTTCCATGTCCGCCGCAGATCGCGGTTTGTCACGTATGGGATGACCTCGCGGTCCCGCTGGCGCCACATGAACGAATAGAGGGTTCCGTGGCTCACCGGCTTGGACGGATCGGTGGCCGAGGGGAAGAACCAGCCATGAGCGTTGGGTGTGATTGACTCGATGAGTTCGGCGGCGATTTTCGGCACTGGGATCGCGTGGGGTTTCCCGTTTTTAGTCTTCGACCAGTCGATGATGCGTTCTCTCGCGTCCCATTGATCGACGTGCAGGCGTGCTATCTCCTCGACACGCTGTCCCGTCAGCATCAGAATTCTGACCGCGCGGGTGTATGGCGGATGCACTGGGGCATCGGGGCATTCGAGCCAGCGGTAAAGACGAAGGAACTCATCCTCGTCCAGCCAGCGCGTTCCGACCTTCTTGGGTTCCGTCGGTATGCCCGCAGCAGGATTGTAGACCAGACGGAAGCGTCGCGCGGAGACCGAGCGGTAGTCGTGCTCAGATTTCAGGCCCCAGCTGAAAGCCGATCGGATGTAGCTTCGCACATGATCCGCCATCGATCGCTTGCCGCGTTCATAGATGGGGCGGAGGATGGCGGTGATCTCGTCCGGTTCGATGTCGCGGGCAGGGCGATTCCGCCCGAGCGTGTCGGCGATCTTGTTGAGCCCTTTCTCTGCCTCCTTCCAGGACGACTTCCCCGCGTCCTTTAGATAGGCGACGTACGCTTCGAAGAGATCAGCCACGGTGCCTGGCCGCGTGTCGCCGGCGATCTTGATGCTGCGGCCCTTCTGGATCATGTCCGCGAAGTCGCGGCTGAATACCTCTCGCGCCTTGCTGAGCGGCATCGAGGGATATGACCCGAGCTTCTTTTTGATGCGCTTTTGATCGCGCCACTGCTGGGCCATCCAGTCGGCAGTGATGCGGGTGGGCATCGGCTTCATCACAAGGATGAGGCGCCCGGTTCCATGTCCTTCGCCATCGACGAGGCTGAGCTGTTTTCCGGTCTGCTCGACCTCTTTCAGGGCGCGGCGAATTTCTCCATCGGTAAGGCTTGGCACTGGGGTTCTCCATCGGCTTCCTAGTGGGGTCGCCAGACGGATTTGTGGGGTCGGCGACTGGGGTCAAAAGAGGCTCTGATCCCCCTAAAACCGACCCCAATATGCCATGATATCCTATTGCACGACAACCCCAAAAATCCTTGTGAATCAGCGGTATCCAGCGTGATCCAGCGTGATCAACAGAGGTGAGTGGGATGGTTGTGGACGAGGATCATCGCCGTGGCCGAAAGCTCGAGCGCGCGTTTGACCACCTCGCGCGGATAGACCGGCGTATGGTCGACTGTGCCGCGGCCCTGCACCTCGTCGGCGATCAGCACATTGCGCTTGTCGAGGAAGAGGATGCGGAACTGTTCGCGTGTCTCATGCGCCATGGCGGCATGGCAATACTGGATGACAGAAGACCACGAGGACAGGACCTGTTTGGTCCTGAGCTCGCTCTTCAGGGTCCGATGGGCGACAGTCGAGATCAGCTTCAGGTCGAGCGCCACGGCCTCTCCGACGCCCTTGACTTCCATCAGCAGCGCCTGAGGCGCACCGAAAACGCCGGCGAGCGAGCCGAACCGTTCGATCAGCGCCTTGGCGATCGGCTTGGTGTCGCGCCGCGGGATCAGGCGGAAAAGCAGCAGTTCGAGGATTTCGTAGTCGGCAAGCGCGGTGTCGCCGAGCTCCCGGAAGCGGTCACGCAATCGCTCGCGATGGCCGTGATAATGCTCTTGGCCGGCAAGCGAGGCGGGCAGGGCGGCCCTGGCATTTGGTGCGGACGGTTTCTGCGGCTGTCCGCCAAAGAACGAACGTTCATCGGCGGCAATCGGTTCTTCTGTCTCGAAAGGCAGTTCGTCGTCGGAAGATGTCGAAACAGGCCCCTTTGCCATCAGACCGTCACCCGTTGTGCGACGGCAGGCCGGGGCGGTCGAGCCCGCCAGGCGACAGCGTGAAGATCTCGCAGCCATCGGAGGTGACGCCAACCGTATGTTCGTACTGCGCCGACAGCGAGCGGTCGCGGGTCACTGCCGTCCAGCCGTCGGCCAGCACCTTCACATGCGGCCGGCCGAGGTTGATCATCGGCTCGATGGTGAAGATCATGCCTTCGCGCAGCTCCGGCCCCTCATTGGCGCGGCCGTAATGCAGGATATTCGGCGAATCGTGGAACAGCCGGCCAACGCCGTGGCCGCAGAAATCGCGCACCACCGAACAGCGCTCTGCTTCGGCATAGGTCTGGATCGCCTCGCCGATCGCGCCGGTGCGGGCGCCGGGCCTGACGGCGGCAATGCCGCGCATCAGCGATTCATAGGTAACCTCGAGCAGCCGCTCGGCAGCACGCTTGACGACGCCGACGGGATACATCCGGCTGGAATCGCCGTGCCAGCCGTCGAGCACGAAGGTGACATCGATATTGACGATATCGCCGTCACGCAGCGGCTTGTCGTTCGGAATGCCATGGCAGACGACGTGGTTGATCGAGGTGCAGGTCGATTTGGTATAGCCGCGATAGTTCAGCGTCGCCGGATAGGCGCCGTGATCCATGCCGAAATCGAAGACGAACCTGTCGATCTCATCGGTCAACAGGCCGGGCTTGACGATGTCGGCAAGCGCATCGAGGCAGCGCGCGGTCAGCTGACATGCCCTGCGCATACCCTCGAATGCTTCAGCATCATAAAGCCGGATGGCGCCCGTATTCTTCGGGGGCGCGGTAGAGGCTTCGATATAGTTCACCATTGCAGGGCCTTAGCGGAGATTGTTAGATTTGTTCATAATGCAGCTATGCCGGGTTCGTCCATCACGATCAACCGCCAGGACGAGATTTCTGAGCGGATCCGATCCGCCCAGCGTGCAGCTTTCCAGATCCGTTCGACGTGCAATCAACCGTCCGGCTCGAATATCCACAATCTTCCCAAAGGGATAGGATTGATTGCATGAAGTCTCCCCGCTACTCACCGATTGGTGACAGCGGGGAAGGGTCGATCATGCTGAATGAAGCCGTAAATCTTGAGAACTCACCCGGGGCCGTCGCAGAGCCGGAACGGCGGGTGCGTGATCGCGGCGCCACCGAGCGCGCCATCCTTGCCGCGGCCAAGGGGCTGCTCGCCGAGGAAGGCTTCCAGAATTTCGGCATCAACGCGGTCGCCCGCCGCGCCGGTTGCGACAAGCAACTGATCTATCGTTACTATGGCGGCCTCGACGGCTTGATCGAGGCGATCGGCACCGATCTCGGCACATGGGTGAAGGATCGCATTCCGGAAGACGCCGGCGGCATGTTCCTGCTCACCTATGGCGACCTGATGGAGCGGCTGTCGCTTCTCCTCCTCGACGCTTTGAGAAACGATCCGCTGATGCGCCGCATCCTCGCCTGGGAGATATCGGAAAACACCGAGCAGGTGAGGCGGTTGTCCGAGGCGCGTTCGAAGGCGCTTGCGCTCTGGCTCGAGCGTATGCGTGGCTCGCTGGCGCCGCCGAAGGGCGTAGATGCAACAGCCGTCAACGCTATCGTCATCGCCGCGATCCAGCACCTTGTGCTCGCCGCCGCGGCCGGCGGCCAATGCGCCGGCCTGTCGCTGAAAACGCCCAAGGACTGGGAGAAGGCGGCGACCGCGCTGAAGCGCATCGTGCGCGGCGTCTATGGCTGATACCTGCCTCATCCACAGGGGCGGGGCCTGCGTTAACCTTAACAAATGGTTTACGTTGCGTGGGGGTGGTTAACCCGACAGTGTGGCGGTGAGCAGATATGGTATGAGTAGAAGCCCCGAGTGACGCCCATGGGAACCAAGATCGCTAAAGTCGCGTTTCTGGTGACGGCGATGATGTTTTTCGCAGTCCTGGCGCTGGATATCGCAATTCCCGCGCTGGTGCTTTGCATCATGGCATTGTCGGTCTGGTTGGTCTCCCTCGATCTGCCCGTGGCGCGCAAGCATGGAGGAGAGGCCGCATGAAGTGGTTTCTGATCTTCTGGGCCGGCCCCATCGTCTTTCTGGGCGGATGGTACTGGCTCTCCTATTACGACATGAGTTTCGGCATCTTCATGCTGAGCCGGCAGGTCCATGACCTGACCTTTGAGCTTTATGGCAAGGCGCTCGGCATTCCGCCGGAGACCATCCCGCCGCTGGTTGCCCGCGCGATCGCCGTCGACAGCCTCGTCGTTTTCGCCATTATCGGTCTGCGGAAGCGCAAGTCGATCATCGCCTGGTGGAAGGCGCGTCAGGCGCTGAATTCGTCTCCATCAGACCTTGCCAGCAAGGAAAGCCTGTCGAGCGCGCCCTGAAGGATGAAGCTTGCCGCGGCCGAATCGATCCGTTCGGCCCGCTTGGCGCGCGAAACGTCCATTTCGAGCAGCGTCCGTTCAGCCGCAACCGTCGAAAGCCGCTCATCCCAATAGACGAAGGGCAGCGCCGTCTTCTGCTCCATGTTGCGCACGAAGGCGCGCGTCGCCTGTACGCGCGGACCCGCAGATCCGTCCATGTTCATCGGCAGGCCGATAACGAAGCCTGCGACCTTTTCCGATTGTGCGAAGTCCAATAGCGCCCGCGCATCGATGGTGAACTTGACGCGGCGGATCACGGTGCGCGGCGTGGCGAAGCGCCGCCCGAGATCGGACATCGAAAGACCGATCGTCTTGGTGCCGAGATCGAGGCCGGCAATTGCCTGTCGCGGGACAAGCGTCTCAGCCATTTCCTCGATCGTCAACACCGTCATCGCCGTTTCATCCCGTCAAAAGAAATTGAAGTCGCCGCTGCTTTTCTTTGCGGCCGCATAAGATATGTCCTTAAAGCATGTCGCGCAAAAGTGTGCCGCGGTTTTGCGATGACGACATGCGTAAAAACAAAGATCTAAAATGCTGGAGCGAATCTGAAAGATTGCGACGCGTTTTAGGGCATGACGCCGAAAAATGTGAGCGGTTTCGGATGACATCACGCTCTCATTCTTTGATGTGGCATCGAAACCGGCTTTGCATCCCATAAAGAAGGAGACATTTCATGAAGATCACCTGGCTCGGCCATTCCGCCTTCCGCATCGAGACAGCAAAGGCGAAGATCCTGCTCGACCCATTCCTCAGCTATAACGCCTCCTTTTCCGGCCAGGATATCAAGGATGTGTCCGCAGGCATTACCCACATCCTGCTGACGCATGGCCATGGCGATCATGTCGGCGATACCGTCGCACTCGCCAAGGAAACCGGCGCCGTCGTTCTCGCCAATGCCGATCTCGCCGCTTGGCTCGGCTCCAAGGGCGTCGACAAGATCGAGATGGGCAATACCGGCGGCACGATCGCGCTCGGCAGCTTCTCGGCGACCTTTACCAATGCGCTGCACTCCTCCGCCCAGATCACCGAGGACGGTGTCTCGCACGCGCTCGGCAACGCCAACGGCCTGATGCTGCATTTCGACGACGAAGCCTCGATCCTTGCCATGGGCGATACCGACATCTTCTCCGACATGGCGCTGATCAATGAATTGCACCAGCCTGATATCGGCTTCGTGCCAATCGGCGACCGCTTCACCATGGGCGGCGCGGTGGCAGCCCTTGCCTGCCGGCGCTACTTCAACTTCAAGACCGCAATCCCCTGCCACTATGGCACCTTTCCGATCATCGACCAGACGGCCGAAAAATTCGTTGCCGGCATGGACGGATCGAAGACGGATGTGAAGGCGATCAGGCCTTCCGAGAGCCTGTCGATCTGACGAAACCCCGTTGCGTCAGGCGGACATGGCCTTTATAGCGGGTAGGAAAAATCCTATCCGGAGAATGTCATGTCCGTCGATCTTGCCACCGTGAAGCGCGTCGCCCGCCTTGCCCGTATTGCCGTCTCCGAGGACGAGGCAAATCGCATGGTCGGCGAGCTGAACGGCATCCTTGGCTTCGTCGAGCAACTCTCCGAAGTGAATGTCGACGGCGTCGAGGCGATGACCTCGGTAACTCCGATGGCGATGAAGAAGCGGACCGATGAGGTGACCGACGGCAGCAAGGCAGCCGATATCGTCGCCAATGCGCCCGTCACCGAGCACAATTTTTTCCTGGTGCCGAAAGTCGTCGAATAAGGCTTCGAAGCCTCTTTCCGACCCTGTTGCCATTTCCAGATCTGAAGCGAAAACACGATGAGCGAACTCACCAGCCTGACCATTGCCGAAGCCCGCCAGAAGCTGCGCGCCAAGGAAATCACCGCGATCGAACTGACCGAAGCCTATATCTCGGCGATCGATGCGGCCAATGGCCGGCTGAACGCCTATATCAAGGTCACGCCGGATCTCGCCCGCGTCATGGCGAAGAACTCCGACGAGCGTATCGCCACCGGCAAGGCCGGTGACCTCGAAGGCATTCCACTCGGCATCAAGGATCTCTTTGCCACCGTCGGCGTTCACACCCAGGCCTGCAGTCACATTCTCGATGGTTTCGAGCCGCGTTATGAATCGACCGTGACGCAGAACCTCTGGGATGACGGCGCCGTCATGCTCGGCAAGCTGAACATGGACGAATTCGCCATGGGCTCCTCCAACGAGACCTCGCATTACGGCCCGGTGATCAATCCCTGGCGTGCCACAGGTTCCAACCAGCAGCTCGTTCCGGGCGGCTCGTCGGGTGGTTCGGCTTCAGCCGTCGCCGCGCATCTTTGCGCCGGTGCGACCGCGACCGATACCGGCGGCTCGATCCGCCAGCCGGCCGCTTTCACCGGCACCGTCGGCATCAAGCCGACCTATGGCCGCTGCTCGCGCTGGGGCACCGTTGCCTTTGCCTCTTCGCTCGACCAGGCAGGCCCGATCGCCCGTGACGTCCGCGATGCCGCCATCCTCTTGAAGTCGATGGCAAGCGTCGACGCCAAGGACACGACATCTGTCGATCTGCCGGTGCCGGATTACGAAGCAGCCCTCGGCCAGTCGCTGAAGGGCATGAAGATCGGCATTCCGAACGAATACCGTGTCGACGGCATGCCGGATGAGATCGAAACCCTCTGGCGCCAGGGCATCGCCTGGCTGAAGGATGCCGGCGCCGAGATCGTCGACATCTCGCTGCCGCACACCAAATACGCCCTTCCGGCCTATTACATCGTCGCTCCCGCCGAAGCATCCTCGAACCTCGCGCGCTACGACGGCGTGCGCTACGGCCTGCGCGTCGACGGCAAGGATATCGTCGACATGTATGAGAAGACGCGTGCCGCGGGCTTCGGCAAGGAAGTCAAGCGCCGCATCATGATCGGCACCTATGTGCTGTCGGCCGGCTATTACGATGCCTATTACATCCGCGCCCAGAAGGTCCGCACGCTGATCAAGCGCGATTTCGAACTCGCCTTCGACGCCGGCGTCGATGCCATCCTGACGCCGGCAACGCCGTCGTCCGCCTTTGGCGTTGCCGATGAGAACCTCGCCGCCGATCCGGTGAAGATGTATCTGAACGACATCTTCACGGTGACGGTCAACATGGCGGGCCTGCCCGGCATTGCCGTGCCGGCCGGCCTCGACCATAAGGGCCTGCCGCTCGGTCTGCAGCTGATTGGCAAACCCTTCGATGAAGAAACCCTCTTCAAGACCGCCCATGTCATCGAGCAGGCGGCCGGCCGGTTTGCGCCCGCCAAGTGGTGGTAACGGACCTAACGATCCGAAGAATAGCGGCCGCCGACCATGAAGCGGTCGGCGCCGTCGGCTTTGCCGCATGGTTGACTGATTGATAGCCGGAACCAGGAGAAGGTTTTATGGCCAGCAATGATCTTGCGCAATTGATCGAGGCCGTTGATCGCCTTGCTGCCGGTGGTTTCACCATGGGCGCGGATTGGCAGGCGGTCCACGACATCTGCCAGGGCCACGAAGGCGAACAACCGTTCGACTGGGGCCACGCGCTTTGCCATCGCATCGAGGGCGATGACTGGAACGCCGATTATTGGTATCGCCGCGCCGGAAAGGCGCGCGGCACTGGCACGATGGTCGACGAGTGGTCGGCGATGCGGACGGAACTCTCGGCAAAGGCTTGAGGCGGTACCCCCCGATCGCGCCCGTTCGAGACGCGATCGGGGGGGTACCGCTATTTACCTGTTGTTCAACTGCGACCTGACCAAGCTCAGCCCTCTTTCGGTGATCCGGTAGGGGTGGCCGCCTGAGGATTTGATTGCCCTCAGCCGCTTCAGCCTGCGGAAGAGATCGAGGTCGACGCCGGGATAGAGCCAGCCGTCGCGAGTGAAGCAACTGACCGCCTCGATCTTCCTGTCGTCGTCGCGGGTAATTTCAATGCGGCCGCCTTGGGCCATGAGATGCAGGATGCGCTGCTCCGTGCGAGAAATGTCCATGTGTTGAGATCCGGTATCGCGCCCGGCAGGGCGCACAAAAACGATCTGGCGCTCATTCGAACGTCAGGGCTTCGTTTTTTCGGGCCCATGCGCGCAAGCGGACTTGCGGGCAGGGCCTTTACCGGGTCTCAGGCAGGCTCAACATAAAACACCTCGATAAGACCTATTATTCAGCCTGGAAAATTCGGTCAAGAGCGTGGTCTCAGGTCAAAACCAGTCGAAAACCTTGTTTTTGGCCGATCATCCCTTTGGAGGTACTGGTAAATTCCGCGACTCAATGGTCTAGTTGAGGGGTAACGCGGAGGTGTCGTTGATCCACATTCGCAATGCCCGCGACGGTGAAGCGGAGCTATTGAGCGAGATCGGGCTGAGGGCCTGGCAAAATGCGATGGCGTCGATCGGCGAATCGGACGCGATGATCGACGCAGCGCGCAACGCCTTCAGGAACTTCGTGGAAAACGACTGGCTGACCATTACCGTCGTCGAGCAGAACGGTCAGGTCGCAGGCTGGGCGGCGCGCGAGGGATTGGACGAAACCATCTCGGATTTCTGGATCGATCCCGCCTTCACCCGCCAGGGCCTCGGTTCGGCCCTTCTCGTCCGCATCGAAAAGGAGATCGCCGATCAGGGCCTCGAGAAGGCGGCGATGCAGACCCATTCCGGCAATAGCGAGGCGATCGGCTTCTTCCAGAAGCACGGCTACAGCATTCACTGGCTCTCGGTTGCCTACAATCCGAAGCTCGATCGCGACGTGCCCTCCGTTGGACTGACGAAACAGCTCGTTTCGGATGGCCAAGGTGGCTATGGGCTGGAATTCTGATGCTTCAAGAATCTTAAAGAAGGAGAGGGCTCCATTGCGGCAAGAAGGCCAGCACAGCAATCAGTGCGCCGTGCAGGATCAGGATTGCCGCCAGGATTGACCGGAACGGCTCCTTTCTCGTCTTGTGCCGCAGCAGCTGCTGTGCAGCCAGCGCGCCCAGGCTGCCGCCGATCAGCGCAACGAGGAGAAGCGTGCGTTCGCTGATACGTCGCCTGCCGTGGCGCGCCGCCTGCTTGTCGAAGAAATAGATCGAGAACACCAAGAGGTTCAGCGCCAGAAACAGCAAGGCCCATTTGATAATATCGGTCATCGTCGTCGGGGAACCCTACCGTGGCTCCGTTAACGGACGGCAAAACCGCGATGCAGCCGATGGCGAAAGCCTTGCACCGGCACGCCATTTCCTTTACCTCACCAGTGGAAAAGAACAGCCTGCAAAGAGCATCAGATGACCCTTGTCGACGTCCGCACGCCTGATCCGAAACGCTTCATCCCCGGCGCCACCGGCGACTGGGAAGTCATCGTCGGCATGGAAGTGCATGCCCAGGTGCTGTCCAATTCGAAGCTCTTCTCCGGCGCCTCGACGGAATTCGGCAAGCCGCAGAATTCGAACGTCTCGCTGGTCGACGCCGCCATGCCCGGCATGCTGCCCGTCATCAACGAGGAATGCGTCAGGCAGGCGGTGCGCACCGGCCTCGGCCTGAAAGCCCAGATCAACAAGCGCTCGCTCTTTGATCGCAAGAACTATTTCTATCCCGACCTGCCGCAGGGCTATCAGATCTCGCAGTTCAAGGATCCGATCGTCGGCGAGGGCAAGATCGTCATTTCACTCGGGCCGGACCGCCAGGGCCAGTTCGAGGATATCGAGATCGGCATCGAGCGCCTGCACCTGGAGCAGGATGCCGGCAAATCGATGCATGACCAGCACGCGACCATGTCCTATGTCGATCTCAACCGTTCCGGCGTTGCGCTGATGGAGATCGTCTCCAAGCCCGACATGCGCTCGTCCGACGAGGCCAAGGCCTATATGACCAAGCTGCGCTCGATCGTGCGTTATCTCGGCACCTGCGACGGCAACATGGACGAAGGCTCGATGCGCGCCGACGTCAACGTCTCCGTCCGCCGTCCGGGCGAGAATTTCGGCACCCGTTGCGAGATCAAGAACGTCAACTCCATCCGGTTCATCGGCCAGGCGATTGAATATGAAGCCCGTCGCCAGATCGGCATTCTGGAGGACGGTGGCAAGATCGATCAGGAGACTCGCCTCTTCGACCCGAACAAGGGCGAGACGCGCTCGATGCGCTCCAAGGAGGATGCGCACGACTATCGTTATTTCCCCGATCCTGATCTGCTGCCGCTCGAATTCGACGACGCCTTCATCAAGGCGCTCGCAGCCGATCTGCCGGAACTGCCTGACGACAAGAAGGAGCGCTTCGTGCGCGAGCTCGGCCTGTCGATCTACGACGCCTCGGTGCTCGTTTCCGAAAAGGCGATCGCCGATTATTATGAAGCCGTCGCCGCAGGCCGTGACGGCAAGATGGCCGCCAACTGGGTGATCAACGATCTGCTCGGCGCGCTGAACCGCACCGGCAAGGACATAGAGCAGACGCCGGTTTCACCGGCCCAGCTCGGCGCCATCATTGATCTGATCAAGGCCGAAACCATCTCTGGCAAGATCGCCAAGGATCTTTTCGAGATCGTGCTCACCGAAGGTGGCGATCCTGCCGAGATCGTCGAAGCGCGTGGCATGAAGCAGGTGACGGATACCGGTGCGATCGAAAAGGCCGTGGACGAGATCATCGCCGCCAATCCCGATCAGGTCGAAAAGGTCAAGGCGAAGCCGACCATGGCAGCATGGTTCGTCGGCCAGGTGATGAAGGCGACCGGCGGCAAGGCCAATCCACAGGCTGTCCAGGCCCTCGTCAAGGCAAAGCTCGGCATCGAGGAATAAGCGGGTGTATTTCGTCCGCACCGCCGGCGAGCGCGACCTGGAGAAGGTGCGCGCCCTCTTGGTGGAGAGCTTTCATGCCACCTATGACAGCCTGCATGGCAGAGCCAAGGTGGAGGATCTGATCACCCATCTCTTTTCGCCGGCGGCGCTGAAGACGCGCCTCGTGCGAAAGGATGCCGAATTCCTCGTTGCCGATGACGGCCGCAATATCGGCGGCATGGGTTATGCGGCAATGTCGCAGCAATTGACGAAGACGGTCATGCTGCATCTCCTCTATGTCAGGCCGACTTTGCAGCGCCAGGGTATTGGCCGCGACATCTTCGCCGAACTCGAAACCTGCTTCCCCGATGCGGAGATCATGCGTCTCGAAGTCGAGCCGCAGAATGCGGCGGCGATCGCTTTCTATCTCTCGCACGGCTTCACCGAGATCGGCCGCAACGAGAATAGCGGGGCCGGGCAATCCGGCATTCCGGCGCTGATCTTCGAAAAACCGCTCGAAGGGCATTGAGGCCGTGGTGGTCGAGTTAGCCGACATTCGCATTCACCAGGCGCGCAAGGAAGATCTGCCGGCATTCGTGGCAATGTCGGTGCGCTGATAATTGAATTCGCCGTTGCCGAGGCAAAAGGCCGCGGCATCAGGCGGGTAGCGTTGACCTCGAACGCGGTGCGTAGGGATGCCCATCGTTTCTATGAAAGGCTGGGCTTCAGGCCCTCGCATCTGGGCTTCAAGATGGCTTTGAAATGACCCGTGGCTGTCGTGGAATCGCTGGACAATTCGGCTTGACGACGGCATAAGCGAGGAAACGAATTCTGGTTTGGCTCGCATCTGGCGGGCACAAGGAAAAGACATGTGGAATCTTCTGGTTCAGACCTTTACTTGGTGGAACGGTCAGACGATGGGCACGCGTTTTGCGACCTGGCGTTTTGGCAAGCGCGTCGGCGAGGATGAATTCGGCAACGTCTATTACGAAGGCGGCATGTCTTCCTATGGTCTGCCGAAGCGCTGGGTGATCTACAAGGGTTATGCCGAAGCCTCCGCCATTCCGCCGGGCTGGCATGGCTGGATGCATCATCGCACCGATGTTCCCCCGTCCAAAGAAACCTACGTCGCCAAGGAATGGCAGAAGGCACACCGTCCCAACCATACCGGTTCGCCGCAGGCCTATCGTCCGCCGGGCTCCATCGCCGTTCCGGGCGAACGTCCGCGCGTCACCGGCGATTACGACGCCTGGACGCCCGGCAACTGAGACGGCCCGACCGGGCAAACCCAAGACCCGGCTTTTGGCCACAATTGACCTTTACCCGCAGGTTGGCCGCGCTTGACCGCGGCCGCGAACTGAAAATGTCTGGAGACGGGTACACATGAAGCTCTTCACGCGGAACAAGGTGCTGCGTGCCGCCGGATCGCTGCTGGCGCTCTCGGCCCTGCTTCCGCCGGCTGCGGCACATGCCGCACGCATCGAAAATCCGGTTGCCGTCTTTTCCGGCCTCGACAAGATCACCGGCCGCATCACGACCTTCGACGTCTATGTCAATGAGACGGTCCAGTTCGGCGCGCTGCAGGTGACACCGAAGGCCTGTTATTCGCGCGACCAGTCGGAAGCACAGAAGATCGACGGTTTCGTCGAGGTCGACGAGATCACGCTCGACCGCAAGATCCGCCGCATCTTCACCGGCTGGATGTTCGCCGCCAGCCCCGGCCTCAACGCCGTCGAGCACCCGATCTACGACGTCTGGCTGAAGGACTGCAAGACAAGCTCGGACGTCCCGGCTCCTGACGGCACCAAGGCGACCGCGCGCTAAAGCGCGTCGCAATCTTCAGATTCGCTCCTCGTGCTTTAGGTCTTTGTTTTCCGCATGTCGCGCAAAACCGCGGGACAGTTTTGCGCGACACTTCAGCGCGTGCCGCCAAGCATGCAGCGTTTGGCTCAAAACTGAAGGTGCGGCGATTCCATCGCTTCGGTCAGCATCGCGGCATAATCGGCCTTCGGAACGTCGATCGCTCCGAACGTCTTCAGGTGCTCGGTGGTGAACTGCGTGTCGAGCAGGGTGAAGCCCCTTTGCCGCAGCCGGTCGACCAGATGAACGAGGCAGATCTTCGAGGCATCCGTCCGGCGCGAGAACATGCTTTCGCCGAAGAAGGCCGAGCCGAGCGAGACGCCGTAGAGACCGCCGACCAGTTCATCGCCCTCCCAGGCTTCGACCGTATGGGCATGGCCCATGTCGAAGAGCGTCGAGTAAAGTGATCTGATCGTCTTGTTGATCCAGGTGCTCGGACGCCCGGATGTCTCCTCCGCGCAGGCGGCGATGACCTGATCGAAAGCGTGATCGAAACGGATCTCGAAGGGATTCTTGCGCACCGTCTTGGCAAGGCTTTTCGAAACATGGAAATGGTCGAACGGCAGCACGCCGCGCAGTTCCGGTTCGACCCAGAAGATCTCCGGGTCGTCGGCGGATTCGGCCATCGGGAAGAGGCCGATGGAATAGGCGCGCAGGAGAATGTCAGGGGTGATGCCTGGTGACTTCCTGCGCGATCCTGCCATTCCTGTCCTATGCCGCCGGTGTGTTGGCCAGGTAGTCTTCCAACCAGTGGATGTCGTAGTCGCCGTTGGCGATATCCTGGTTGGAGACGAGATCCTGGAATAGCGGCAGCGTCGTATTGATGCCGTCGACGACGAATTCGTCGAGCGCCCGGCGCAGGCGCATCATGCATTCGACGCGGGTACGGCCGTGCACGATCAGCTTGCCGATGAGGCTGTCGTAATAGGGCGGGATCTTGTAGCCCTGATAGGCACCGGAATCGATGCGCACGCCAAGGCCGCCCGGCGCGTGGAAATGCGTGATCGTGCCGGGTGAGGGTACGAAGGTGCGCGGGTGCTCGGCATTGATGCGGCACTCGATGGCGTGACCGGAAAAATGCACTTCGTCCTGCGTCACCGAGAGACCGCCGCCGGAAGCGACGCGGATCTGCTCGTGCACCAGGTCGATGCCGGTGATCGCTTCGGTGATCGGATGCTCCACCTGCAGGCGGGTGTTCATTTCGATGAAATAGAACTCGCCATTCTCATAGAGGAATTCGATCGTGCCGGCACCGCGATATTTCAGCTTCTTCATGGCGTCTGCGCAGATCTGGCCGATCTTCATGCGCTGCTCGACGTTAAGGGCCGGCGAATTCGCCTCTTCCCAGACCTTCTGATGGCGCCGCTGCAGCGAGCAGTCACGCTCGCCTAGATGGATGGCATTGCCTTCGCCGTCGCCGAACACCTGGATTTCGATGTGGCGCGGTTTGCCGAGATATTTTTCCATGTAGACGGCATCGTTGCCGAAGGCGGCTGCCGCTTCCGTGCGCGCCGTCGACCAGGCCTCAATCACGTCGGCCTCGCTCTTGGCGACTTTCATGCCGCGTCCGCCGCCACCGGCGGTTGCCTTGATCAGCACGGGATAGCCGATTTCGGCGGCTGTCTTCAGCGCATCTTCTTCGGTCTTCACTTCGCCGTCCGAGCCTGGAACGACGGGAATGCCGAGTTCCAGCGCCGTTGTCTTGGCAGTGATCTTGTCGCCCATGATGCGGATATGGTCCGCCGTCGGCCCGATAAAGGTGATGCCGTGGGCTTCGAGGATGTCGGCGAACTTTGCATTCTCCGACAGAAAGCCGTAGCCCGGATGCACGGCGTCAGCGCCGGTGATCTCGCAGGCGGCGACGATCTGGTGGATGTTGAGATAGCTCTCGCGCGAGGAGGGCGGGCCGATGCAGACACTTTCGTCAGCAAGGCGCACATGCATGGCATCGGCGTCGGCGGTGGAATGAACCGCGACGCAGGCGATGCCGAGCTCTTTGCAGGCCCGGAGCACGCGAAGGGCGATTTCCCCGCGATTGGCGATGAGGATTTTCGAAATCATGGGCATGGGCCTATTCGATGACGACGAGGGCTTGGCCGTATTCGACGGGATGTCCGTCATCGACGAGGATCTCGGTTACCTTGCCTGATTTCGGCGAAGGGATCTGGTTCATCGTCTTCATCGCTTCGATGATGATCAGCGTCTGGCCTTCCTTGACGGTTGCGCCGACTTCGATGAAGGCACGCGCGCCCGGAGCCGGCGCCATGTAGACGGTGCCCACCATCGGTGCATTGACGACATTGGCCGGGTTGCGGCTGGGAGCTGCCGCAGGTGTGGCAGCGGCTGCCGCGGCAGCGGGCGCGGCAAAGGCCGGTGCCGCGATTGGCGCCTGGACATATTGCGGCGTGCCGGCGCGCGAAACGCGGATGCGCAGGTCATCCTGCTCGACTTCGATCTCCGTCAGATCCGTTTCGTTGAGAATATTGGCGAGATCGCGGATCAGTGCCTGGTCGATACCCGATTTCTTTTCAGCCATGGTGTTGCCCTGTCTTATTCTTATGCCGTGATGTTCTTCAGCGCGTGAAGCGCCATGATGTAGCCGTAAGGCCCGAAGCCGCAGACCATGCCCTTTGCAGCGGGCGCGATCATCGACTCGTGGCGGAATTCTTCCCGCGCATGGATGTTGGAGATATGCACCTCCACTACCGGAATGGAAATGGCGCGGATCGCGTCGTGCAGCGCAATCGACGTATGGCCGTAGGCGCCGGGGTTGATCGCAACGCCAACAGCCTTGTCGTCGGCCTCATGGAACCAATCGACGAGCGTGCCTTCGTGGTTGCTCTGGCGGAAGTCGATATCGAAGCCGAGCTCGCGCCCTGCAGCCTTGCAATCCACCTCGATGTCCTTGAGCGTCTTGCCGCCATAAATACCGGGCTCTCGTTTACCCAGCATGTTCAGGTTGGGGCCGTTCAGGACAAAAATCGTTTGCGTCATCGAATGTTCCGTAAAATGTACGACGGCAACCTATAGACTCCGCGAAGGCTGAATGAAAGCCCTTACGGATTGCCCAGCGGCAATCGTGCCACATTTGTCCACATGGTTGGAACACTTCGATTTTGACGATTTGATGGGCTGACGGTCGCTCAAGCATGTCGCGTAAAAGTGCGCAGCACTTTGATTGCTCAGCAGGCGGTCTTGCCGCAGCTGCGCATGTTCTTGACCTTGGCTTCGAGATCGTCGAGCCCAACGGCGCCAGGCACCAGTTCGTTGCCGATCACATAGGACGGCGTGCCGCTGATGCCGAGACTGGAGGCGAGCTGGTAGGTCGCCTGGACTATACCGTCATTCGGGCTCTTTGCCATCTCGGCGCGGATCTTGTCCGCGCTGACGCCGAGCGAAGCGGCAACCGCGATCGCTGTTTCGTCGGAGGCACGGCCTTCGGTGCCGAGAAGGGCGACGTGGAAATCGGCATATTTTTCCGGTGCGAGCTTGCGGAAGGCGTCGGCCACCTTGTGGGCGGCGACCGAATCCGGCCCGAGGATCGGGAATTCCTTGAGGACGAAACGGACGTTCTTGTCCTTTTTCAGCATCGCCTGCATGTCGGGAAGCGCATGCCGGCAATAGCTGCAATTATAATCGAAGAATTCGACGACAGTGACATCGCCCTTGGGATTGCCGAGCGTGACGTCGTTCTTCGAATCGAAGATGTCGGTGGTGTTCTCTTCGATCGCCATATTGGCCTTCACCAGACGCTGAGCTTCCTGCTTCTTCTGCAGCGCATCCTGGACTTCGAGCATGATCTCGGGATTCTCGATCAGGTATTGCTTGATGAATTCGCCGAACTCCTTCTTCTGCTGGTCGTCGAGCGCTGCTGCCGGAAGCGGAAGGGCGATCGATGCGGCAAGCGCCAGTGCGGTGAAGGTCTTCGGGAAGAATGCCATGATATCCTCGTCATCGGCGATGTGGTCGTCTCTTCGTCGAGAAGACCGTCGCCGGGTTAATGGACTTGAATGCGTCGCGTCAAGGTACGGTGCGTTCTGTTCTGCTCAAACAGGAATTTTTCATCCCCGCGCGGCCCTCGCGGGATTGTGATGAGCCGATTAATGCGGCAATTGTCGGGCCGTCATTGAAGAAGCTGAGCGAGAAACGAACTTGTTTTCCATATCGAAACGCAGCGAAGTCGAGCCTTTTCATGCCATGGACGTCTTGGCGGAGGCGACGAAGCGGCGTGCGGCCGGCCATCCCGTGATCTCGATGGCGGTCGGTCAGCCCTCGCATCCGGCACCTCAAGCAGCACTCGAAGCGGCGCGCACAGCCCTTACCGAAGGCCGGATCGGCTATACCGATGCGCTGGGCACAGCGCGGCTGAAATCGGCGCTCGCCTGGCACTACAAGGATCGCCACGGGCTGGAGATCGATCCCAAGCGCATCGCCATTACCACAGGTTCCTCGGCTGGCTTCAATCTCGCCTTCCTGTCGCTCTTCGATGCCGGCGATGCGGTGGCGATCGCAAGACCCGGTTATCCCGCCTATCGCAATATCCTCGGTGCGCTGGGTCTGAAGGTCCTCGAAGTGCCGGTAACGGCCGAGACCCACTTCACCCTGACGCCGCAAAGCCTGGAAGCGGCGCAGAGGGAAAGCGGCATGACGCTGAAAGGCGTATTGCTCGCAAGCCCCGCCAACCCGACCGGTACGGTGACCGGCCGCGATGGGCTGAAGGCGCTTTCGGATTACTGCGCCGCCCATTCCATCGCCTTCATCTCCGATGAAATCTACCACGGGCTGACCTTCGCCGGCGAGGAGGCGAGCGCGCTGGAACTGACCGACGAGGCGATCGTCATCAACTCCTTCTCCAAATATTATTGCATGACCGGCTGGCGAATCGGCTGGATGGTGTTGCCGGAACGCCTGGTGCGGCCGATCGAACGGGTGGCGCAGAGCCTCTACATCTCGCCGCCCGAACTCTCCCAGATCGCCGCCACGGCCGCTCTTGGCGCTGGCGCCGAGGTCGATCGTTATAAGGCGAGCTATGCCGCCAACCGCGACTTGCTGATGCGGCGACTGCCGCAGATCGGGTTTTCGATCGCCTCGCCGATGGACGGCGCCTTCTACGCCTATCTCGACGTCACCCGTTTCACCAATGAAAGCATGGGCTTTGCCAAACGCATGCTCGCGGAAATCGACGTCGCCGCCACGCCCGGTCTCGATTTCGATCCGCTGGAGGGAAATCGAACGCTACGTCTGTCCTATGCGGGCTCGGAAGCGGAGATCGCCGAGGCGGTGGAGCGAATCGCAGCCTGGTTGAAGTAACGTCCGCTGCCGGGCAAGCGGCAGTCGCTCTCCAATACTCAGCTGCGTCGCGAAAACAGCGAAGCAAAGGTCGAAGATGGTTTGTTGTTCAGCCGCGGCACCACCACGAGCTGCTTGATGTCGCCGCGCTTGTAGGCGGCGAGGAAGCGGCGGTAGTCCTTGAAGGAGACGCAGCCGTTGGAATCGCCGTTTTTGCCGAGCATGTAGGTATGGGCGAGCAGGCCGACACGGTCATAGATGGCGTCCGAACCCTCGACCGGCGTCAGCCGCAACGCCTCGACGCCATGGAAAAGGCTCTCGCGCATGGTTAGGACATAGGTGTGCGGCGGCGTCGGTCCGCGCATCTTCTTGTTCACGAAACGCGGGTTGTCGCGCATCTTGCCGAGCCCGGAATGGGCCTCGAGCCGCTCGCCGTTCGGCAGATAGACGGTGCTGTTTTCGATGTCGTAGATCGCCACGCCTGCGCGCAGCTTCGGCGAGAAGACCGGCTTGTCGTAGCGCGGCACTGCATCGTCCTCGTCATCCTCGATCGGCGAGTTCGGTTGGGCGTAGGCAAGTACAGGCTCGCCAGTGCGCTGCGAACCCTTGGAGGCCGGTGTCGGTTTGCCGATGAGGCCATCGGGACGTGCCATCGGCAGCGGCACCGAACCTTCATCCGGCGCCAGCACGAGATCGAAGGGGGGCGCGTCGTCCGCGGCGGCGACGACGTCAGGTGTGGGTGCCGAAGCGGGTATGGAGGCGGTTCTGACAGGAGGCGCGGTTGGTTCGACCGGGGCCGGCGCGATTTGCCGGGATCCGGCATCGGCAAGCGCAAGCAGGGTCGGGAGTTCGGCTGCGGCGACCGCCTCCTTCGAGGGAACGATGATCCGGTCGCCGTCGTCTTCGTCCGTCTCTGCCGAGGCGAGCTCGACCGGCGCCGTCACGATGACGTCGTCCTTGCGGAATTTGGCGCTGTCGGAGATCGCCGCCACGACCGGTTGTTCGGCAGCCACAACGAGCCGATTGTTTTTGGCGAGAACCGCAAGCGCTGTCGCGGCGGCAGCGGTCTTTTCCGCATGGGATTGAATGAGGCTCGCCGTCAGCGGGACCTTCGGCTTCGCATCGAAGGCGGCCAGCCGATCGGCCTTGCCGACATGGATCAGCCTCTCGTGGCGCGTTGAAGGCACCACCTTCGGCGCAGCGCCGAGCTGTGCCAGGCGATCCGGCGGAGAATACGGAGCGGCTATCGAGTGCATCGTCGCGAAGGTCGCGATCAGCCATGTAGAGGTCAGAAATCCGGCGCCAACAACACCGTAAAGGAAACCGCGAGATCTGCGCCAACGGAAAGCAGATCCGCCAAGATGGGTGACGTTATCGAACGTCCCGACCGCAAACGCCATACTACACTCGTCTTTCAAACTCGCTACGCAGGCCGGCGGCACTGACTGACTAAACTTCGCCGGGGGCCGGTACAGGCGCAAATGGGCCGAATTTAGACCACCCACGATGTCCGACTGTCTCGCAAGGATGACGAATTATGGTTTCTAATTTGTTTACGCGGCGTTGCAGTTTTTCACGACGTCTCAAAAAGATGCGTTGAGGCGTCTCAGGCGCGCTCCATCACATAACTTCCCGGCGCTTCCTCGATCGCGTTCAGCGCGTCGCCGCCGGGTTTGCGGGCCGGCACGCGTCTGCCGTCATGCGTCTCGATCCAGGCCTGCCAATGCGGCCACCATGATCCCGGGGTCTCCGTCGCCTGCTCGAGCCAGGTCTCGTAGTCCCCCTTGGCGGGGCCGCCGGTCCAGAATTGATACTTCTTCCTGTCGGGCGGGTTGACGACGCCGGCGATATGTCCCGAGCCGGTCACGACGAATTCCACCTTGCCGCCGAAGAACCGGCTGCCGAGGAAGACGGACTTGGCAGGTGCGATGTGATCCTCGCGGGTGGCGAGATTATAGATCGGGATCTTGACGTCCTTGAGCGACACGGACTTGCCGTCGAGGATCATCTCGTTCTGTGTCAGCGCATTCTTGAGATAACAATTGCGCAGGTAGAAGGCATGGTTTGCCGCCGCCATGCGGGTCGAATCGGCGTTCCAGAACAACAGGTCGAAGGGCAGGGGATCCTGGCCCTTGAGGTAGTTGTTGACGAAATAAGGCCAGATCAGCTCGGAGGCGCGCAACATGTTGAAGGCCATCGACATCTTCGTGCCGTCGAGATAGCCGGCCGCCTGCATATGCTCTTCGAGCGATTCAAGCTGCTCCTCGTCGACGAAGACCTTGAGGTCGCCGGCATGGGTGAAGTCGACCTGGGTGGTGAAGAGTGTCGCGGTCTTGATGCGCTTGTTCTTCTCCTTGGCATGCAGCGCCAGTGTCGCGGCCAGCAGCGTGCCGCCGACGCAGTAGCCGACGGCGTTGACATCCTTCTCGCCGGTCGCCTTCTCGACTGTATCAAGCGCGAAATCGATGCCCTCGCGGGCATAGGCCCCCCAGTCCTTGTCGGCGTGGCGCGCATCCGGGTTGACCCAGGAAATGACGAAGACCGTCTGACCCTGGTCAACGCACCATTTGATGAAGGATTTTTGCGGGTTGAGGTCGAGAATATAGAACTTGTTGATCCAGGGCGGGCAGATCAATAGAGGCCGCTTCAGCACCGTTTCGGTCGAAGCGTCGTACTGGATGATCTGGCAGATGTCGTTCTGGGCGATCACCTTGCCTGGCGTCAGCGCCATGTCGCGGCCGACGGCGAATTTCGTCATGTCGGTCTGGCGAAGACGAAGGTCGCCGTTTCCGGCAGCGATATCCTCGGCCAGCATCTTCATCCCGCGCACCAGATTGGCGCCACTGGTTGCGATCGTCTCGCGGTAGAGCTGCGGATTGGTGGCGATGAAGTTGGTCGGCGAAAGCGCTGCCGTGATCTGCTTCACATAGAAACCGGCCTTGTGTTTTGTGTGCTCGTCGAGGCCATCGGTCTCCAACACCAGTTTTTCCACCCAGTCGGTCGTGACGAAATAGACCTGGCGAAGAAAATCGAAGAACGGATTCTTCTGCCAGTCCTCGTCCGAAAAGCGCTTGTCCTTGCGGGTGTCCGGCTCGGGTGGCGTGGGATCGCCTTGCATGCGCTGCATCGAGCGCACCCAGATGCCGAAGAACGAGGACATCAGCTGCGTCTGTGCCTCGAAGGTGCGGCGCGGATCGGAAATCCAGTATTCGGTGACCTTGGAAAGCGTCTTGACCATGTCGGTCATCGGATCGGCGGCGGTTTCGCTGATCTCGCCACGTTCGCGCGGCGCAAGCCAGGCAGACGCTGCTTGTCCAAGATTTTCGAGCGCCCGGGCGAAATTCATCGCCATCGCCTCGGGATCCTTCAACAGATAGGGATCGAGATCACTCGCGTCAAAGCCGGTCTTGCCGCCATTCTCCTGCTTGCTGTCGGTCACCATTTCCTCCGGCGGCAGCACCACTCTTTTTATCCATTCGTTGTACATCGTGATCGAACGAGAAAACAAGTTCCACCCGCATCGGCTCATGCTATTGCTTTGTGGCTGCGACAAATTTAACAGTCGAAGCAGTCAAAACTGGATTTTTGAGGCATGACGAAGAACGGCATTCGGCGCATCGCAATCTTCAACCGCACCGCACTAATCTGCGTCGCGGCGGCGATGGCCCTTGCCGGATGCAATCTGACGGCGGAAGAAAAGGCCGCAGCCGCCGCCAAACGAGCAGCACCCACCGCCGTCGTCATGCCGGCTACCAAGGGCGAGGCGGCCGAGGGCGGCCTTGCAAAATACCCGGACGGCTATCCGAATTTCGGCGCGCCGCTGACGGCTGCCAATGTCCAGATGAGCGACGAGCAGGCTGCCGAACTGCAGCATCAACTGACGGCACTTGGCGCCCGGCGCAAGGCCGGCACGATCTCGGAAGCCGTATATCAGGCCAAGGTCGCCGAAATGCGGCGTCTCGCCGCCGAGCACGGCACTGATACGCTCTCCGAAATCTCCAAATAGACCTTGCCTTTCAGGCAATTTGGACGCAAAGCCATTCCGAATGGATCTGAAGATGCAATTTTCCTGATAATGTGCATTACGCGGCCTTTCCGTCAAAGATTTGCCGCGTGGCTTGGGTCTGATGAATACGGCGTTGCGATTCTGAAGTTCGTGTCGCAGCCGCCGGGAGACGGAACGAACTTCGACTGCGGCCCGAAATGCCGCCTTTCCATGGGGAATGAGATGGAAGAGTTTCACAAAGTCCGGCGTTTGCCGCCTTATGTTTTCGAACAGGTCAACCGTTTGAAAGCAAGCGCGCGAGCGGGCGGCGCCGATATCATCGATCTCGGCATGGGAAACCCCGACCTTCCCACTCCCCAGTCGATCGTCGACAAGCTGTGCGAGGTCGTGCAGGATCCGCGCACGCACCGTTACTCGTCGTCCAAGGGCATTCCTGGGCTGCGCCGTGCCCAGGCCGCCTATTATGCCCGCCGTTTCGGCGTCAAGCTCAACCCGGATACGCAGGTCGTCGCCACCTTGGGCTCCAAGGAAGGCTTCGCCAACATGGCGCAGGCAATTACCGCGCCCGGCGATGTGATCCTTTGCCCGAACCCCACCTATCCGATCCACGCCTTCGGCTTCCTGATGGCCGGTGGCGTGATCCGCTCCATGTCGGTGGAGCCGGATGCGAGCTTCTTCGAACCGCTCGAACGTGCCGTTCGGCATTCGATCCCGAAGCCATTGGCGCTGATCCTCAACTACCCCTCGAATCCGACGGCTTTTGTCGCGACGCTCGATTTCTACAAGGACGTCATCGCCTTTGCGAAAAAGCACGACATCATCGTGCTTTCCGACCTTGCCTATTCGGAAATCTACTTCAACGGCGCCCCGCCGCCGTCGGTTCTCGAAGTGCCGGGCGCGATGGACGTGACGGTCGAGTTCACCTCGATGTCGAAGACCTTCTCCATGCCCGGCTGGCGCATGGGCTTTGCCGTCGGCAACGAGCGGCTGATCGCGGCGCTCACCCGCGTCAAGTCCTATCTCGACTACGGCGCCTTCACGCCGATCCAGGTGGCGGCGACGCATGCGCTGAACGGCGATGGTTCCGATATTGCGGAAGTCCGCAACGTCTATAAACGTCGCCGCGATGTCATGGTCGAAAGCTTCGGCAAGGCCGGGTTCGAGGTGCCGCCGCCGGCTGCGACAATGTTCGCCTGGGCGAAGATCCCGGAAAAGTTCCGTCATCTCGGTTCGCTGGAATTCTCCAAGCTGCTGGTCGAGAAGGCCGACGTCGCCGTTGCCCCGGGCATCGGCTTCGGCGAGATGGGCGACGACTATGTCCGTCTGGCACTTGTCGAGAATGAACACCGCATCCGCCAGGCTGCGCGCAACATCAAGAAGTTCATGTCGACGGCAGACGAGACGATGCACAACGTCATCTCGCTGAACGCACACCGCTAATCCAACCGTTGGGCAGCCGCGTCATGCGGCTGCCGCCACACAGACATTTCAGGATCGATCCATGGCAGATGCCCTCAAAATCGGCATTGCGGGCTTGGGCACCGTTGGCGCCTCGCTTGTCCGCATCATTCAGCAGAAAAGCAACGAGCTTGCCGTCACCTGCGGGCGTCCGATTACCATCACGGCCGTCTCTGCGCGTGACAGGACAAGGGACCGCGGCATCGATCTTTCCACTGTTACCTGGTTCGACCGGCCGGAAGATCTTGCCGAAAAAGGCGATATCGACGTCTTCGTCGAGCTGATGGGCGGCGCCGAAGGGGCGGCCAACATCTCTGTGCGCGCCGCACTTCAGCGTGGTCTCCATGTGGTGACAGCCAACAAGGCGCTGCTTGCCTATCACGGCGTCGAGCTTGCGACGATCGCCGAGGAGAAGGGGTCGCTGCTGAACTTCGAGGCGGCAGTCGCCGGCGGCATCCCGGTCATCAAGGCGCTACGTGAATCGCTGACGGGCAATTCCGTCTCGCGCATCTATGGCATCATGAATGGCACCTGCAATTACATCCTGACCAAGATGGAGAAGGAGGGGCTTTCCTTCGCCGAATGCCTGAAGGAAGCGCAGCGGCTGGGTTATGCCGAGGCCGATCCGGCCTTCGATATCGAGGGCAACGACACGGCCCATAAGCTTTCCATCCTGACGACGCTCGCCTTCGGCAATCAGATCGCCGCCGACGATATCTATCTCGAGGGCATCACCAACATCTCGATCGAGGATATCCACGCCGCTGCCGAGCTCGGTTATCGCATCAAGCTCTTGGGCGTTGCCCAGCGCACCGATACCGGCATCGAGCAGCGCGTCCATCCCACAATGGTGCCGGTCGATTCGGTCATCGCCCAGGTCGACGGCGTCACCAATGCAGTGGCGATCGAATCCGACGTGCTCGGCGAACTGCTGATGGTTGGCCCTGGCGCCGGCGGCAACGCCACGGCCTCGTCGGTGCTTGGCGATATCGCCGATATCGCCAAGAGCCAGCCGGGCGCCCAGCGCGTGCCGGTGCTCGGCCATCCCGCAACGACGCTGGAACCCTACCACAAGGCGCAGATGCAGAGCCACGAGGGCGGCTATTTCATCCGCCTGACCGTGCTCGACCGCACCGGCGTGTTTGCCAGCGTCGCAACCCGCATGGCCGAAAACAACATCTCGCTGGAATCGATCGTCCAGCGCTCCAAGCAGCACCTGGCGCCATCGCATCACCAGACGATCATTCTCGTCACCCATGCGACGACGGAAGATTCGGTGCGCAAGGCAGTCGCCTCGATCAAGTCGGAAGGTTACCTCTTCGGCGAGCCTCAGGTGATTCGCATCGAGCGGCCGAAAGAGGAAGGCTGACCTCTCTTTTGCCTCAATCCGGGATAGCTGACCCGCCCTGTGCACGCAGGGCGGGTTTTTTATTGGCTGTTTAACCGCTCTCACGAAAACTTATATTAACAGATACCGAAACATTGATATAAATAAGCCGGGAGAGGGGAGTCGCCGGCTTTGGAGAATATCGTGAACAAGGGCAGCCATGCCGGGAAGGGGTATGGCCGTTCGGAAGAGAAACCTCCCGATCATCCGGGTGTGTTTGAGAACGTTCCCGAAACGGACCATGATGTGGTTCGTTACCAAATCCCCGGGGCCTCCAGCGAGGCCCATGATGACGACGAAAGTCCTGAAGGCCGCAACTGGGCCATTCTCCTCACCGTGTTTTCCGTCATTCTCGTGCAGATAAGCGGAATCGCCCTGATAGTCTGGGCGGTATTCTAAAGCGTGTCGCGACTTTCAGATTCGCTCTCGCGCTTTAGGTCTTTATT
Organism: Rhizobium brockwellii; assembly: GCF_000769405.2. NCBI lineage: Bacteria > Pseudomonadati > Pseudomonadota > Alphaproteobacteria > Hyphomicrobiales > Rhizobiaceae > Rhizobium > Rhizobium brockwellii. Next base: position 1,739,445 of record NZ_CP053439.1, read on the forward strand.
TTTACGCATGTCGTTGTCGCAAAACCGCTGGACACTTTTGCGCGACATGCTTGGTAAAAATCCGTGTCTGCAAATCCATCGCTATGTTATCTCCGCTGCTCCTGTAGAAAGAGCAGATGAAGTCAGCGGAGTGTGGCATGGCAGATCTCGTCGACCCCGTACAGCGCGCGTTTCTCGGCGTGGAGAAATCCGCGCTCGACAATCGCTGGGTGGCGCGGCTCGACCAGGCAGGGCAGAACCGCGCGCTGGCCATGTCGCAGATCCATGGATTGCCGGATCTGATCGCCCGGGTGCTCGCCGGGCGCGGCGTGACGGTGGACGAGGCGATCGAATTCCTCGATCCGACGATCCGCAGCCTGATGCCCGATCCCCATAAGCTGACCGATTGCGAAAAGGCCGCGACCCGCCTCCTGCGCGCCATCGAGCGCGGCGAGAGCGTCGCCATCTTCGGCGACTACGACGTCGACGGCGCAGCCTCCTCGGCACTGATGTTCCGCTTTCTCAGGCATTTCGGCGTCAAGGCGACCATCTATATCCCCGACCGCGTCTTCGAAGGTTACGGCCCCAATCCGGCGGCGATCAACCAGTTGATCGATAACGGCGCTCAGTTGATCGTCACCGTTGATTGCGGCTCCACCAGCCACGAGGCGCTGGCCGCCGCTGCCGCGCGCAATATCGATGTCGTCGTCATCGATCACCACCAGGTGACACATGAGCTGCCGCCCTGCCATGCGCTGGTCAACCCGAACCGCGAGGACGATCTCTCGGGGCAGGGGCATCTTTGCGCCGCCGGCGTCGTCTTCATGGTGCTGGTCGCGACGCTCAGGCTGCTGCGTGCGGCCGGCAACAAGCGCATCCTGGCGCTCGACCTGCTGCAGTGGCTGGATATCGTGGCACTTGCGACGGTCTGCGATGTCGTGCCGCTGAAAGGCCTCAACCGCGCCTATGTCGTGAAGGGGCTGGTCGCTGCCCGCCACCAGAGCAATGCCGGACTGGCAGCACTCTTCCGCAAGGCGGGGCTCGCCGGCCCGGTGACACCCTATCATTTTGGCTTCCTGATCGGCCCGCGCATCAATGCCGGTGGGCGGATCGGCGACGCGGCACTCGGAAGCCGGCTGCTGACGCTCGATGATGCCGGAGAGGCTGATGTGATCGCGCAGCGCCTCGACGAGCTCAACCGCGAACGCCAGGCGATGGAGGCGATCATGCTGCAGGAGGCGGAAGCCGAGGCGCTTGCCGAATATGGCGACGGCGAGGGGGCGTCCGTCATCGTCACCGCCCATGAGAAATGGCATCCCGGTATCGTCGGGCTGATCGCGGCGCGGCTGAAGGAAAAGTTCAAACGGCCGGCCTTCGCGATCGCCTTCGATTCCTCCGGCCGAGGCACCGGCTCAGGCCGCTCGATCAACGGCTTTGACATGGGCAGGATGGTTCGGGCCGCAGTCGACGAGGGGCTGCTCGTCAAAGGCGGCGGCCACGCCATGGCCGCGGGCCTGACGGTCGAGCGTACTGAGCTCGGCAGGCTGAGGACCTTCTTCACCGAGAAGGCCGAGAGGACGGTGGCCAGCCTCGTCGCCAACGAAACGCTGAAGATCGACGGTGCGATCGGCGCAAGCGGCGCCACTCTCGAACTCATCGACAGCCTGGAGGCCGCCGGCCCTTACGGCTCCGGTCATGCTCAGCCGCTCTTTGCCATACCGGCCCATCGTTTGCGTGACGCGCGCCTGGTCGGCGAGAAACATGTGAAGGTGACGCTGGAGGCCATGGACGGATCGCGACTCGACGGCATCGCCTTCCGCGCCGCCGATACGCCGCTTGGCAATCTTCTCATCAATTCACGCGGCGCCAACCTCCATGTCGCCGGTTCGCTCGGTGCCGATCATTACCAGGGCGCACGCCGCATCCAGCTGCGCGTCTGCGATGCAGCGCCGGCGAAATAGAGCAGTCACGCAAGAACGCTGACGATGGAAGGTGTCAAGAGAGAGAAAGTGGTACGCCCTAGGGGAGTCGAACCCCTCTTCCCAGAATGAAAATCTGGTGTCCTAACCGATAGACGAAGGGCGCTTCCTTCGTGGTGGCGCCCTTATAGTCAGCACCTTCGAAGGCCGCAAGCGCCAAGGCGCGAAAAAATCATCGTTTTCGCCGATTTATTTCGGCTGTGGAAAAACGAGGCGCAAGCTGCGGCGGAGAGGAGACAAATCAAACCGGCGGGCTAGGATGGGCAGCGTCGAGCGAACCGAAGGGTTCCTCGAGGAGAATGATAGGGGCGGCCGACGTCGATCGAATGACGACGGCCTATCAACAGAATGGTACGCCCTAGGGGAGTCGAACCCCTCTTTACAGAATGAGAATCTGTCGTCCTAACCGATAGACGAAGGGCGCGCAGGCAGCCTCGTTAAAATAGGAGCGCGCGCTGGCTTCTGCAAGCGGAAGTGATGGCTTCTTTATGGAGAGAAAGTGGTACGCCCTAGGGGAGTCGAACCCCTCTTCCCAGAATGAAAATCTGGTGTCCTAACCGATAGACGAAGGGCGCGTCCTTCGTGGTGGCGCCCTTATAGTCAGGCGTTTTGAATCCCGCAAGCGGAATTGCGGTTTTCTTTCAAAAAAATGACAGGAAATCCGAGTGCGTTCGAGAAGCCGATTATTGAAGCTGAATCAATAGGCTGCCGGTTGTTTCTTTAACGCGACGAGGCGGCGCTGCCGTAACGTGATGCGAAAATCGCCCGGCCTTCAGATCGCTCTTGCCGTCGCCATCGGTGCGCGCTTGCCGCCGCAGCCCCAGTTCCAGTCACGGGTTTTGCCGGTATCGAGGTGAACCGAATCCGTGTGGCAGTAGGTGCCGACGCCGCCGCGGTCCGGTAACGAGCGGATATAGGCGGCGATATCCCATTTCGCGACACCGTCGATCTGGATGTCGGCGGCCTCGCAGCTCTTGTGCATCGATTCGTCAGCGCCGCCGACGAGGCGGTTATGCTCTTCGTCACGGTAGCCGGAGGTGACGATGACAGGCCGGCCGAAATGACTTTCGACCGTCTTGATCACCTTCAGCAGGTCGGGTTTGAAGCAGCCGACCTCGACCTTGTCGTTCTGGAGATGCAGTCCGTTCGGCGCGATACGCGTCATGCCGGGCAGGGCCGCCTTGTGCAGCAGGCCGGAAAGGCTGCCGAGCAGGTTCTGCTTCGGCGCGCTGTAGAGCGCGTTCATCGTCGAGGTGGGAATGCTGCCCGTCGCCAACGACGCTGTCTGCACAGGCTCAAGCTGCGTGCTGCTATTCTGTGAGGATTGCTGCGGCAGCACCGGCTCCGCCGGCTGTTGGGGCACGGGCGGCTGGCTGTAGACGCTGCTTCGCGCCGGTGCTGCACCTTCCACCGGCACATAGGCCTGCGGCTGAATGACGGTGGATGTGCTGTTGTTCTGCGGCGCCGGCTGTTGATCGGAAAAGATGCTCATCGCTTGCGCGTTGATCCGGGTCGACTGCAGTACGAGCCCGCCAATATTGGCAGGCGCCGCTGTCGCCGGATCGGCGGGCGGAGCGACGGCATTTGGATCTTGTGCCACGACCTGAGGCGCGGCTTGAGCGCCGGAGACGTTGACGAGCCGGGGATCCGTATACACCGAACGTGGGGCAGGGCTTGCAGGCGCTGCCGTGGCCAGCTGCGGTGCTGCGGCCGGCACAGCCGGAACCGCCGCCGCCGAATCGAGCGCCTTCTTGTCCGACGCGCAGCCGGACAGCGCCAGCACCGAGGTGGCGATCAGCAAAGCGCCCGTCAAGGGCATCCGCATCTGCATGTTACGCAAGCGACAATCTCCAGTTGATGCGGAAAATCGGCGAAAAACGCTTCTCTTCCGCTTCGAGTCGTCAGGAGATTGCCTGCGGGGCCGGATCGCGGCAAGCGCCGAGGCGCCGACGGGACCCGAAATCGAAAAAGCCGCAAGCCTCGCAAAAGCCTTGCGGCGAAAACCCTTACCAGGCGCCGGTATTGCCCATCGAAGCCCAGGGCTCAGTGGCCGGAAGCGGGTTGCCCTTTTGCAGGATTTCGATCGAGATGCCGTCGGGCGAGCGCACGAAGGCCATGTTGCCGTCGCGCGGCGGCCGGTTGATGGTGACGCCGTTGTCCATCAGATTCTGGCAGGTCGCGTAAATATCGTCGACCTCATAAGCGAGGTGGCCGAAATTGCGTCCTCCGCTATAATCTTCCGTGTCCCAATTGTAGGTAAGCTCGAGGCAGGGGGCCTTTTCGCTGCGCGCACGGTCGAGATCGTCGCGAGCGGCCAGAAAAACCAGGGTGAAGCGGCCTTTCTCGTTTTCGTGGCGGCGAATCTCCTCCAGCCCGAACAGCGTGGTGTAAAAGGTAAGCGAGGCGTCCAGGTCTTTGACGCGTACCATTGTGTGGAGATAACGCATTCTATCTACTCCTTTATTGGGGCTGGCTTTTTTCAGCGAGCCGAGGTCAGCTTCGGGCAAGTCATCTTTATAAAATGTGCAGCTGGGAATAACCGAAAACTAGGACTTGCGCTTATCCGTTACCAAGATGTTAATCTTGATTTGAAGAATCAGTTAACCGTAACAGTGTGACGCGTATTCGAGGGGCTGGCGACAATGGCTGATAGGATTTCATCGAACGAATACTCCGACCTCGACGAGCTATCGGGAGAGGCGGTCGATCTTGTTGAAATCACCGGCGTCGTCAAGTGGTTCGACGTCGCCAAGGGTTTCGGTTTCATCGTGCCCGACAACGCCATGCAGGATGTTCTCCTGCACGTGACCTGCCTGCGCCGCGACGGTTACCAAACGATCCTCGAGGGAACGCGCATCGTTGCCCTCATCCAGCGCCGCGAGCGCGGCTATCAGGCTTTCAAGATTCTCTCGATGGACCAGTCGACCGCGGTTCATCCCTCGCAGCTGCCGCCGGTGCGCACCCATGTGCAGGTCACCGCGACGAGCGGGCTTGAGCGTGCGCTGGTCAAGTGGTTCAACCGCACCAAGGGCTTCGGCTTCCTGACGCGCGGCGAGGGCACGGAAGATATCTTCGTGCACATGGAAACGCTCCGCCGCTTCGGCCTGACGGAGCTGCGCCCCGGTCAGGTGGTGCTCGTCCGCTTCGGCGACGGCGAAAAGGGCCTGATGGCCGCAGAGATCCATCCTGACGTTCCGAGCCCGGCAAGCCGGTCGCACTGAACATGCGCGGCCTAATCCTGTTTGATGCCATCAGAAGCGCCATCCTGGCGCTTTTTTTCATGGTTGCGCTGCCGGCGTTGGCTGACGAGCAGATGCGGTTCGACAAGGAGCCGCTGCTCATCCAGACCGCCGCGGGCAAGGTGCTGCATTTCACCGTCGAGATAGCCTCGAGCCCCGATCAGCGCGCCCGCGGACTGATGTTTCGCAAGGTGATGGCCGACGATGCCGGTATGATCTTCGATTTCGACGAGCCACGGCGCGTCACCATGTGGATGGAAAACACCATCCTGCCGCTCGACATGCTTTTTGCCGACGACACCGGCACGATTCGCCACATCAAGGAAAAGGCAGTGCCCTATTCGCGCGACATCATCGATTCGATGGCCCCGGTGAAATACGTCGTCGAACTCAATGCCGGTATCGTCGCCAAATTGGGTATCAAGCCTGGCGACAGGATCGTCAGCGCCACGACGACCAAGAAGGCGAAGTAACGGAAGCATGACCGCGCGCGCAGGCGAGCTGCGATGCAGCTGTCCAAGAATTCAAGAATATCGAGATATTTGAATGGTCGGAGTGGAGAGATTCGAACTCCCGACCCTCTGGTCCCAAACCAGATGCGCTACCAGGCTGCGCTACACTCCGTGCCGTTAATGGCAGGGGAGATACACGGTTCACTTCCCCGTCGCAACCCATAAATCCAGCACAGGCTGGAGATTTTCTCGCCAGCCTGTGGATGCAGTCCAGAATAATCTCGGATGTGCCGTCAATTTGCCGGCGAGGCGTAATGGAACGTCGGGACGGATCGGCCTTAGCCGCGGGCGAGCAGGCCGATATATTGGGCGTAGCTGATGGCAACGTAGAAGAAAGCTGTGATGCCAGCACCTATCACAATGGCATTGAACTCCGCCGAACGTCTCATCATGCGTGCAAATCCACTGAAACCGATTGAGCGATAAACTAGTGCCGAGGGAAGGCAGCGGCAATCAGGTTGTCATCACAAGGTGAGACAAGCGGTAATATTGCGAAATCCGGCCGGCAATCCCCGGATTTGAAGGCGAGGCGGGGGCCGGCATCCCCTCGTCATGCAAACGGAGTCGGCAGCGGCGTCGTTCACCGCCTTTTTTCTTGAAAAAGCGGGGATTCGCGGCTAAGCAAAATTCATCTCTTTGCGTTATCCTCAGCGATGATGCAAAGGTCCGGTACGGGCCGGCAACGGGATGAGACCATGAAAGGCGGGCGCTGCCCGCATAGTCGGAGACGCTGCAGTCATGTCTGCCAAGATCTATCGTCCAGCCAAGACCGCCATGCAGTCCGGCAAGGCCAAGACCCATCTCTGGGTGCTTGAATACGATCAGGAGTCGGCGCGCAAGATCGATCCGATCATGGGCTACACTTCCTCGGGCGATATGCGCCAGCAGGTGAAGCTCACCTTCGAAACGCAGGAACTCGCCGAAGCCTACGCCCAGCGCAACGGCATCGAATACCGCGTCATCGCACCGAAGGATCCGGTCCGCCAGGTTGTCGCCTATCCCGACAATTTCCGCTATACCCGCACGCAGCCCTGGACGCACTGAGATTTCTCGTCCAGATATGCCGCATCCGGTCGCGTCTCGTGAGACGCGGTCAACAGACGGCCCCTTAGCTCAGCTGGATAGAGCACCTGCCTTCTAAGCAGGTTGTCGCAGGTTCGATTCCTGCAGGGGTCGCCACAAATTTAATGACTTGAAGCCGCCCCCGTGATCAGCCCGAAGAGGCCTGGTCACGGGGCGCTGACATTTGGACCGCCGTCCGGCCAATCCCGCGTACAGCGGCCGGACGGGCATCCGCTAGCTAGTAGGATTGAGTCCGGTGGCGCAGCGGCCGGCCCCTTGCGCGACCGAACCGTCATGGGCCCCCATCATCTCGCTGACCAGTGGGCCTCGCCGCTCTCCAAGTTCGTCGACGATCAGTAGCTTGCAGCTGGCCAACTGCTTCTGGAAACGGAGGACTTGCCGCTAAGGCATGTCGCGCAAAAGTGTGCAGCCGTTTTGCGGCAAAGAAGTAAGGAGCTAATCTGAAAGATCGCGACGCGCTCAGACCGGTGTGTAATTATTGTTTGAACTGATTTCGCAACACTCCGAACGAGATGCCACCTTGATCACCAGCAACCGTCCGATCGACAAATGGACGGAGACCTTGGGATCCGAGCGCCCGCCGGGCCGCATCACCCCACTACTTCAACATCCTCGAGATGAACGGCGACACTACCGCCTCGCGCAAAGCCGCGCCCGAAAGGCGGCCGACACCCGCCGAAAAATCGCAGCGCGCGGATGGTACCCCCGGTGGGGCTACGCCCTCCCGGCGGGATCATCCACGCGCCGTTAGCACGATTGTTGCGGCGATCGGACGACCGCCGCAACGGATATAGTTACAGGATCAAATCGCCTGCCCCCAGCTGGACGTGGCCATGCAGCTGAACTTGGAAGTCCTGAACACCGTCGCCGTTCAGGTCGCCCTGGACAACGGTAGCACCAGCCTTGTCCTCATAGTGCCAAGTGAGCGCGCCGGCCTTGTGGTCGAAAGAGGCACCCTCCTGCGCCAGGAAATGGAATGCTCCATTGCCCTGCGCAGAGCCATTTGCATCTATCGCCGCGAAGTCGATCTTATCGACGCCGTGCTGGAAGTCGGTGATGACGTCGCGGTTCGAGCCGGACCCGATTTCCGTCGGTGCTTTGAAGACAAACGTATCCGCGCTGACGCCACCGGTCATGACGTCCTTTCCGGCACCACCAATGATGACGTCCGTGCCGGCGCCGCCGTTCAGCTTGTCCGCGCCGGCCCCGCCATCGAGAACGTTGCTGCCGCTATTGCCGGTCAGCACGTCGTTGTAGCTGGAGCCAGTCAAGTTTTCGATGCTGACGAGCTTGTCACCGGTGGCATGGCCGCCCGATGCGGCCCCAGTCGCCAAGTTGACGTTGACCCCGCCGGAGCCCGCATAGCCGGCCGTGTCGTTGTCGGCACCACCATTGATGACGTCCCCGCCGGCGCCGCCGCTGAGCTTGTCCGCGCCAGCTCCGCCATTGAGAACGTTGCTGCCGCCATTGCCGCCGGTCAGCACGTCGTTGTAGCTGGAGCCAGTCAAGTTTTCGATGCCGACGATCTTGTCACCGGTGGCTTGCCCGCCCGATGCGGTCTTAGTCGCCAGGTCGACGTTGACCGCGCCGGAGCCCGCATAGCTGGCCGTGTCGTTACCAGTGCCGCCGTCGAGCACGTCCGCGCCGGCGCCGCCCTTCAGCACGTCACTACCGCCGAGACCCTTGAAGGTTTCGTTGCCGCCGTTGGACTGGCCGGTGTGTGGCATGATGTCGTTGCCGTTGGTGCCGATGAATTCCTTCGTCGGCGTGGTTGGCGTTCCCGGTTGTGTCGGTGTGGTTGGCGTTCCCGGATTCGTCGGCGTGGTTGGCGTCCCCGGATTCGTCGGCGTGGTCGGCGTTCCCGGTGCTGCGCTGGAGCCCGATTCGTAGGCACCGACATCGACAGTTCCAACGACACGAGCGTGGCCGTCCAGATCGTCCGAGGCGACGCCGTACTTGTTGGTTCCGTGGTCGATCGCCAGCGAGCCGGAGCCGAGGTGGAAGTTATCGCTCGCTGCCCCCGAGAATTTCGGATCGATGCCGAGCTGGTTGCCATTCGCCGCGCTCGGCATCGCGTTGCCGCCGTCGGTCTTGACCGATGCCTGGCCGGCCGTGCCGTTGTAGGTGATGTTGTTGGCCCAGACGACGTTGTTGTTGGCGCCGCCGATAGACGTGTTATCGATCGCAGTGTTGTTCTTGTTCACCGATGGGTCCGCTACGGCAATGTTGTTGACCCAGGTGTTGTTGTTCGACGCCGAGTTGCTGAGCTCGCCGCGCCAGGTGCCGGTGTTCGCCGGGTCCTGATTGTTGTGGTATGCGGTGTTGTTTTTCACCGTAACGGAGTCGCTCCAGGTAACCTGGATGCCTTTGCCGCCGTTCTCGTAGACCAGGTTGTTCTCGACCAGGGTCTTGAATGTATAGTTCGGATGACCGCTCGCCTGCGTGCTCTGGAAATCATCGATGATGATGCCGTTGCCGTCAGTGTGCGCACCCGACTTCGTGACGTTGTCGTGCGAGATGTTGTTGCGCACGATCGTCCGGTAGCCGTCCGTCGAGGTGTCGCCGGTAATGTTCCGGTTCTCGTAGATCGAGATGCCCGAGAACCAGCCCGACGATGCGTTATTGTAGGTCTCGTTCCCTTCGATCTTGATGAAGTCCGACTGGTTGAACTGAATGCCCGATTCCCCGGCGTCGTGGACCTTGTTGTTGAGAATTGAGACATGGTGGACGTTGTTCGCTTCGATGCCGTCGCCGTTGCCGCCCTTGATGTCGAAGCCGTCGATTGTCACGTAGTTGCCGTTGACGCTGATCGCGTTGTGCGAGCCAGAGGGCGGCCGGATCAGCGCCCCGCCGGGCACTTCAGAGCGCAACGTGATGTTGCCCGCCGCCGAGCCGTCTTTGTCGATGTTGATGGCCTCGTTGTAGGTCCCCGCCTTCACCACGACCTCGTCGCCGGGCTTAAGGTTCGCCGACATCGCCTCGCTGATCGTGCGGAAGGGAGAAGAGGTACTGCCGTTACCGCCGTTGGTGCCGGTCGTCGCTACGTAGTATGTTGTCATGGTCTTGTTCCTCAACCCCTGCCCGTTAATATTTTGGGTTAATCCTGCGTTACGGCGGCAGGTTATAGGGCGACATTTTGGAGGGCGCAACAGCAACGAAACAGTAAGTGCTTGAGAAGCATAGCCTTATTGCTGCCACAATATCCGACTCGATCCAAAGTTACGTTTTGAAATATTTGGTGAATTTCGAGTCGCCTAGAATGTGGCAGTATTAATATCTCGCTCACCGCGAGTTATTCTTTCTGCAACCAGAGCGACATGCATCCATTGAAAACTTTAGAAAAACCTGATGGGCGTGGCTGGATTGCTCCCGTCAAATGCGGAATCGACATTTTTTTCCGAATTCGGCAATTTTGGGCAGCATCGCCTTACGATTGGTGCTGATCGAGATGGGAATGGGGGCATGACCGTAGCCGATTCGACCAAACCCCATTGCGCAGCATTTCAAGCACCACCGCTTTCCCGCCGAGATCATCGGGCATGCGGTGTGACTATACCTCGGCTCCGGACTGATGCCTGGTCCAGGAGCGTGAGACTGACTGGAAGGCGCCCCAAGAGCCATCGTCGCCATTCTCTCCAAAGCAATTTCGCGGAGCGTGTTCACATTTCGTTCCCGTGGTGCTAGTCTCACCTTCAGCGACGGGCGAGGGGAGGCCTTATGAATCAAAGGGGCAAGTTTGAGCGACTGAAGGCACTTCACCAAAGGGACAGCGCCTTTGTCATCCCTAACCCATGGGACGCCGGTTCGGCTCGCCTTCTCGCGAGCCTTGGCTTCGAGGCGCTCGCGACCACCAGCGCGGGTTACGCATTTTCCAAAGGCAAGTTGGATTCATTTGCGAGCCTTGGCCGAGATGAGGTCCTTGAGAACGCCGCCGAGATCGTTGGCGCTGCTGATCTTCCTGTCTCTGCTGACCTTGAAGATGGCTTTGGTGCGTCGCCAGAAACCTGTGCGGAAACCATCCGCCTGGCCTGCGAAACTGGACTTGTCGGCGGATCAATCGAAGACGCAACAGGCAATCCTGCTGCCCCGATCTACGACCTATCGCAAGCCGTCGAGCGCATCCATGCTGCAGCGGAGGCTGCACGCGGTCTGCCTTTCCTACTCACGGCGCGGGCGGAGAATTATCTTTGGGACAGACTCGATCTGGACGACACCCTCGAGCGGCTGCAAGCATTTTCGGCCGCTGGGGCAGATGTGCTTTACGCCCCGGGCTTACCTGATATCGAGGCAATCAGAACCGTTTGTGCGGCCGTGGACAAGCCAGTCAACGTGGTCATGGGTTTGAAAGGGCGAAAATACTCCCTTGCCGAACTGTCGAGCGTCGGAGTACGCCGCGTGAGTGTCGGCGGCTCTTTCGCGCGGGCCGCGCTGGGTGCGTTGATGCGCGCTGCTATGGAGGTCAAAACAGCCGGTACGTTTGAGTATGCCGACGACGCGCTCTCCGCTGCATTTGCCAGCCAACTGATGTCACGGGAGAAACGCCAGGACAGGCTATGAGTTGGGCCAAAGTCGAGAAGCAAAGATTTTCTCAAGGGACCGCTGCGGCAGTTAGTCTGTCTGCAGCAGGCCGCCCCGGAGTGAACGTCACGGTGACTTTCTTCGCGCGGATGAAACCATCCAACCCGTAACAGGGCCGGCCGCCGCGGCGCGATCTGGGGGGGCTCCTAGAACCCGGTGCTATCCCGCACTTCCCCCAGCCCTTATACGAGGCAGGCTGCAGCTTTCCGCCATCCGTCCAAGCCTGTGTGTTCGGCTTCGGCGATCAGCGTTGGTTGCGCGCCTATTGCGTCCTGCCGGATCCAGGCAGCGATTTCAGTGAACGACCGAGAGGTAGCGGATGCCGGCTTCATCAGCCGCTCTCATCAGCGCTTCCCGCGCGGCGTTTGGGGGCGTGGTGCCGCGGATGGCGTCGAGGCATGTCCTCACCGCCACGACGTACTCCTCGCCATCATCCCCAGGCCATTCGGAAATGAGCATGGTGGCCGCGTCGCCGAGGGTCCTGACGACGCTGTATTTATCTTGGCCGCTCATGAGGATCCTCAGGGCGGGAAACTGATGCGATGTGTACCGATTCATTACATTTGGTCCTTGCATCATAAACATATTAGTAACTCTGCAAGAAGCGTTCCAACCGGAGCTGCTGTATGATCATCGGCGGATGGTTCCGCAAAACAGTCGCCAACTGAACGGGGAGATCGATTCCGATTGAAGGAATTATGCAGTCGCAGAGTGGTCAAGCCGATCTAGGTCAAAGCACTGCGGAGCAGTTCCGACTTTATCTTGGGATGCTTCTCGGACGGATGATAGGCTCCAGCTAGGGCTGCCGTTACCATGATCGACACCGAAAGGAATGATGCGACGATGCTCAGCACGGGAACCGGAGACTTTCGACCCGCCCAGAGGAACACAAAGCCAGCCGCGAAAGCAAAGAACCAAAAGACCAAGACTTCGCCCATTGTCCTCGCGAATACCTCCATTGCTCCAGAGGACACCGAAACCACGGTTTCCAATCCTCCAAGCCACAACAGGATGTTCATCACCATATCTGCGATGAAGGCCAATACCATCGATCCTATCAAAAGCCGTGACATCTCGTTTCTCCGTTGAAATCTTAAGTTGTTATTTTGTCGGGCGCAGCTTTCGATCGGATTATCTGGATTGTTAAAATGCTTAGGGCTATTGCCGTCTTGTCCGATTGGGCAGCAATTCGAAGCAATGCTCACACAACCAAAGTGGCCGGGAACTTGTTTTAAACACATTGCCGTCCTATTGATTTTTCTATCGAAATTGCTTGTCGAGCTTGGTTAGCGCCCTGGCGTCCCAGCTGAACTTTCCTTTCAAAATCGATTTCTGCGCCGTCCGGCAGCCATCGGAGGGTGATTGTCATGCCGGTTGAGGGGGGATCGTCATGAACGCAGGCAATTCTTTGATCGACGCAAGCCTCCGCCAAATACCCATCGTCGCTGCCTGATATGCCTTCGGTCTTTGACCGCGGATCTCAGTGGCGGCATTCCGGCTGGGTTTTCCAGCCATTGAGGAGAATTTCATGAGCAAGACCAATGCAGAGGCATTGTTGCGCAAAGCGCAGCGCCAAGTTGCCAATACCAGCGGCGGTGGCCATCTCGGCGGCACCAACTTCGGTCAGGGCAATGACGCCAAGACCTCGTCCGGAAGCGGCAATCGCCCGGCGGGCAAGGGTCGGCCGCCAGCTGGCGGCAAACGCTGACTATAGCGCCGCGCGTCTTTCCGATTTAAGGAACTATGCAGAGGTCGCGATTGAAGACAGCCCCGCCAAAATGGCGGGGTTTTTGTTTGATAGGCTTCTGAAGGGCACGGCCCGTCTCAGCGATCCAGGAAATGATCGAAATAGATCTGGGGGATGGGGTAGGCGTAGACGCCTCTGTCGACGAAGCTGCGCCTATAGAGGCAATTTCTGAGAGCCGCGTTATAGTGAAGGCTTCGCGGGTCCGGCGAGCCTCGTCGCCATGAGCTTGCCTCCGGCACGCAGCGTTGGAGTGCCTTGTCGTATCGAGCCAGGAGGACCGGATCGGTGTCGACCCGAATGCCGCTGTAGGATTGATAGTTTGAAGGAGATTCTGCGGCCGATATACAGCCCAGGCCAAGTGCAACACCAACGACTGCCATCAATCGCATCGGATTTAATTCTCCCCTGATCGATTATCGAAGTATCGAGCCGAACGTTATTGGTTCCAGCGCCTGCGGGCAAGGGGACGCCTTGTTCCGGCGTCCGCTTCTGCCGAGACGTTACCCGCATAGCTGCCGCCACAGAAATAGCGGCAGCTATCCATCATCGATCAATCCAGGAGGTCGGCCGGTACCTTGCCGCCGTTTTCCGAAAGCCGCTTCATCAGCGCCTTGTGCAGCCACATATTCATTTTTGCGGAATCGTTGCTGTCGCCGGTATAGCCGAGTTCAGCGGCAAGTTCCTTGCGCTCGGTGAGGCTGGCATCCATCCCGACGGCTTTCATCAGGTCCACGATCGAGCGGCGCCAATCGAGCTTCTGGCCGCTCTTCTTCACAGCCGCGTCAAGGATCGGGACGATATCGACTGTGGCTGTGCCTGGCGCGGTGGCCGTGGCGGCCGGCTTGCTCTGCGGGGCAGGGGCCGCAGGTGTCGGACTGGGGGCTGCCGACGGTGAGGCAGGCGCTTGCGCCGGCTCTGTCTTTGGCGCGCCGGCAGCAACGGGTTCGGCTGCTTTCGCCTCTCCGAAGATTGCATGTTTGATCTTGTCGAAAATGCCCATTCTAAACCTCCAGTTCCATCAGATGAGAACAAGCTGAAACATGGACTTCCCGCCTGATATATCCAGACGGAAGGGGAGTTATTTTTAGCAATCTAAATCGGAGGTGGAAAAGTCAATTCGGGGAAGGGTGTAGTCGATCTGCACGAAAACGCTGCAAATGGATCAATCGCGGCCAATCGTGTCGCGAACGGAGATTTGCTTGCAGGCTCTAAGTTTCCTGGTGCAATGGGGCGGAAATACTCCGTCGGCTCTCCAGTCGCTGCGAGATATGTTTGCTTTTGGCACAGTCTGTCAGATAATTCGTATTTCAATAACCGTGAAACATCATTGCACGCCGCTGAACCGACTTGCCGCGCCGTGTTATGAAACATTCGTCATCCCTTCACGTTGCCTTGCTATGGACGTCCTGGAGTTGCAGGCGTCCAATCGATCGAAGGCACGCGCGTTCCTCGATTTTCGACTGCCGGGCAGATCGTTCGGCGGAATGGAAACGGAGGAAGACATGACCCATAACCACAATAGACTTTTCTTTGCAGTGCTCGCATCCACCTGCGCCTTCCTTGTCATGCCGGCAAGCCATGCGCGTGCGCTCGATGTCGGTGTGTCGGTGAATGCCGGCAATGCTGTCAGCGCCGATATCGGGGCTTCGCTCGGCGGCGGGAGCGGCATCAGCGCCGATGCCAATGCTTCCGCTGGCGGCTCGAACGGCGTCAATGCCGATGCGACCGCCAGTGCCGGCGGTGGCCGGGGCATCGATGCCGATGTCAATGCCAGTGTCGGCGGCGGCAACGGTCTCGACGCAGACGCCAACGCCAGGATCGGTGGCGGGCGCGGCGTCAATGCCGATCTCAATGCACGCACCGGCGGTTCCGATGGAATCGATGCCAACGCCACGGCCTCGGTCGGCAGCGGTAATGGCGTCGATGCCAATCTCGCCATCGGCAGGGTAGATGGGGCAGGCAGCGGTGGCAGACCTGCGGCTGAGCGCAGCCTCAGCGCGTCACAGACCCGCACTCTGGAGGCCTTCCGGGCAAGGCCCGTCAATGAGCAGCGCAAGATGCTCGTCCGTTGCGCTGATATCTCCGCCTCCGGCGGTGATTCCGGTCTTGCCGGTCTCTGCAGTCTGCTGCAGGCGACAGCCTCCCGCTGAATGTGAAAGACCCGCCGAACCGGAAGGCGCGGCGGGTCTATTCAAAGGACGCTTCGATTTAGTGCAGGATCTGGCTGAGGAACAGCTTGGTACGCTCGTGCTGCGGATTGTCGAAGAAGGCAGCCGGTTCGTTCTGTTCGACGATTTGGCCCTGGTCCATGAAGATAACCCGGTTGGCGACCTGACGGGCAAAGCCCATTTCATGCGTAACGCAGAGCATGGTCATGCCTTCCTCGGCAAGCCCCACCATGGTGTCGAGCACTTCCTTGATCATTTCGGGATCGAGCGCCGAGGTCGGCTCGTCGAACAGCATGATCTTCGGGTTCATGCACAGCGACCGGGCGATCGCCACGCGCTGCTGCTGGCCGCCGGAGAGCTGGCCCGGATATTTGTTGGCCTGCTCCGGGATCTTGACCCGCTTCAGGAAGTGCATGGCCACTTCTTCGGCCTGCTTCTTCGGCATCTTGCGCACCCAGATTGGCGCCAGCGTGCAGTTTTCGAGGATCGTCAGATGCGGGAAGAGGTTGAAGTGCTGGAACACCATGCCGACTTCGCGCCGCACCTCGTCGATCTTTTTCAGGTCGTTGGTGAGTTCGGTGCCGTCGACGATGATGCGGCCCTTCTGATGCTCTTCCAGTCGGTTGATGCAGCGGATCATCGTCGACTTGCCCGAGCCCGACGGGCCGGCAATGACGATGCGCTCGCCGCGCATGACCTTCAGGTTGATGTCGCGCAGCACGTGGAAATCGCCGTACCACTTGTTCATGTTGACGATCTCGACCGCCACTTCCGTCGCGGAAACGGTGAGCTTTTTCGCTGGAGCTTCAGCCATGATATTTTCCCTCATTCTTATCGTTTTAGCGTTCTTATCGTTTGTGGCCGGTATCGAGATGACGTTCCATGAAGCCTGAATAGCGCGACATGCCGAAGCAGAACAGCCAGAAGATGAAGCCCGCGAAGATCAGGCCCGTGATCGGCGTGACGGCGCTTGCCCAGTTGGCATCGGAGAAGTTCAGCTTGACGATGCCAAGCAGATCGAACATGCCGATAATGGTGACCAGCGACGTGTCCTTGAAGGTTCCGATGAAGGTGTTCACGATGCTCGGAATGACCAGCTTGATGGCCTGCGGCATGATGATCAGACGGGTCTTTTGCCAATAGCCGAGGCCAAGCGAATCGGCGCCTTCGAATTGTCCCTTCGGGATCGCCTGAAGGCCGCCGCGGATCACTTCCGCCATATAGGCCGAGGTGAAGATCGACACACCGATCAGCGCCCGAAGCAGTTTGTCCACGTTCCAGCCCGTGGGAAGGAAGAGCGGCAGCATGACACTTGCCATGAACAGAACGGTGATCAGCGGAACGCCTCGAATGACCTCGATGAAGGTAACGCAGAGCATCCGGATGACGGGCATCTTCGAGCGGCGCCCCAGCGCAAGCAGAATGCCGCAGGGTAGGGAGACGGCAATACCGACAAAGGACAGAACGAGCGTCACCATCAGCCCGCCCCAGAGCGGAGTGTCCACTACTTCGAGGCCGAAGCCGCCGTGAAGAAGCCAGAAGGCGAGGACCGGCAGCACGGCGAACAGAAGAATGGCGTTCAGGCCCTTGCGCGGCGCTGACGGGATGAGCATCGGAACCAGCAGCAGAATGAACAGGATCCCGACGATCGCCGGTCTCCAACGCTCATCGAGCGGATAGCGGCCGAATATAAACTGATCATACTTGGCGCTGATGAAGGCCCAGCATGCACCACTCCAGCCGTCAGGCTGGATGCCGCCCTGGATCGTCGTCGCGCAGAATGTGCGGTCCGGGCCTGACCATACGGCCTGGATGAACAGCCAGTTGACGAGGTGCGGTACGGCCCATGCGATCAGCGCAAGAGCCAGGATAGTCAGGATCACGTCCTTCGGAGTTGCCAGGAGATTGCGACGTATCCAGGCGACGGCTCCCCTCTCGCCGGGGGGCGGCGGTTCGGCGGCAAGGATGGACGTTCTGACGAAGGGTTTATCGGCGACCGACATCTTATCTCTCCACCAGTGCCATCTTGGCATTGAACCAATTCATGAACAGCGACGTGAGAATGCTCAAGCTGAGATAGACGATACCCCAGATGCAGACGATCTCGATCGCTTGACCGCTCTGATTGAGGATCGTGCCACCGACGGCAACGAGATCCGAGAAACCGATCGCGATGGCGAGTGAGGAGTTCTTGGTCAGGTTCAGGTACTGGCTCGTCAGCGGCGGGATGATGATGCGCAGCGCCTGCGGCACCACGACAAGTCTCGTCACACTCGACGGATGTAGCCCCAGCGCGCCAGCTGCCTCGGATTGTCCCTTTGCAACGCCGCGAATACCGCCGCGAACGATCTCGGCGATGAAGGAGGCGGTATAGAAGGACAGAGCGAGAAACAGTGACATGAATTCGGGGCCGACGACGGAGCCGCCCGTGAGGTTGAATTTTCCGGCAATCGGAACGTCGAAGGTGAGCGGAAAGCCGGAGACAACGAAGACCAGCAATGGCAGGCCGACGATCAGCGCGATCGACGTCCATACGGTGTGGAACGGCTGGCCGGTTGCGGCTTGGCGTTTGTGGGCCCAGCGCGCGATGATGACGGTGGCGACAATCGCAATCACCAGGGCGATGCCGACAGCTATCATGCCGGTCTCGAAGATCGGCTTCGGGAAGGCTAGTCCTCTGTTGTTGAGGTACATGCTGAACGGCAGACCCACCGACTCGCGCGGCTGCGGCAAGACAGAGAGAACGCCGAGATACCAGAAAAAGATGACGAGCAGCGGCGGAATGTTGCGGAAAATCTCGACATAGACCGTGCAGAGCTTGGCAATCAGCCAATTGCGCGACAGCCGGCCGATCCCGATCAGGAAGCCGATGATGGTCGCCGTGAAAATACCGGTCACCGCCACCAGCAAGGTATTCAGAATGCCGACGACAAGTGCGCGCGCATAAGTCGAGTCACTCGAAAAGCTGATCAGCGACTGGCCGATTTCGAAACCGGCCCGACCGCGAAGAAAGCCGAAACCCGATGCCGTATTGCTGCGGGCAAGGTTGACGGCCGTGTTGTGGGCCACCCACCACACAAAGCCGACGAGAATAACGATTGTTAGAACCTGGTAAAATATGCTCCGGTATTTCGGGTCGTACATTGCCGACCGGAAACTCCAGCCGGTGTCATGCAAAGGTGTCGTATCCACAGCCTCATGCGTCATGCCGCGCCAATCCCCTTGTGCCCGTTTTCGGGCTTTCTTTTTAACTTTTTGGAAGCGGGAAGGCGGCTTGGCCGCCTTCCCGGTATTTCATTGCTAGCGTTCGATTAACGAACCGGCGGCGCGTACTGGATGCCGCCCTTGTTCCAGAGAGCATTCAAGCCGCGTGCGATCTTGAGCGGGCTCCCCTGGCCGATGTTGCGCTCGAAGATTTCGCCGTAATTGCCGACGCCCTTGATGACATTGGCGGCCCAATCATTGGTCAAGCCGAGATCGGTGCCAATCTTGGTATCGGTCTCGCTGCCGAGGAAGCGCTTGATATCAGGGTTCGGCGAGTTCTTCATCTCGTCGACATTTGCCTGGGTGATGCCGAACTCTTCGGCATTGATCAGCGCATAAGCCGTCCAGGAAACGATATCGAACCACTGATCATCACCCTGACGGACGGCCGGGCCAAGCGGCTCCTTGGAGATGATCTCGGGAAGGATGACGTGTTCGTCGGGATTCTTCAGCGTCAGACGCAACGAATAGAGACCGGATTGGTCGGTCGTGTAAACGTCGCAACGACCAGCGTCGTAGGCAGCGTTGACCTCAGGAAGGTTTTCGAAGACGACCGGATTGTACTGCAGATTGTTCGTCTTGAAGTAATCGGCGAGGTTTAGTTCGGTGGTCGTGCCCGACTGCACGCAGATTGCGGCGCCGGAGAGTTCGAGAGCCGACTTCACATTCAGGCCCTTGCGCACCATGAAGCCCTGGCCGTCATAATAGGTGACAGGACGGAAGTTGAAGCCGAGTGCGGTGTCGCGGTTGATAGTCCAGGTCGTGTTGCGCGAGAGAACGTCGATTTCGCCGGACTGCAGAGCGGTGAAGCGTTCCTTCGCATTTGTTGGCGTGTACTTGACCTTGGTGGGGTCGCCGAACACGGCCGAAGCGACGGCCTTGCAGAAGTCGACGTCGAAGCCGGCCCAATTGCCGGAGGCGTCAGGTGCGGCAAAGCCGGTAAGGCCGGTATTGACGCCGCACTGAACGAAACCCTTTGCCTTGATGTCTGAGAGAGTGGTGGCGGAGGCGGCCGAGGCGCCAACTGCCAAAACTGCTGCGCCGATGGCGGCGGACAGGAGCTTATTTTTCATTTTCCCAACCTTTTCCGTTGTCTTATCTTTTCTTGTGGGGAGTGCGTGCCGACAATCCGTCGCCTCCCCATTGTCTCGACACCCTCCCGGCGCGAGTGGGTCTATCACAGTCGCAAATGTCACTATGGTCAAGTGTCGCGCTTAATAATTGCGGCGAAATGCAACATTTTGGCAGATTGCGCTGCATTCATGGGCGGGTGATTAGGAAATAGGCGTCCGGTTGCGGAAAAATAACGCGAAAATCGAAATTTCCATCATTTCAGATCGGCGCCTCAACCGATCTTCAAGGGGTTGACCCGACACGGCGGGGCGTCCAAAAGTCTGGTTTCGCGACCCTTCGCCAAAGGCTATTTCCGACATGAAAGACAAAGACAGCTTGCTGCAGAATGCCGGCATCAACACCCGCCTGACCCATATCGGCAACGACCCTTTCGATTATCACGGCTTCATCAATCCGCCGGTCGTGCATGCCTCGACGGTGCTGTTTCCGAATGCGCGGGCGATGGAGACGCGCGCGCAGAAATACACTTACGGGACGCGCGGCACCCCGACGACGGATGCGCTCTGCGAGGCGATCGACGCACTCGAAGGCTCGGCCGGCACGATCCTCGTGCCGTCGGGCCTTGCGGCCGTCACCATTCCGTTCCTGGGTTTCGTCGCTGCCGGCGATCATGCGCTGGTGGTCGATTCGGTCTATGGCCCGACGCGCCATTTCTGCGATACGATGTTGAAGCGCCTCGGCGTCGAGGTGCAATATTACGATCCGACCATCGGCGCCGGCATCGAGGCGCTGTTCCGGCCGAACACGAAGCTCGTCCACACCGAGGCTCCGGGCTCCAATACCTTCGAAATGCAGGATATTCCGGCGATCTCGGCAGTCGCGCACCGACATGGCGCCGTCGTCATGATGGATAATACCTGGGCGACGCCGCTCTATTTCAGGCCGCTCGATCACGGCGTCGACATCTCGATCCACGCATCCACGAAATATCCGTCCGGCCATTCCGACATCCTGCTCGGAACGGTTTCGGCCAATGCCGAGCACTGGGAGCGGCTGAAGGAGGCAAACGGCGTGCTCGGCATCTGCGGCGCACCCGATGATGCCTACCAGATCCTGCGCGGATTGCGCACCATGGGCCTGCGCCTCGAGCGGCATTATGAAAGCGCGCTATCGATCGCAGAATGGCTGGAGGGCAGGGAGGATGTCGCCCGCGTGCTGCATCCGGCCCTGCCGAGTTTCCCGTCTCACCAACTCTGGAAGCGCGACTTCAAAGGCGCCAGCGGCATCTTTTCCTTCGTGTTGGCCGCCGAAGGCCCCGAGAAGTCCAGAGCAAAGGCGCATGCCTTCCTCGACGCGCTCAGGATTTTCGGTCTCGGCTATTCCTGGGGCGGCTATGAAAGCCTTGCCTTGCACGCCTATCTCAACGATCGCACGGTCGCCAAGGCGCCGACGGATGGTCCGGTCATTCGCCTGCAGATCGGCATCGAGGACGTGGTCGACCTGAAGGCCGATATCGAACGGGGTTTTGCGGCGGCAAGCGCGGTCTGATCAGACAGGCTTTGTCGTCGCTTGTGACAACTCAAGGCAGATCGACAGCCCGATAGCCGTAGATCCAGTCGAGATCTGCCGCGAGGCTCAGCGGCGGCTTGAGGCCGAGCACGAGATCGCGACCGATCCGGATCGGCCCTTTCGCATGATAGGCGAACCGGTTGAAGGCGCCGCGCTGGCGAAGTTTCGCAATGCGTGGCGCCCGATGTCTTTCGAAGCGCGCCAGCGCTTCCGCCACGGGACGTTTCGAAAGAAATGCTGCCAGTTCATAGGCGTCTTCGATCGCCATCGCTGCGCCCTGTCCGGCAAAAGGCATCATCGCGTGGGCGGCGTCGCCGATCAGAACCGTCTTTCGGCCGTCCTGCCACGTCCCCGCGGTAGTTTCGAACAGCGGCCAGAACGTCAGTTTTTTCTGTCTGTCGAGCAGCGAGACGATCGCTGCATTCCAGCCGGAAAGGCGTGCTCGCAGCTCGGCGCGCTGTTCGGCCGTCGGCTCGCTTTGCCAGGCCTGCGGCGCGATATTGCCGGCGGTGATCGCCACCATGTTGAAGCTGTCGCTTTCCCTCAGCGGATAGCAGACGAGGTGCGCCGAACCGCCGAGAAAAGCCGAAACGCTTGCCCGGTCGAGGAAACCGGGCGCCTCATTTTCGGCAATGGTGAAGCGGTAGGCGATATTGCCGGAAAAGCGCGGCGAGGGGCTGCCCGGAATGGATTGCCGAAGCTTCGACCAGACGCCGTCAGCGCCGATCACAACATCGGCCGCCCGCTCGAATGGCGGTACGGTCGTATCGATCCGCACGCCAAGGTGAAGCCGGCAGAGCGGATCGGCCGTAACCGCAGCCAAAAGGGCTTTCTGCAATGTGGTGCGGTGCAGGACGCCATAGGGTGCGCCCCAGCGTTCCCGAGCGAATTTGCCTGCCGGCACGGCCGCGAGCTGGCGGAGCGACCCGCCCGATATCAGCCGGATGGCGTCCGGCTCGAGCCAGACCTTTGACAGTCCTTCAAGGATGCCGAGTTCGGCAAGGATGTGCGAAGCGTTCGGCGAAACCTGCAATCCGGCGCCGATTTCGGTGAGTTCGCCCGCTTGCTCAAAGATCTCCGAACTGATGCCTCGGCGCGAAAGCGCAAGGGCAGCGGTCAGCCCTGATATCCCGGCGCCGATGATTGCGGCATGTTCGACCGGCATTGTCCGTCCGATCCGGATCTGGACTGACTACGCCGCCTTCACGTGGAAAACGCAACCGGCCGGATTGGTTTGGCTGGGCTTGAGCGCGGAATTGAAGCGATAGAGCGTCGAGCAGTAGGAACAGACCTTCTCGTTGTCGTCGCCCATGTCGATGAAGATATGCGGATGATCGAAGGGAGCCGAAGCGCCGGTGCACATGAATTCCTTGACGCCGACTTCGATAACGCGGTGACCGCCGTCGTTCTGGAAGTGGGGAATGTTGTGGCCGGCCATGTCGCTCTCCGAATGCTTTGAAATGTGCGCGAACCTTATAAGCCTTCGCCGCAAATGTGTAGAGCCAAACCGCCGCGCCGGGCACAGTTTTTAGCCACAGTTTTTGGCTTCACGATGAAAGGCCGCTCGACTATGGTCGCGCCAAAAAGGAAGGCCCGATGAACCTGAATACACCCGCATTTTCGAGCTTCACCCATGACGGATTGCAGCTCGCCTTCTTCGATGAGGGCGATCCGGCCGGTGTGCCGGTGTTGTTGATCCACGGCTTTGCCTCGACCGCAAACGTCAACTGGGTGCATCCGGGCTGGTTGAAGACGCTCGGCGATGCCGGCTACCGGGTGATCGCCATCGACAATCGCGGCCACGGCGCAAGCGATAAGCCGCACGATGCCGAAGCCTATCGTCCATGGGTCATGGCCGGCGATGCGATCGCGCTGCTCGACCATCTCGGCATCCCCGAAGCCAATGTCATG
The DNA here is from genome assembly GCF_000769405.2 of Rhizobium brockwellii. Taxonomy (NCBI): domain Bacteria; kingdom Pseudomonadati; phylum Pseudomonadota; class Alphaproteobacteria; order Hyphomicrobiales; family Rhizobiaceae; genus Rhizobium; species Rhizobium brockwellii. Next base: position 1,762,548 of record NZ_CP053439.1, read on the forward strand.
GGCTATTCGATGGGCGCGCGCATTTCCGCCTTTGCCGCGCTTGCCAATCCGCATCGCGTCCGTTCGTTGGTGCTCGGCGGCCTCGGCATCGGCATGACCGACGGCGTCGGCGACTGGGACCCGATCGCCGATGCGCTGCTGGCGCCGTCGCTGGACGCGGTGACACATGCCCGCGGCCGCATGTTCCGCGCCTTCGCCGAGCAGACGAAGAGCGACCGGGTCGCTCTTGCCGATTGCATCCGCGGCTCGCGCGATCTCGTCGCCCGCTCCGATATGGCCAAGCTCGACATGCCGACGCTGATCGGCGTGGGTACGAAGGATGACATCGCCGGCTCGCCGCAGGAATTGGCGGCGCTGATGCCCAGTGCCGAAGCGCTCGATATTCCGGGCCGCGATCATATGCTCGCCGTCGGCGACAGGGTTTTCAAGCAGGCAGTGCTGGCCTTCTATGCAAGGGTCGCCCATCGCTGACAACATCGTGATGCCGAAAAACCATGCTAAAAAACCATGGCGGCGGCACCCATTTATGTTATTGGCGTTTTCCTCTATATATTGGCATTCCGAAAACGGCATTCCGGCTGGCAGCGAGGAGAGCGGCGATGGTCGCAAAGACTGACATTCGTGCTTTTGACACAGGCCATCCGCTAAAGGTGATGGATCCCATCTGGGACAGCCTGCGCGAGGAAGCCCGGCTCGCGGCCGAACGGGACCCGGTTCTCGCCGCCTTCCTCTATTCGACCGTGATCAACTACCATTCGCTCGAGGAATGCGTCATCCACCGCATCTGCGAACGTCTCGATCACCCCGACATGCAGGCGAACCTGCTTCGCCAGACCTTCGAAGAAATGCTCCTCGACTGGCCTGAGTGGAGCTCCATCCTGCGCGTCGATATCCAGGCGATCTATGACCGCGATCCCGCATGCCTGCGCTTCATGGAGGCGGTGCTTTATTTCAAGGGCTTCCATGCGCTGCAGACACATCGTCTGGCCCATTGGCTGCTGAACCGCGGACGACGTGATTTTGCGCTCTATCTGCAGAGCCGCTCCTCCAGCGTCTTCCAGACCGACATCAATCCGGCCGCCCGTATCGGCAAGGGCATCTTCCTCGACCACGCCACTGGCCTCGTCGTCGGCGAGACGGCCGTCATCGGCGACAACGTCTCGATCCTGCACGGCGTCACACTCGGCGGCACCGGCAAGGAGGGCGCCGACCGCCATCCGAAGATCGGCTCCGGCGTCATGATCGGCGCCGGTGCCAAGATCCTCGGCAATATCGAGATCGGCTACTGCTCACGCGTCGCCGCCGGCTCCGTTGTCCTGAAGGCGGTGCCGCCCAAAAAGACAGTCGCGGGTGTGCCGGCCAAGGTCGTCGGCGAGGCCGGTTGTTCCGAGCCGTCGCGCAACATGGACCAGGTGATCGGCGCCGATATCTGAGCGCCCGTTGGAAACAAGGATAGGAAAAGTCGGCGGGATACGAGCGGGGAGAGCCATGAGCAAACGGCAACCTTGCCTTTACACCGCTGCATTTCCTGTGCAAGAAGCGGCCAATCAAGACCGCTTACGGAGATGACAGAGTGAAGCCAGAAGAAATCAAGAAGCTCGACGCCTATTTCAAGCGCATGTTCAATCCGCAGATGATCGTCAAGGCGCGTCCGCGCAAGGATGATTCTGCGGAAGTCTATCTCGGCGAAGAATTTCTGGGTGTGGTCTATATCGATGACGAGGACGGCGACCGCTCCTACAACTTTTCGATGGCGATCCTCGACGTCGATCTCTGATCGCGTTCGAAAGCTTCAAAAGGACCGAATGGCGCGATCCGTTCGGTCCTTTTTCGTTTTTTCCATTCGCAATGAGAATTTATTCAAAACTTCCGGTTGTGGCATTCTGATATATTTTAGCAAAATCAGTTAAAGACGTACGTGCCCCGGCGCGCTGCCTTTGTTATGTCATTGTAATGCAACCTTTGGATGTTTTGCAACGCACAAGACTACTTGACTATTTGTGCATTGCAGCTACCCTGCGGCCACCAACAGCCCAACGGAGGATGGCTCATGTTCAACTTTGAAGACGCCAACAAGAAGAGCAAGGAAGCCGTCGATACGGCCCTGAAGACCTATACCGACACGTCCAAGGGCTTTCAGGCAATCGCCGCAGAAGCCACTGAATATTCGAAGAAATCTTTTCAGGACGCGGTGACGCATTTCGAAACGCTGGCCGGCGTCAAGAGCTTCGAGGCCGCTTTCGAGCTGCAGACGAGCTACGTCAAGGCGTATTTTGAAGGCTTTGTCTCCGAGACGACGAAGCTCAGTGAGATGTATGCCGATCTCGCCAAATCAGCCTACAAGCCCTATGAGGCACCGATCGCCGCTGCGGTCGTTAAGACCGCCAAGGCGGTGTCGGCGGCGACGCCTGCTGCTGCTTGAACTGATTCAAAGGCGCAACCTGCGCTACATATTGAAAAATGAAGACCGGCTACGCATCTGTAGCCGGTCTTTTTGTTTCCACTTTCGCTGCAGCGCCCGCATGGGATCGACCGGGGACTTTTTTGGTCTTTCCCGTGCATGCCGGCCATTTCTTGATTGCAGTGTCTGACAGGGGGCTTAAAATCAGCCTATTATGAACTAAGTTAGTGTTTCAGATATTCGGCGGGAAAAGCACCCTCCCATGCTCCGCTGGATTGCTTGAGGAATGAATGACAATGATCGCAAAGCCGATCCGGATGCAGAACGACAGCGAAAGGAACGGGGACAACGCAAATCGAACCTCGGTCATCACGCGCACCAAGCCGAAGACCAAGAAGCCCAATCTTTATCGTGTGCTGCTTTTGAATGACGACTACACTCCCATGGAATTCGTCATTCATATTCTGGAGCGTTTTTTTCAGAAGGATCGTGAAAGTGCCACCCGCATCATGCTCCATGTCCATAACCACGGCGTCGGCGAATGCGGAATATTCACATACGAGGTAGCGGAAACGAAGGTCAGCCAGGTGATGGACTTCGCCCGGCAGCACCAGCATCCGCTGCAATGCGTCATGGAAAAGAAGTGAGGATCTGAACGTGCCAACATTTTCGCCTAGTTTAGAGAAGGCGCTCCATCAGGCACTGACCTTTGCCAACGAGCGGCACCACGAATATGCGACGCTCGAGCATCTGCTGCTCGCCCTGATCGACGATGCCGATGCGGCCGCGGTCATGGGTGCCTGCAATGTCGATCTCGACGCGCTGCGCAAGACGCTCGTCGAATATGTCGATAACGAACTTTCCAACCTGATCACCGGTTATGACGAGGATTCGAAGCCGACCTCCGGCTTCCAGCGCGTCATCCAGCGTGCCGTCATCCACGTGCAATCGTCCGGCCGCGAAGAGGTGACCGGCGCCAACGTGCTCGTCGCGATCTTCGCCGAGCGCGAAAGCCACGCCGCTTATTTCCTGCAGGAGCAGGAGATGACCCGCTACGATGCCGTCAACTACATCTCCCACGGCATCGGCAAGCGCCCGGGCGTTTCGGAAGCGCGTCCCCCGCGCGGCGCCGAGGACGAAGCCGAAAGCAGCAAGCCGACGGCGCGCGGCGGCGAGGAAGAGGGCGGCCCCAAAAAGCAGCAGGACGCGCTCAAGGCCTATTGCGTCAATCTCAACGAGAAGGCCAAGGGCGGCAAGATCGATCCGCTGATCGGCCGTCACGCCGAGGTCAACCGCACCATCCAGATCCTGTGCCGCCGTTCGAAGAACAATCCGCTCTATGTCGGTGATCCCGGCGTCGGCAAGACGGCGATCGCCGAAGGCCTTGCCAAGCGCATCGTCGAAGGCAAGGTTCCGGAAGCGCTCGCCGATGCGACGATCTTTTCGCTCGACATGGGTACCCTCCTGGCCGGCACGCGCTACCGCGGCGATTTCGAGGAACGCCTGAAGCAGGTCGTCAAGGAACTGGAAGAATATCCGGGCGCCGTGCTCTTTATCGACGAGATCCACACGGTGATCGGCGCCGGCGCCACCTCAGGCGGCGCAATGGATGCATCGAACCTGCTGAAGCCGGCCCTGTCATCGGGCGCGATTCGCTGCATCGGTTCGACCACCTACAAGGAATATCGCCAGTTCTTCGAGAAGGACCGGGCGCTGGTCCGTCGTTTCCAGAAGATCGACGTCAGCGAGCCGTCGATCGAAGATGCAATCGAGATCATGAAGGGACTGAAGCCCTATTTTGAAGAGTATCACCACCTGCGTTATTCGAACGACGCCATCAAGTCGGCCGTCGAATTGTCGGCCCGCTACATCTCCGACCGCAAACTGCCCGACAAGGCGATCGACGTGATCGACGAAACCGGTGCGGCGCAGATGCTGCTGCCGCCGTCCAAGCGCCGCAAGCTGATCACCGAAAAGGAGATCGAGGCAACGGTCGCCACGATGGCGCGCATTCCGCCGAAGACCGTCTCCAAGGACGATGAAGCCGTGCTTGCCAATCTCGAGAAGGAACTGCGCTCGGTCGTCTACGGCCAGGATATCGCCATCGAAGCGCTTTCGACCTCGATCAAGCTGGCGCGCGCTGGCCTTCGTGAGCCGAACAAGCCGATCGGCGCCTATGTCTTCTCCGGTCCGACCGGCGTCGGCAAGACCGAGGTGGCAAAACAGCTGGCATCGTCGCTCGGGGTCGAACTGCTGCGTTTCGACATGTCGGAATATATGGAGCGGCACACAGTTTCGCGTCTGCTCGGCGCACCTCCGGGCTATGTCGGCTTCGACCAGGGCGGTCTTCTCACCGATGGCGTCGACCAGCACCCGCATTGCGTGGTCCTGCTCGACGAAATCGAGAAGGCCCATCCTGACATCTACAATATCCTGCTGCAGGTCATGGACCACGGTACGCTGACCGACCATAACGGCAAGAAGATCGATTTCCGCAACGTCATCCTGATCATGACGACCAATGCGGGTGCATCGGAAATGGCCAAGGCGGCGATCGGCTTCGGCTCGTCCAAGCGTACCGGCGAGGACGAGGAGGCGCTGACCCGCCTGTTCACGCCGGAATTCCGCAACCGTCTCGACGCGATCATTCCCTTCGCGGCGTTGCCGACGGCCGTCATCCACAAGGTCGTGCAGAAGTTCATCATGCAGCTGGAGGCCCAGCTTTCCGAAAGGAACGTCACCTTCGACCTGCACGAGGATGCGATCGCCTGGCTGGCGGAAAAGGGTTACGACGAGAAGATGGGCGCCCGCCCGCTTGCTCGCGTCATTCAGGATACGATCAAGAAGCCGCTCGCCAACGAAATCCTCTTCGGCAAGCTGAAGAAGGGCGGCGTCGTCAACGTCACTGTCGGCCCGAAGGAAGACGGCAAGCCCGGCATCGTGCTCGAAGCCATTTCGGAAACGGCGCCGATCAAGCCGAAGCCCGAAGCCGAGGTCGTGCATCCCGAAGGCGATGATGGGGATGACGGCGAGCTGAAGACGAAGGCGGCCCGCAAGACCCGCGCCAAAGCGGTGCCGCAGGCCGAGCCTGAGGTCCGCGACGCCCCGAAGAAGGGAAGCGCTGTTCCGAAGGTTCCACGCAAGAAGTAAGATACCATCACCGAATTGGAAAAGGCCGCGTCACTGCGGCCTTTTCGATTCCGGATCTGCATGCGCCGTTTTTTAGAGCCTGGTGTAGTCGATCTCGAGAAAGTCGGCGACCTCGGGCACCCAGCGATCGCGCACGAAGGCGACATGTAGGGGATGGAGGTTGTACGTGTCGTAGCCAGCCTGATCGTCGAATTCCATCGAAAAGCCGAAGGTAAAATCATTCTTTGGACTCGTCTGCCGAAGCTGCTCGAAATTCCGCACGCTCGGGATCTTGGCAAGCACCAGCGCGTCAGCGAGGAACGACGTTTCTTCAGCCGAGCCGGCTTCGTGCTTGAGGCGGAACGCGACAGTATGGCGGATCATGATCTTGTTCCAAATGATTGTCTGGATTGAATTCTCTGAAATCGAGAGGTGTTGACCTTACGCCAGCGCTGCCCTGATCTTTTCGGCATTGGCGGCAAGCACGGCACCGTCCTCCATCTTGCCGGAATGCGGCTTGAGTGCGACGCCTTCATGCCGCGGGATGACGTGAAAATGCAGATGGAACACCGTTTGCCCGGCGGCCGACTCGTTGAACTGGGCGATGAACACGCCATCGGCATCGAAGACGTCCTTGACCGCATTGGCGATCTTCTGGACGACTGATATCGCATGGGTGAGGGTGGCTGGATCGGCATCGAGGAGATTGCGGGACGGCGCCTTGGGAAGGACGAGCACATGGCCCGGCGCCTGCGGCATCACATCCATGAAGGCGATGGTATGCTCGTCCTCGTAAACCCGATGCGAGGGGATTTCGCCGCGGAGGATCTTGGCGAAGATGTTGTTGTCGTCATAGTCGGCCGGGCTGGTCATCACGAAATCTCCTCAGTTCATGGTTGATCGGGTAACGCGGCCGGTGCGGCGGCGTCAATCCTCCTGCTGGCGTTCGCCCTTGCGGAAAGGGCTGTGCTCTGTCAGCAGCTCGCTCATCTGTTCGACATCGGCGCGCTCGCGGGCGAGATAGTCGCCGATCGCCCGGCGAAGGCCGGCATGAGCGACATAATGGGCGGAATGCGTCGTCACCGGCAGGTAACCGCGGGCAAGCTTGTGTTCGCCCTGCGCGCCGGCCTCCACCCGTTTCAGCCCTTTCGAAAGGGCGAAGTCGATCGCCTGATGATAGCAGACCTCGAAATGCAGGAAAGGATGATCCTCGATGCAGCCCCAGTGACGGCCGTAGAGTGTATCGCTGCCGATGAAGTTGATCGCGCCGGCGATATAGCGCCCGTCGCGCTTGGCCATGACGAGCAGGATATCGTCTGCCATGCGTTCGCCGATCAACGAGTAGAACTTGCGGGTGAGATAGGGGCGGCCCCACTTGCGCCCGCCAGTATCCATGTAAAACTTGAAGAACTGGTCCCAGATGCGTTCGGTCAGGTCGCGGCCGGTCAGCCAGTCGATGCTGATCCCGTTTTCGAGGGCGGCGCGGCGCTCCTTGCGCAACGCCTTGCGTTTGCGCGAGGCAAGCGTTTCGAGAAATTCCTCGTGATTGGCATAGCCGTCATTGATGAAATGGAACTGGTGGTCGGTGCGGTGCAGATAGCCGTCCATCTCGAAAACGCCGATCTCTTCGTCCGGCACGAAGGTGATATGGGCCGAGGAGATGCCGAGCCGCCGCACCACCTCCTTCAGGCTTTCGGCGATCGCGCTCTGGATCGGAAGCCGCTGCAGCCCCTCGGCGACCAGAAGACGCGGGCCTGTCGCCGGGGTGAACGGGATCGAGCACTGAAGTTTCGGATAATAACGCCCGCCGGCCCGCTCGAAGGCGTCGGCCCAGCCATGGTCGAAGACATATTCGCCTTGGCTGTGGTTCTTGAGATAGCCGGGCAGGGCGCCGATCAACTCGCCGCGCTCGGTCTCGAGCAGCAGGTGGTGGCCGAGCCATCCCGTCTCTGCGTCGGCCGAGCCGGATTCTTCCAGCGACGATAAAAAGGCGTGTGAAACGAAAGGGTTGTAGGCAATCGTAGCGCAGGTCTTCGACGCTCCGGAAAGCTTGGACCAGCTCTCCGGGGAAATCCCGGTGAAGGAGCGTTCGACGCGAATGGATAGTTCGTCAGTCATGGGACAAATGCGAAGCCTGTGGGAGGATGGTTTCGGCTCTGCCTTACAGCGCCACGCGTCTTTCAGACGCGCAAAGGACGTTGTAAACTTTGAGTTGCTGCATAATTTTATCCTGAAATCGATTCCGATTTAAGGAATTATGCAGTCTGCGCATGATCTTGGCCAAAAAGCGAGCGTCAAGCAACCACACGCGGATCGAAGCCTTCGAAGGTCATCTGGTCTGCGTTTGCGAATGTATGCCGGCGCGCCTCTTCGTCACGCACCGTCCAGGTGATAACAGGAATGCCCTTTTCGCGTTCGCCGATGATAAAGGGGTTCGGCAGGTCGCCATAATGATAAGAGATGAAATCGAGACCGATCTCCATCGCCTCCGCATGTGTCTTGAACGCCTCCGGCGTGTTGCCGTCGGCCGTCAGCCCGAGCGGGTAGGGTGAGCCAAGCGCCTTCAGATCGCGCAGCAGCCAGTGGTCAAAACTCATCAGCGCCACCTTGCCCTCATAGCCTTCGAGCACCTCGAGAACAGCCTCGGCGAAACCTTCGTCGTCGGCCTCGCGGCCCTTGAGCTCCAGCACCAGCGGCACCTTGCCCTTGACGAGGTCGAGGAGCTGGCGCAGCGTCGGCACCTTATCGCTCGTGCCGCCAACGGCGATCAGTCCGAGTTCCCGGGACGTGCGCTCGCGGATGTCGCCGTGGAGGTTGCACAGGCGCTGCAGGTCCTCGTCGTGAAAGATGACCGGTACGCCGTCGGAGGCGTAGTGCAGGTCGCATTCGATCGCAAAACCCGCTTCGATGGCGCGCGAGAAGGCGGACAGTGTGTTTTCCCAGACATGCGTGTTGAGATCGTGATAGCCGCGATGGGCGACCGGCAGGTCCCTGATCCAGGCAACATTGGTCATTCTGCGATTTCCATGATAGCGTCTATCTCGACGGCGGCATTCAGCGGCAGGGCGGCCATGCCGACAGCGGCACGCGCATGTTTGCCGGCTTCGCCAAGCACGCCGGCAATCAGGTTTGAAGCGCCGTTGATGACGAGATGCTGCTCGACGAAGTCGGGCGACGAGGCGACGAAACCGTTCAGCTTGATGACGCGCCGGATACGGCCGAGATTGCCGCCAAGTGCCGTCTTCGCCTGGGCAAGGATGTTGATGGCGCAGAGTTCTGCGCCGCGCTGGCCCGTTGCAACGTCGACGGTCTTGCCGAGATGGCCCGAGACAGTGACCTTGCCGCCTTCGAGCGGCAGCTGGCCGGAGATGTAGAGAAGATTGCCGCTGATGACATAGGGAACGTAATTTGCAGCAGGTGCTGCTGCTTCGGGCAGGGTTATCCCCATCTCAATCAGGCGCGCTGCAATTTCATCGGACATTTTCGTCTCCGCTTTTGTTGTCAATTCTTCAAAAATTATGCATCAAGACTAGAATCTTTAATATGACAGTTTCGAGCCTCGATTTGGCCGAAAGCGTTCTTATAACATCGCGACCGAGTCCAACAGGAGTTAATGAATGTTCCGATCGAGTCTTGTCGCTCTGCTTCTCGCCAGCGTTTCCGCCAATGCATGGGCGGCTGCGCCCGCGGTTAGCGCTGCGATCGCGACCGGCCTCGTCGCACATCGCGCGGTCTACGATTTGGAACTGAAGGACGCTTCGGACCGCTCCGGCATCGCCGGCATGTATGGTCGCATGGTCTATGAGTTCGACGGCAGCTATTGCCAGGGCTTCACCACCAATTTCCGCTTCGTGACGCAGATCGACACCGGCGACAGCGTGCGTGTCAGCGACCAGCAGACCAAGACCTTCGAGAACCTGAAGGACGGCAAGTTCACCTTCGACACCAAATCCTTCACCGACGAGCAGCTCGACAAGGAGGTCAACGGTGCGGCTGAGGACCAGCCGGATGGTGTCAAGGTCGATCTCAAGCAGCCGGCGAGCCGCGAGCTGCAGCTTTTAGAAAGCCGTTTTCCCACCGAGCATATGCTCGATGTGATCCAGCACGCCAAGGACGGCAAGCGCTTCTTCGAGGCGCGCGTCTTCGACGGTTCCGATGACGGCGACAAGTCGCTGGCGACGACGACGATCGTCGGCAAGCAGGAGACGCCGATCGCCGAGGAAGCCGATGCCGGCAATGCCGGCGCCTTCTCGAAGACGGCCTTCTGGCCGGTGACGATCGCCTATTTCAACGAGGGTGCGAAATCGGATGCTTTGCCGGTCTACCGCATGTCCTTCAAGCTCTATGAGAATGGCATCACCCGCGACCTGACGATGGACTACGGCGATTTCGTCCTGACCGGCAAGCTCGCCAAGCTGGAGCTGCTCGACCGCAAGGCCGAAGTTTGCAAGTAGGCCTCGTTGCCTTCCGCAGCCCCCTGAGTCTGATATTCATCGTGTCGATGTTCGACGCTGGCAGGCTGAGTGCGGCATTCCAAGGGCAGGCAGTCGCCTTCGTCTCCTTTATTGCAGATCCATGCGCCGCGCCCGGTGCGTGAGCCAGGTTTTTTCAGCATAAGCCTTGCTTTTGCGCCAAATCGAATGTATGGGCACCGGCATTCCACACGTAAGGCATGGGATCGTCCGGGAGAAATCCGGGCTGTTCCGCCCGGTGGCATTCTCGAAGAGGATGCTGTTCGCCTTGCGGAGGTTCAACCGGAAAAGGAGTAACAAGGCATGGCATTGCCTGATTTTTCTATGCGCCAGCTTCTTGAAGCAGGCGTCCACTTCGGCCACCAGACGCATCGCTGGAACCCGAAGATGAAGCCGTACATCTTCGGCGATCGCAACAACATTCACATCATCGATCTGGCCCAGACCGTTCCGATGCTGTCGCGCGCCCTTCAGGTCGTCAGCGACACCGTTGCCCGCGGCGGCCGCGTTCTCTTCGTCGGCACCAAGCGCCAGGCGTCGGAGATCATCGCCGACAGTGCCAAGCGCTCGGCCCAGTACTACGTCAACTCGCGCTGGCTCGGCGGCATGATGACGAACTGGAAGACGATCTCCAACTCGATCCAGCGCCTGCGCAAGCTCGACGAGATCCTGAACGGCGAAGCCCAGGGCTTCACCAAGAAGGAACGCCTGAACCTTGAGCGCGAGCGTGAAAAGCTCGACAAGGCCCTCGGCGGTATCCGCGATATGGGCGGCACGCCCGACCTGATGTTCATCATCGACACCAACAAGGAAAAGATCGCGATCGACGAAGCCAAGCGCCTCGGCATCCCGGTTGTCGCCATCATCGATTCGAACTGCGATCCGGACCTGATCGACTATCCGATCCCGGGTAACGACGACGCATCGCGCGCGATCGCTCTTTACTGCGAGCTGATCTCCCGCGCCGCCATCGACGGCATCGCGCGCCAGCAGGGCTCTTCCGGCCGCGATCTCGGCGCATCCTCCGAACTTCCGGTCGAGCCGGCTCTCGAGGAAGCAGCCGAAGGCTGATGAAGGCGGGCGGATCGAAAAGGTCCGCCAAGGCTTACAGAGACTGGGCTTGCAGAGACTGGGAAAGGCCGCTCGCGACTCATCGAAGTTCGGCGGCCTTGCCTGTTTCAAGGGGAGGGCGTCAGGCTCTCCGCCCGATAAGTTTCGTTATGGCGCGTCTTCATCACGCTGTCATACATACAGGTACATTTCGTGCCTCAATCCGGTGCCGAGCCGCGCTTTGCGGTCCACCGTATGAACCGACAAGAGGAAGCTAATGAGCGAGATTACGGCTGCAATGGTGAAGGAACTGCGCGAAAAGACCGGCGCAGGCATGATGGACTGCAAGAAGGCTCTTGCTGAAACCGCTGGCGACATGGAAGCGGCGATCGACTGGCTGCGCGCCAAGGGCATCGCCAAGGCCGACAAGAAGTCCGGCCGCACCGCTGCCGAAGGCCTCATCGGCGTTTCGAGCCAGGGCACCAAGGCCGTCGTCGTCGAAGTCAATTCCGAAACCGACTTCGTCGCCCGTAACGATGCTTTCCAGGAACTCGTCCGCGGCATCGCCAAGGTCGCCGTCTCGACCGACGGAACCGTCGATGCCGTTGCCGCTGCGACCTACCCGGCATCCGGCAAGTCCGTGTCCGACACGATCAAGGATGCGATCGCAACGATCGGCGAGAACATGAACCTGCGCCGTTCGGTCGCTCTCTCGGTCGAAGACGGCGTCGTCGCCACCTATATCCACAATGCTGTTTCCGACGGCCTCGGCAAGCTCGGCGTTCTCGTCGCGCTGAAGTCGACCGGTGACAAGGATGCCCTGAACGCCATCGGCCGTCAGGTCGCTATGCACATCGCCGCCACCGCGCCTCTGGCGATCCGCCCGGAAGAAGTCGATGCCGCTGTCGCCGAGCGCGAGCGCAACGTCTTCATCGAGCAGTCGCGCGCTTCCGGTAAGCCGGACAATATCATCGAGAAGATGGTCGACGGCCGCATGCGCAAGTTCTTCGAGGAGGTCGCCCTTCTCTCGCAGGCTTTCGTCATCAATCCGGATCTGACGGTTGCAGCCGCCATCAAGGAAGCTGAAAAGGCCGTCGGCGCGCCGATCGAAGTCGCCGGCATGGCCCGTCTTCTGCTCGGCGAAGGCGTCGAGAAGGAAGAGACCGATTTCGCGGCCGAAGTCGCGGCTGCCGTCAAGGGTTGATCTTCCAGCCATAATTGGGAAAACACGAAGGGCATCGCGTGACAACGCGGTGCCCTTCGTGTATCGGGCATTCACGGCAATTTACGAGGAGCCAAGATGTCTTTAGAGCCTGTCTATAAACGCGTTCTACTCAAGGCCTCCGGCGAAGCGCTTATGGGTGGCCAGGGTTTCGGGATCGATGTGACGGTAGCGGACCGCATTGCATCCGATATCGCCGAGGCACGGCATATGGGCGTGGAAGTCGGCGTCGTCGTCGGTGGCGGCAATATCTTTCGCGGTGTCGCGGTGGCGTCCAAGGGCGGCGACCGAGTCACCGGCGACCATATGGGCATGCTCGGCACCATCATCAACGCGCTGGCGCTGGCGACCTCGCTGCGCAAGCTGAACATTGATACGGTGGTCCTTTCGGCCATCTCCATGCCCGAGATCTGCGAGAGCTTTTCGCAGCGCGCAACCCTTTATCACCTGTCGATGGGACGCGTGGTGATCTTTGCCGGCGGCACCGGCAACCCCTTCTTCACCACCGATTCCGCCGCAGCACTCCGCGCCGCCGAAATGGGTGCGGAAGCGATCTTCAAGGGCACGCAGGTGGACGGCATCTACACCGCCGACCCGAAGAAATATCCCGATGCGACCCGTCTCGACCGGCTGACGCACCAGGAAGTGCTGGACAGGGGGCTTGCGGTGATGGACGTTGCCGCCGTGGCGCTCGCCAGAGAGAATTCCATTCCGATCATCGTCTTCTCGATCCACGAAAAGGGTGGTTTTGCTGAAATCTTGACGGGCGGTGGCCTCAAGACCATCGTCTCCGACAACTGATATAAGCTGCGCCGCTGTTCGGCGCAGTCCTCGCTAGAACTTGATGATTTTAGGCCCGGCGGGCCTGAAATCTGAATCATGTTCGGCATTAAATAGTTAGAGCATGATGTCGTCCGAAAACTACTGACACTTTTCGGCATCATGCTCTGGAGCATGTCGCGCAAAAGTGTGCAGCGGTTTTGCGATAACGACATGCGTAAAACCAGGACTTAAAGCGCGGCAAGCGAATCTGAAAGATCGCGACGGCGTTCTACGGGAGCATCGACATGAGTGAAGGTATCGACATCAAGGAACTGAAGCGCCGCATGGATGGCGCGATTTCCGCATTCAAAAGCGACATCGCATCGTTGCGCACCGGCCGTGCTTCGGCCAACATCCTCGACCCGGTGACGATCGAGGCCTATGGCTCGCGCATGCCGCTGAACCAGGTCGCCAACATCACCGTGCCCGAGCCGCGCATGCTGTCGGTTTCCGTCTGGGACAAGTCGATGGTCAGTGCCGTCGAACGCGGCATCCGCGAATCCAATCTCGGCCTCAACCCGATCATCGACGGCCAGAACCTGCGCATTCCGTTGCCGGAACTGAACGAGGAGCGCCGCAAGTCGCTCGTCAAGGTGGCGCACGACTACGCCGAAAAGAGCAAAGTGGCGATTCGCCATGTCCGCCGCGACGGCATGGACGGCCTTAAGAAAGCCGAGAAGGACGGCGTCATCGGCCAGGACGAGAGCCGGGCGCAGTCGGAACGTGTACAGAAGATGACGGACGAGACGATTTCCGAAATCGACCGCTTGCTTGGCGAGAAGGAAAAGGAAATCATGCAGGTCTAGTGGATCTGTGCCTTTGCCTGGAAAGACCGGACGGGAAATGTCGGAATCTGTATTTGTGACTGTGCCGGAGCATGTTGCCATCATCATGGACGGCAATGGCCGTTGGGCCAAGCAACGTGGCCTGCCGCGCACGATGGGCCATCGCAAGGGTGTCGAGGCGGTGCGTGAGACAGTCCGCGCCGCCGGTGCGGCCGGCATAAAATATCTGACCCTCTTTGCCTTCTCGTCGGAGAACTGGCGCCGGCCCGAAGCTGAGGTCTCCGATCTGCTCGGCCTGCTCAAGGCTTTCATCCGGCGCGATCTCGCTGAGCTTCATCGCCAAAACGTGCGGATCAAGGTGATCGGTGACCGCGACAGCCTGCGCAGCGACATTCTCAGCCTCTTGCTGGAGGCCGAGGAGACGACCAGGGACAACACGTCGCTGACGCTCGTCATCGCCTTCAACTACGGTTCGCGCGACGAGATCGCCCGCGCCGTCGTCAGCCTCGCCCGGGATGTCGAGGCCGGCCGCCTGAGAGCTCAGGATATTACACCCGCGCTGATCAACGCCCGTCTCGATACGGCCGGCATCCCCGATCCGGATCTCATCATCCGCACCAGTGGCGAAGAGCGGCTTTCCAACTTCCTCCTCTGGCAGGCCGCCTATTCGGAATTCATCTTCCTTCCGGAATATTGGCCGGATTTCAGCCCCGAGATCTTCCGCTCGGCGCTCGAGACATTCGCCTCTCGCGAACGGCGCTTCGGTGGCCTGTCCTCGCAAGCGGCCGCGGTCGGCACCTGATGCAGCAGGAACTGAAGCTCCGCATCGTTTCAGGACTGATTCTTGCGGCTATCGTTCTTGCCGCCACCTGGTATGGCGGCTTTGCCTTCCGTATCCTGGCGGTCGTGATCGGCCTGCTGATCTACTATGAATGGTCGAAAATAACAGGCATCGCGCGGGATTGGGTCGCCAATGCCGTCGGCTGGATCGGCGAGGCGGCGATTGCCTTCCTCGTGCTTGTTGGCAATTTCGAATTCGCCGCCGGCATGCTGGCCGGCGTCACCGCCGTCGGCATCGCCCTGATCATCCTGCAGGGCACCAGCCGCTGGTTTCCGGCAGGCCTGTTTTATGCCGGCGCCACCGGCCTGGCGCTTGCCGCGATCAGAAGCGATGACCGGCTTGGCCTTTACGCCATGCTCTTCGTCTTTGCCGTCGTCTGGGCAACCGATATCCTTGCCTATTTCGTTGGCAGGGCGCTTGGCGGGCCGAAGCTTGCCCCTTCGATCTCGCCCGGAAAGACCTGGTCGGGTGCAATCGGCGGCGCCGTGTCGGCGGTCGCAGCCGGCGTCGTTCTCATCCATTTTCTCCTTCCGGGCGCTGAAATCGTCGCTGCCGGTGTGGCGTTGGTTCTCTCGGTTTGCAGCCAGTCGGGCGATCTTTTCGAATCGTTCATAAAGCGGAAATTCGGCGTCAAGGATTCGAGCCGTCTCATTCCGGGCCATGGCGGCGTCATGGACCGTGTCGACGGACTGATTTTTGCCTGTTTTTCGGCGTTCTTGCTTGCTGGGCTTTTTTCCCTGATAAAGGGGGCCGGAATGACGTCGCTCGGCGCGGCATTGTTCGGACTGTGACAACGCGCAGCCTGACGGAAGGGACTTATGGAAACGGTGAGCGGCATATACGCATTTCTGATGGGGAACATCGTTACCTTCATCCTCGTGCTGTCACTGCTCGTCTTCGTGCATGAGATGGGCCATTACCTCGTCGGGCGCTGGAGCGGCATTCGCATCCTTGCCTTTTCCGTCGGCTTCGGTCCGGAAATATTCGGCTTCACCGACCGCCACGGAACGCGCTGGAAGATTTCGGTGGTCCCGCTTGGCGGTTACGTAAGGTTCTTCGGCGACGAGGATGCTTCGAGCAAGCCCGACACCGACAAGATCGCCGCCATGTCCGAGGAGGATAGGGCACGCTCCTTTGCCGGCGCCAAGCTGTGGAAACGCGCTGCAACCGTCGCGGCTGGCCCGATCGCCAATTTTCTGCTCGCGATCGCCATCTTCACCATTCTTTTCTCGGTCTATGGCCGCACGATCGCCGATCCTGTCGTTGCCGAGGTCAAGCCCGACGGCGCTGCCGCTGCCGCCGGCATCCTTCCAGGCGATCTGCTGATCGCCATCGACGGCGGCAAGGTCGAGACCTTCGACGACGTGCGCCGCTACGTCGGCATCCGCCCGAGCCAGAAGATCGTCGTGACGATCGAGCGCGCCGGCCAGAAGCTCGATGTGCCGATGGTGCCGCAACGCGTCGACACGACCGACCAGTTCGGCAACAAGGTCGAGCTCGGCCAGATCGGCATCGTCACCAGCCGGGAGGTCGGCAACTTCCGCCTGAAGACCTATACGCCGCTACAGTCGCTGCGCGAGGCTGTGATCGAGACCCGTGACATTGTCACCGGCACCTTCAAATATATCGGCAACATCTTCAGCGGAACGATGCGCGCCGATCAATTGGGCGGGCCGATCCGCGTGGCGCAGGCGTCGGGCCAGATGGCGTCGCTTGGAATAGGGGCGGTGTTGCAGCTTGCGGCGGTACTTTCTGTTTCGATAGGATTGCTTAACCTGATGCCGGTTCCGGTACTTGATGGCGGCCACCTGATGTTCTATGCGGTGGAAGCGGTGAGGGGAAAACCGCTGGGCTCTTCGGCCCAGGAAATTGCGTTTCGCATCGGCCTGGCGATGATACTGACATTGATGGTTTTCACGACCTGGAACGACATTGGCTCGTTGAGAGGGTAAACGAGCAAGGTGAGGATAATTACTATTTATTTACGATGTTTCAAGGCTGTAGTGGCGAATGGGTCACGCTTGCAAATGAAGTAAACAGAAATTAACGACCTGCCTTGCTTGTATGTCAAAAGCGGGTAAAACGACACACGTGACCGGAATCGGGTTCTCCTGGAACCGGGGACGAGGGAAACAAAAGGTAATGGGTGAAATGAAGGCTGGTTCAAAGTTTTTGAACGCAGTATCGGCGGTTGCGCTGTCTGCTAGTGTTGTTGCTTCGGGCGCAGGTGCTTTGACGTTCGTTTCCGCTACGGCCGCTGAGGCCGCGGTTATCCAGCGCATCGATGTGCGCGGCGCAAGCCGTGTCGGCGCGGAAGCCGTCCGGTCGAACCTCACCATCGCTCCCGGAAAGAGTTTTTCGAACAGCGATATCGATGCCTCGGTCAAGCAGCTCTACGGGACGGGTTACTTCTCCGACGTGAAGATCTCGGTCTCCGGAAGCACGCTGGTCGTCAACGTTCAGGAAGCCCAGCTGGTCAATCAGGTCGTCTTCAACGGCAACCGCAAGATCAAGGACGACAAGCTCGCGACGATCGTCCAGACCCACGCTGCCGGTCCCTACAGCGACACCCAGATTCAGGCTGACATCCAGTCGATCAAGGAAGCTTATGCTGCCACCGGCCGCAGCGAGGTCGAAGTCACGACGCAGGTGGTGCCGCTCGGCGAGGGCCGTGTCAACCTCGCCTTCGTCATCAACGAGGGTGACCGCACCAAGATCGATTCGATCAACTTCGTCGGCAATAATGCCTATAGCGCCGGCCGCCTGGCTGCCGTCATCAACACCAAGCGTTCGAACTTCCTGTCGTTCCTGACCCGCAAGGACGTCTACAACGAAGACAAGCTCCACGCCGACGAAGAAGCGCTGCGCCAGTTCTATTACAATCGCGGCTACGCCGACATGCGCATCGTCTCCTCCGATGCCACCTTCGACGACGCGACCAACAAATACACGCTCACCTTCAACATCGAGGAAGGCCAGCGTTACGACTTCGGACCAGTGACCGTCCAGTCGACCGTCGAAGGCGTCGGCTCCGACCAGCTGCAGCCGCTCGTGCGCACCCGGGAAGGCCAGGTCTACAACGCCAAGGAAGTGCAGAAGTCGATCGAAGCGATCTCCGATCAGGTGGCGTCTGCCGGTTATCCCTTTGCACGCGTCACGCCGCGCGGCAACCGCGACCTCAACAACAACACGATCGGTGTCGAATATCTGGTCGACCAGGGCGAGCGCGCCTATGTCGAGCGCATCGAGATCCGCGGCAACAGCCGCACGCGCGACTACGTCATCCGCCGCGAATTCGACATGAGCGAAGGCGACGCCTTCAACCAGCAGATGATCACCAAGGCCAAGCGTCGCCTCGAGGCGCTCGGTTATTTCTCCTCGGTCAACATCTCCACCCAGCCGGGCAGTTCGCCCGACCGTGTCGTGGTGGTCGTCGACGTGCAAGATCAGTCGACCGGTTCGTTCGGTGTCGGCGCGGGTTATGCCGCTGGCGGCGACGGCCTGTTGCTTGAAGCATCGATCGAGGAAAAGAACTTCCTCGGCCGCGGCCAATACATCCGCATCTCGGCCGGCGGCGGTCAGGAAGGCTCGCGCGCCTATGGCGTCAGCTTCACCGAACCCTATTTCCTAGGCTATCGCCTGGCGGCAGGCTTCGACGTCAACCGCAGCGAAACGTCGAGCAACGACAACTACGATTACGAGGAAACCAGCGTCGTCCTGCGCGTCACTGCGCCGATCACGGAGGATCTGGCGACGACCTTCCGCTATAACTACAAGCAGATGAAGTATGATGCGGACAACAACGATCTTTCCGACCTGTCCGCTCCATATCAGCACCTCGTTGAGGACAGCCCGTGGACACGTTCTTCCGTCTCGCAGACGCTGACCTACAACACGCTCGACGACACAGTCTTGCCGCGTGAAGGCATCTACGCCACGGCGACGCAGGAACTTGCCGGCCTCGGCGGCGACTCGCAATTCTACAAGATCTACGGCAAGGCCCGCTACTACCGCCTGCTCGCTGACGATGCCGATATCATTGGCTCGGTTTCGGCCTCGGCTGGTTATGTCGTCGGTTTCGGCGAGCACCTGAACGTCTTCGATCAGTTCACGCTGACCAATGGCGACATTCGCGGTTTCGAGAATAAGGGCATCGGCCCGCGCGTTTCGGGCACCAACGACGATCCGTTGGGCGGTACGACTTATTTCACGGCATCTGCCGAAGCGACTTTCCCGATGCCCGGCTTCCCGCGCGACTTCAACCTGCGCGGCGCGGTCTTCGCCGACGCCGGCACGTTGTTCGGCAACGACGTTGACCTGAGGGGCGACGGAATAGACGGCGAGGACGCCTCCCTGCGCGCTTCCGTCGGTGTCGGCGTCGTCTGGCAGTCTCCCTTCGGTGCATTGCGTCTGGACTACGCGATCCCGGTTCTCAAGGAAGACTTCGACAAGACGCAGAACTTCAAGTTTGGCATCAACAACCAATTCTGATATCGGCAGTCCGGAACTGTAAGACTCAATTCCGTTCTGGAGCATTGCCGATGGAGCAAAACGTTTTTTTTCTGCCCCATGAAGGTCTGAAGCTCGCTGAGCTGGCAGAGTTTCTTGGGGCGGAACTTGCTAGTTCCGACCATGCCGATCTTATCGTCAGGTCCGTTGCCCCCATCAGCCGGGCCCGGGCGGGCGATGTCTGTTATATCCTGTCGCGTCGTAACCGCGATGAGCTGGCGACATGCGAAGCCTCGGCAGTGATCTGCGACAAGGCGCTCGCCGATCTCGTACCCCCCCATATCCCGGTCATCCTGTCGTCCAATCCACATGCGGCTTTCGCGATGGCGGGCGGCCTGTTTTATCCCGCGGCGTTGCGCCCGGTCGTCTTTTCCGGTGAAAGCGAGATCGCGCCAAGTGCGGTGATCGATCCGAGCGCCAAGCTTGAAAAGGGCGTGATCGTCGAGCCGCTGGCCGTCATCGGAGCGCATGCCGAGATCGGCGAAGGGACGCGCATCGGCGCCCACTGCATCATCGGTCCGAGTGTCAAGATTGGCCGGGATTGTTCGATTGCGGCCGGCGCCAGCATTCTCTGCGCGCTGCTCGGTAATGGCGTCATCATCCACAACGGCGCCCGCATCGGCCAGGATGGTTTCGGTTATGCGCCGGGCCCGCGAGGCATGATCAAGATCGTCCAGATCGGCCGAGTGATCATCCAGGATAATGTCGAGATCGGCGCCAACACCTCGATCGACCGTGGCACCATGGACGATACGGTCATCGGCGAAGGCACCAAGATCGACAACCAGGTACAGATCGGCCACAACGTTCAGATCGGCCGCCATTGCGCCATCGTTGCGCAGGTCGGCATCGCCGGCAGCGCGAAGATCGGCAATGGCGTTCAGATCGGCGGCCAGGTCGGTATCAAGGGGCATGTGACGATCGGGGACGGCGTGCAGATCGCCGCCCAAAGCGGTATCATGACCGATCTTGCTGCCGGCGGACAATATGGTGGTACACCTGGGCGCCCGCTGAATGACTATCTGAGAGATGTCGCGCAACAGATGTCAAAGACGAAGCTGCGCGGGACGAAACCTGGAGGCAAGCAAAATGACTGAGGAAGCCACGACAACGCTTTCTTCGGCTGACATCATCGAGATCATGAAACTGCTGCCGCATCGCTACCCGTTTCTCATGGTCGACAAGATCATCGAGATTGACGGCGACAACACGGCGATCGGCATCAAGAACGTCACGGTGAACGAACCGCATTTCACCGGTCATTTTCCGGAATCTCCGATCATGCCCGGCGTTCTCTTGATCGAGGGCATGGCCCAGACTGCGGGTGCGATCTGTGCCAAGAAGGATGGCCAGCCAGGCAACCTCGTCTATTTCATGACCATCGAGAATGCGCGCTTCCGCAAGCCCGTCGTACCCGGCGATCGTGTTGAGTTCCATGTCAGGAAGCACAAGCAGCGCGGCAATATCTGGAAATTCCATTGCGACGCCAAGGTCGACGGCGCCCTTGTCGCCGAAGCCGATATCGGCGCGATGATCGTTCGTAAGGATCAGGCATGAGCACTATCGCCGAAAGCGCCCGCATTCATCCGATGGCTGTCGTCGAAGACGGCGCGACCATCGGTGAGGGCGTCAAGATCGGTCCCTTCTGCCATGTCGGGTCGCACGTCGTCCTCAATGCGAATGTCGAGCTTTTGTCGCATGCGGTCGTGACTGGCCGCACCGTGGTCGGCAAGGGCACACGCATCTTCCCGATGGCGGTCGTTGGTGGTGATCCGCAGAGCGTGCATCACGGTGGCGAGGAGACGACGCTGACGGTCGGCGCCAATTGCACGATCCGCGAGGGCGTGACGATGAATACGGGCACGGCCGATTTCGGCGGCCAGACGATCGTCGGCGACAATAACCTCTTCCTTGCCAATTCGCATGTCGCGCATGACTGCCGGGTGGGCAACCATGTGATCATGTCGAACAACGTCATGCTCGCCGGCCATGTCGTCATCGAAGATCGCGTCATCCTGGGCGGCGGCTCGGCCGTTCACCAGTTTACCCGCGTCGGCCGTCAGGCCTTCGTTGGCGGGCTCTCGGCAGTGAGTTACGACGTCATTCCCTACGGTATGCTGAACGGTAATCCCGGGCTGCTGAGCGGCCTCAACGTCGTCGGCATGACGCGCGCCGGCGTCGACCGCGCCGTCATTCACAGGGTGCGGCGCGCCTACAAGTCGATCTTCGAAGGACCGGGCTCCGTCCGCGAAAACGCCGCCACCATCCGCGAAGAATATGCCGATTGCGAGCAGGCGGTCCACATCCTCGACTTCATCGCCGCCGACAGCGACCGCGCCTTGTCCTCGCCAACCCGCGGGCAGAAGGGCTAGTCCGTGACTCTTTCCGGCGATACCGCTGCGGGCCGGCTGGCGATCATCGCCGGCGGCGGCCTTCTGCCTTCCTATGTCGCCGAAGCTGCGCGCGCGGCGGGCGAAAATCCCGTCATCGTCGCGCTGAAGGACGAAAGCGACCGGCGCTGGGAAGGGTATGACCATGCCGTCATCGGCGTCGGCGATTTTGCAGCTCTCGAGGGCCTCTTGAACCGCTACGGCATCGGCCGTGTCGTCATGTCCGGCAGCGTGCGGCGCCGGCCGGAATGGCGCGAGGTGCGCCCGACGCTGCGCACGCTGATGAAGATGCCGGCCGTGATCCGCACCTTGCTGTCCGGCGGCGACGATACGGTGCTGCAGATGGTGATCCGGCTGATCGAGGGAAACGGCCGCCGGGTCGTCGGCGCTCATGAGATCGCTCCCGACCTTCTTGCCTATGTCGGTCCGCTTGGCGCTGCAGCGCCTGGCGAGGAAGACCGACGCGATATCAGGCGCGCAGCCGATGCCGCTGAGATGCTGGGCCGGCTCGATGTCGGCCAGGGTGCTGTCGCCATCGGCGGGCGCATCGTCGCGCTGGAGGGTCTTGAGGGCACGGACGAGATGCTGGAGCGTGTCGCGGGTCTCAGAGCCGCCGGGCGCATCTCGCCGCGCCGCCGTGGCGCACTCGTCAAGCTCTGCAAGCCGCAACAGGATATCCGTGCCGACCTGCCAGCGATCGGCGTTTCCACGGTTCTGAACGCGAGGAAAGCCGGCCTTGCCGGCGTCGCCGTCGAGGCCGGCCGCTCGCTGGTGCTCGATCGCGCCGCCGTCATCAAAGCCGCCGATGAGGCTGGGCTCTTCGTCTGTGGCATCGACCGCGGCCTCCCGGCATGGGGGCTTGAATGAACGGGGCGCCGCTGAAGATCGCCGTCATTGCCGGCGAGGTGTCGGGGGATCTGCTCGGTGCCGATCTCATCGCCGCCTTGAAGCGAATTCATAGCGGACCGGTGGAGCTCGTCGGCGTCGGCGGCGAGGGGCTGCAGGCGGAAGGCTTGCGATCCCTGTTCGATTTCTCCGAGCTGTCGATCATGGGCATCACCCAGGTGCTGAGCCGGTTGCCAAAGCTCTATACCCTGATCCGACAGACGACGGCTGCCATCATCGCCGCAAGGCCGGATATTCTTCTTATCATCGACAGCCCGGACTTCACTCATCGCGTCGCCAAACGTGTCCGCACCGCGCTGCCCGATCTGCCGGTTGTCAATTATGTCTGTCCGAGCGTCTGGGCCTGGAAGGAATATCGCGCCACGCGCATGCTCGCCTATGTCGATCATGTGCTCGCCGTCCTGCCCTTCGAGCCGGCAACAATGCGTGCGCTCGGCGGGCCTGAGACCACCTATGTCGGCCATCGCCTGACCGCCGATCCGGCGCTGCTCGAAGCGCGGCGGCAGCGCGCCATGCGCACACCCGTCGAGGGAGCCGGCAAGGCGATCCTGATGCTTCCTGGATCAAGATCCTCCGAAATCGCCAAACTGCTTCCGTTTTTCGAGGATGCGGCCAAAGAACTTGTCGCCCGCAACGGCCCGATGCGATTCCTGCTGCCGACCGTGCCGCACAACGAAGCGTTGGTGAAGGGGCTCGTCGCCGGCTGGGCCACGCCGCCGGAGGTGGCGGTCGGGCCGGCGCAGAAATGGAAGGCCCTTGCCGAGGCGGATGCGGCGATGGCAGCTTCCGGCACGGTGATCCTCGAACTCGCCCTTGCCGGCGTGCCGACGGTGTCCGTTTACAAGACGGATTGGATTATCCGCCTGCTCGCCCGGCGCATTAAGGTGTGGACGGGCGCATTGCCCAATATCATCGCCGATTATGCCGTCGTGCCGGAATATCTGAACGAGATCGTCCGCGGCGCCAGCCTGGCGCGCTGGATGGAGCGGCTATCGGCCGACACGTTCCAATTAAAGGCGATGAACGAGGGTTATGATCTCGTCTGGCAACGCATGCAGACCGAAACACCGCCCGGCGAGCATGCCGCCGAGATCCTTCTCGACGTGCTGAAAAAGAAAAAACCCGGTCGTTTCTGACCGGGTTTTCTTTTTTAGGTTCCTTCTGAAGCAATCAGCGCTTCGAAACCGGAATGTAGTCGCGCTTCGGTTCGCCGACATAAAGCTGGCGCGGACGGCCGATGCGCTGTTCCGGATCCTCGATCATCTCGTTCCACTGCGCGATCCAGCCGACGGTGCGGGCGAGCGCGAAGAGCACGGTGAACATGGTCGTGGGGAAGCCCAGCGCCTTCAGCGTGATGCCGGAATAGAAGTCGATGTTCGGATAGAGCTTCTTCTCGATGAAATATTCGTCGGTGAGCGCGATGCGCTCCAGCTCCATCGCCACTTCGAGCAACGGATCGTCCTTGATGCCGAGTTCTCCGAGCACCTCATGCGTCGTCTTCTGCATGATCTTGGCGCGCGGATCGTAGTTCTTGTAGACGCGGTGACCGAAGCCCATCAGGCGGAATGGATCGTTCTTGTCCTTGGCGCGGGCGACATATTCCGGAATGCGGTCGACCGTGCCGATTTCCGTCAGCATGTTGAGGGCTGCTTCGTTAGCACCGCCGTGAGCGGGCCCCCAGAGGCATGCAATGCCGGCGGCGATGCAGGCGAACGGGTTGGCGCCCGACGAACCGGCGAGACGGACGGTCGAGGTCGAGGCGTTCTGCTCATGATCGGCATGCAGGATGAAGATGCGGTCCATGGCGCGGGCAAGCACCGGATTGACCACATATTCCTCGCAAGGCACGGCAAAGCACATGCGCAGGAAGTTCGAGGCATAGTCGAGGTCGTTCTTCGGATAAACGAAGGGCTGGCCGATATGGTACTTGTAGGCCATGGCGGCAAGCGTCGGCATCTTGGCGATCATGCGCAGGCTGGCGACCATGCGCTGGTGCGGATCGGTGATGTCAGTGGAGTCATGATAGAAGGCCGACAGAGCGCCGACGCAGCCGCACATGACGGCCATCGGATGCGCATCGCGGCGGAAGCCGGTGAAGAAGCGGCTCATCTGCTCGTGCACCATGGTGTGGTGCGTGACGCGGTAATCGAAATCCTTCTTCTGCACGGTGGTCGGCAGTTCGCCGTAAAGCAGGAGGTAGCAGACCTCGAGGAAGTCGCCGTGCTCAGCGAGCTGCTCGATCGGATAACCGCGATGCAGCAGGACACCTTCGTCGCCGTCGATGTAGGTGATTTTCGATTCACAGGATGCGGTCGAGGTAAAACCCGGATCGTAGGTGAAGGAAGCCGTGTTCTTGTAGAGGGCACCGATATCGATGACGCTCGGGCCGATCGTGCCGCTTTTGACAGCAAGGTCGACAGACTTGTCACCGATTTTTATTGTAGCGCTTTGATCCGTCATGCTGATCCTCCGAAATGGCGGTGGCGCCATAAAAGCGCCATAGGGGTTAAGCGTCCTCACCGATAGCTATATGATCGCGAAGCTAATGCCAAGTTACCGTGATGGCATTTTGTGCATTGCGGTATCACCTTTTAGGCACTGCAGCGATGAGCCGCACGCATATCGGAAGCCGATGATTCGACTGGTCTTTTGGCGCTCGCGATTTTCCCTCATATTTCAATCGATTATGCTTGCCGGATTTGATTGGTGGTTGCATTCTGCCTGCCTGAGCGGGTGACCTTGGGCGGCGCATGCAGGAGTTGACGACAGTCGAATTGCGGCCGGAAGCAGGCGCCAGCCTTGCCGACACCGCCGGTTTTTCTCCGCCTGCCGTGGTGACTTGGCCGGCAAGGACGCAGTCGGCGACACCGTGGCGCCACCGGCTGCCGGCAGCAGCCTCGCAATCGCTGCGTGCCGGCATGCGCATGCTGAGCGAAGAAGCGGACCATGGCCGCCTGCTGCTGTTCTCGCCGGTCTTCCTCGGCGCCGGCTCAGCCTTCTGGTTTCTTGCGGCATCGGACTTCCCCCTCGTTGCATCGCTGCTCTGCCTGTTGGTGCTGACCGTGGCGGTTCTCATCGCCAGCCGCAGCCGGGCGGCGTTGCGGGCAACGCTGATGGCGCTTTCGCTCGTGGCCTGCGGCATGGTCTCGGCGCAGTTCGAGAGCCGGCGGGCTTCGACCGTGATCCTCGATTCATCAGTGACGACGACGGTGACCGGCCGCGTCGAGCGGCGCGAAGGCGACGGTCGCGGGCGGTGGCGCTATATTCTTGCCGTCACCGGCACGGAGGCACCGGAGGTGAAGCGGCCGCCGGCGCGTATAACCGCGATAGCCCGCGGCGCGGACGCGGCCTTCGAGATCGGTGACATTATCACCGGCAGGGCACGGCTGACGCCGCCGGCAGGGCCAGCGCTTCCTGAGCTCAACGACTTCTCCTTCGGTGCCTATTTCGACGGCATCGGCGCCAACGGCTTCTTCTACGGTGCGCCGACCAAGGTCGATTTGCAGGCAGGTCCGCAGGCCGCCAGATCGACGGTGGAAGCGTTGCTTGAAGGGCTCTACCGGCTGCGCAGCGGCATTGGCGACCGGATAAGATCGATCCTGCCCGGCGACACCGGCGCTTTTGCCGCTGCACTCGTGACGGACGAGCGGCGCGCCATTTCGGATGCGACGACGGAGGCGCTGCGCCAGTCTGGTCTGGCTCATATCATCGCCATCTCCGGTCTCAACATGGCGCTGTCGGCCGGCATCTTCTTCGTCGGCTTCCGGATGCTGCTCAGCCTCTTTCCCGGCATTGCTGAAGCCTATCCGACGAAGAAGATCGCGGCAGCCGGCGCGCTCATCGCGGTCACCGCCTATTTCCTGATCTCCGGCTTTGCGGTCTCTGCCGAACGCGCTTTCATCATGATGGCCATCATGTTGATTGCCGTCTTCTTCGACCGGCCGTCGATCAGCCTGCGCAATGTCGCGCTCTCGGCGCTCGTCATCCTCGCCATTTCACCCTCCGAGGTCTTGGGGCCGAGTTTCCAGATGTCCTTTGCCGCGACATTGGCGCTGGTATCGGGCTATCAGCTGTGGAAGGACCGGCGCGTCCGCGAAAACGCCTTTCTAAAGCTGTCGATCATCAGGCCCTTCGTTACGGTTGCGGGCTTCTTCGGCGGCGTCTTCCTGACCTCGCTGATCGGTGGTTTTTCCACCGCGCTGTTTTCGATCGAGCATTTTCATCGCTTGACCGCCTATGGCCTGCCGGCAAACCTCGCGACAATGCCGATCATCTCCTTCATCATCATGCCGGCCGGCCTGCTGGCGATGCTGCTCATGCCCTTCGGTCTGGACGTTTTGCCTTGGAAGGTCGTCGGATTCGGCCTCGATCTGGTGATCGCGGTCGCCAAGACGGTGTCCGGCTGGGGTGGCAATATCGACGTCGGCCGCTTGCCCGCATGGTATTTCGCGGTCGCCGTGGCAGGCTTTCTGCTGCTGACGCTGCTCCGCACCCGGTTGCGCCATGCCGGCACATCGATCATCGCGGTCGCAACGCTCATCCTGCTGCTTCTACCGGTTCCCCGGCCGCCGGATCTGGTGATTTCGGAGGATGGCAGTCTCGTCGCGGTGGTCGAGGCGGCAGCAATGGCTTCCAACCGTGAAAGACCACCGGATTTCATCTTCGACCAGTGGCAGAGAGCGCTGGTCCTGCCGAAGCATGACCCGCCGAAGATGCTGGATGGTCCTGCTATCCCTCCGGTGGGAGAAGACCACCGCGTCAAGCTTTCCCGCGATCAGCAGAACGAAGCGAGGTCCGCGATGCGGGCGGCCGCAGCGGCCGGTGAAGCAAACCGCTTTTCCTGCGTCAAGAAGGCCTGGTGCACATCAAGGCTTGGCAATGGTCGTGTGGTTGCTGTCATCGACAATGCCGCCTATCTCGGCCCGGCATGCGACGCGGCCGATATCATCGTGACGTCGGTCCGCCTGCGTTTCAACAGCTGCCGCTCAGGTGCGACGCTCTTCACCGGCGAGACGCTGCGCAGGGCCGGATCCGTCGAGTTGCGCTTCACGGACGCCGGCCTGGAGGTCGCAACCGCATTCGACGCATTGTCGCGACCATGGATGCGCCATCGCGCCTATGACTGGCGCAGCAACAGCTTTACCGAATCCGGCCTAACCGATGTCAGTGATAGCGGCGAATGAGGCCGACGAGTTTGCCCTGCACCTTGACGCGGTCCGGCCCGAAAATCCGGGTCTCGTAAGCCGGGTTGGCCGCTTCCAGCGCGATCGAGGCACCCTTGCGGCGGAAGCGCTTCAGTGTCGCCTCTTCATCGTCGACGAGAGCAACGACGATGTCGCCAGGACTTGCGGTGCTGCCATTGCGGATGATCACGGTGTCGCCGTCGAAGATGCCGGCGTCGATCATCGAATCGCCCTTGACCTCCAGCGCATAATGTTCACCGGAACCGAGCATGTCGGCCGGAACGACGATGTCGTGGGTGTTGTTCTGGATCGCCGAGATCGGCACACCGGCAGCGATTCGCCCCATGACCGGCACGGAGACCGAGTTGCCGTTGTCGGCGACGGGTTTTGCGGGAGCAGGGGAGGCGATCGGCTGAGGTTTGCCGAGGCTGCCCTCGATGACGCTCGGCGAAAAGCCGCGCCGCGGCTGGATGCTGGGGCTGTAGGCCTCCGGAAGTTTGATGACCTCAAGCGCGCGGGCGCGGTTCGGTAGGCGGCGAATGAAGCCTCGCTCCTCGAGCGCCGTAATCAGGCGATGAATCCCGGACTTCGAGGCGAGGTCCAGGGCATCCTTCATTTCATCGAAAGATGGCGGAACGCCGGATTCTTTCATGCGCTCATGAATGAAAAGGAGAAGCTCCTGTTGTTTGCGCGTGAGCATCGACGTTGTGACCTCGTGATTGAAACAAATCCAGAACAGACACTATATGTTCCATATGTGTTCCGCAAGTAGCTAAATTTCCGTAAAACTTGGCGCCAACTCGTTGAGATTTTTATTTTCATTCGCCGGATTGGCAAACAAGTCTTGCCTTGGGCGGCACTCTCACACATCTCTGCCGTCTCAGGAGAG
The DNA here is from genome assembly GCF_000769405.2 of Rhizobium brockwellii. Classification (NCBI taxonomy): domain Bacteria; kingdom Pseudomonadati; phylum Pseudomonadota; class Alphaproteobacteria; order Hyphomicrobiales; family Rhizobiaceae; genus Rhizobium; species Rhizobium brockwellii. The sequence goes on from NZ_CP053439.1 coordinate 1,791,147, forward strand.
GGGATATCATGAACGAGCATTCCGCCAAACCGCACCCGCTGGATCATGTCGTACTGCCGGTCGTCAATATCAATTTGGCGCGCGAGAGGCTCGGCAAGCTCGGCTTCACCGTTGCCGCCGATGCGCGCCATCCCTTCGGAACGGAGAATGCCTGCGTCTTCTTCGCCGACAAGACCTATCTGGAGCCGCTCGGGATTGCGAGTGTCGAGGAGAGCGAGGCATCGGCGCGCCAAGGCAATGTCTTCACCGCCCGCAACCGGGCGTTCCGCTTCCGCTGCGGCGCGGAGGGGCTTTCGGGGCTGGCTTTCGGCAGCAAGGATGCCGGCATCGATCATCAGAATTTCGTCGGCAACGGATCGAGCGCCGGAGAGATTCTGCAGTTCACCCGGCCGATGACGATGCCGGACGGTACCGAGACGATTGCCGGCTTCAAGCTAGCTTTTGCCGGCGACCTGCGCGCGCCTGATCTCCTGCTATTTACCGTCGAGCGCGTCAATCCGCTACCGGCCGACCGCGCCGCGCTGGAGACGCATGCCAACGGCGTCACCGGCATAGTCGAGATCGCGCTTTGCGCGCCGGAACCGGCCGCCTTCGCCGCCTTCGTCAGCTTCGCCGTGGCGCAATCGGCAGTCGAGAAAACCGGTTTCGGCGTCAATATCGCGGCGTCGAATGCAAAAATCAACCTGATGACGCCGGAAGGGCTGGAGGCCTATTTCGACATCTCCGGATCATCCGCAGATCGCGGCCTGCGCGGCCGGGCAATCCTCTTCACTGTGGCCGATCTTGCCGTGACAGAAGCGCATTTGGCTGCTAACGGGGTGACATACGCGCGCAAGAACAATCGCATTCTGGTGAAGCCCGCGCCCGGGCAGGGCACGCTCTTCGCCTTCGAGGAAACACGATGAGCACTGATACGAATTCCGAAGTCAGGATCGGTGAAGGCGAAGGCCAGGTCACCTTTTCCAATACCGGCCGCCTGTCGCTGATTGCCGGTCCCTGCCAGATGGAGAGCCGCGACCACGCCTTCATGGTTGCCGGCACGCTGAAGGAGCTTTGCGGCAAGCTCGGCATCGGCCTCGTCTACAAGAGCTCCTTCGACAAGGCGAACCGCACCTCGCTGTCGGCCGAACGCGGTATCGGGATCGAAAAGGGCATGGAGGTCTTTGCCGACCTCAAGAAGGAATTCGGCTTTCCCGTCTTGACCGACGTTCATACCGCCGAGCAATGCGCGGAGGTGGCAAAGGTCGTCGATGTCCTGCAGATCCCTGCCTTCCTCTGCCGCCAGACCGACCTTCTCATCGCCGCCGCCAAGACCGGCCGCGTCGTCAATGTCAAGAAAGGCCAGTTCCTTGCTCCCTGGGATATGAAGAACGTTCTGAAGAAGCTCAACGCCAGCGGCAATCCGAACGTGCTGCTGTGTGAGCGCGGCGCCTCCTTTGGTTACAATACGCTGGTTTCCGACATGCGCTCACTGCCGATCATGGCGGCGATGGGCGCGCCCGTTGTCTTCGATGCCACCCATTCCGTGGCGCAGCCGGGCGGGCAGGGCGATTCCTCCGGCGGTCAGCGGGAATTCGTGGAAACCCTGGCGCGCGCAGCAGTGGCTGCCGGTATTGCCGGCGTCTTCGTCGAAACCCATCAGGACCCCGACAATGCCCCTTCCGACGGCCCGAACATGGTCTATCTCAAGGACATGCCGCGGCTTCTCGAAAAGCTGCTCGCCTTCGATGCGGTCGCCAAGGCTTGACGTTCAACAGTCTGACATGATCGTGCTATAGGCCAAATCCGAACGCTGGTGCGAAGGCTATTGCAGCATTGTAATTTGCACGCCTTCGACTAAGACAGGTTTCGAACCATTTATCACCCACCGAGCAGGAAGAACCCATGACTGCAATCACCGATATCATCGCCCGCGAGATTCTCGATAGCCGTGGCAACCCCACCGTCGAAGTCGATGTCTATCTCGAAGATGGCAGCATGGGCCGCGCGGCCGTCCCCTCGGGCGCCTCGACGGGCGCGCATGAGGCGGTCGAGCTGCGTGACGGCGGCAAGCGCTATCTGGGCAAGGGCGTCGAAAAGGCGGTCGAAGCCGCCAACACCGAGATCTTCGACGCGATCGGCGGCATCGACGCCGAAAACCAGATCCAGATCGACAACATCATGATCGAGCTGGACGGCACGCCGAACAAGTCGCGTCTCGGCGCCAACGCCATCCTTGGCGTGTCGCTCGCCGTCGCCAAGGCTGCTGCCCAGGCGTCCGGCCTGCCGCTTTACCGTTATGTCGGCGGCGCTTCCGCCAGCCTGCTGCCGGTGCCGATGATGAACATCATCAACGGCGGCGCCCATGCCGACAACCCGATCGATTTCCAGGAATTCATGATCCTGCCGGTCGGCGCCGATTCGATCGCCGAAGCCGTGCGCATGGGTTCGGAGGTGTTCCACACGCTGCGCAAGGAACTTGCCGCGCAGGGCCATAACACCAATGTCGGCGACGAAGGCGGCTTCGCACCGGGCCTGAAGAGCGCGCCGGAAGCTCTCGACTTCATCATGAAGTCGATCGAGAAAGCCGGCTACAAGCCGGGCGACGACATGTGCCTCGGCCTCGACTGCGCCTCGACGGAATTCTTCAAGGACGGCAAATACGTACTCGAAGGTGAAGGCCGCACGCTGGAATCGGGCGCCATGGCCGAATACCTGGCCGAGCTCGCCGCCAAGTATCCGATCATCTCTATCGAGGACGGCATGGCCGAAGACGACTGGGATGGCTGGAAGACGCTGACCGACCTGGCCGGCAAGAAGACCCAGCTCGTCGGCGACGATCTCTTCGTCACCAACTCCGCCCGTCTTCGCGACGGCATCCGCATGGGCGTCGCCAACTCGATCCTGGTCAAGGTCAACCAGATCGGCACGCTGACGGAGACGCTCGATGCCGTCAACACGGCGCACAAGGCGGCCTATACCGCCGTCATGTCCCACCGCTCCGGCGAGACCGAAGATTCGACCATCGCCGATCTCGCTGTTGCCACCAACTGCGGTCAGATCAAGACCGGCTCGCTGTCGCGTTCCGACCGTCTTGCCAAGTACAATCAGCTGATCCGTATCGAAGAAGGCCTCGGCCCGCAGGCCCAGTATGCCGGCCGGTCGATCATTCGCGGCTGATCGGATCTGATTTTCAACGGCTTGACCCGCGCCTCCCGGCGCGGGTTTTTTGTTGCCCGTTTTTTAGAGTCAACGAACGGTTAATCTCTGCGCGTTAGATTGAACGAATTGGTAATGCGTTCAAGAGCATGCGTGTATGTGGACAAAGCATCATAAGAAGAGAAAGATCGGTCGCTTCGTCATTCCGGCCATGACGGTCGCCTTCCTCTCCTATTTCGGTTATCATTGCATTCATGGCGATTACGGCCTGCGCGCGACGGAGGCGTTCGAGCATCAGCGTGTGGCGCGTGAAAAAGAGCTTGCAGTCTTGAAGGCGAAGCGCGAACATCTGGAAAATCAGGTCGCGCTCTTGAGTGACGGCTCGCTCGACAAGGATATGTTGGACGAGAAAGCGCGTTATCAGCTCAATATGTCGCGCGCCGACGAGATCGTCGTATTCAACCACTATTCCAATTAACCGGAAACAGGTTAATTGTAGTTTTCGTAGTTTTTCCAATAATTTAGCACCGAATACGAGCCATGCAATTATGGCATTGCTGTGGTCATATTTCTTCCCTATGGTACGCGCCACCAAGAAACGACAAACCCATAGGGAGGGTTGAATGGCGCCGCGAAAGACCGCGACCGTTTCCAGCCGCAAAACTGCAGCAAAACCGGCAGCCAAAGCATCGAATGGAGGCCCGGTAGCCGACTTCGATCGCAATGAAGAGCTGAAGGCTTATCGCGAGATGCTGCTGATCCGCCGCTTCGAGGAGAAGGCCGGCCAGCTTTACGGCATGGGCTTCATCGGCGGCTTTTGTCACCTCTACATCGGTCAGGAAGCTGTCGTCGTCGGCATGCAGATGGCGCAGAAGGATGGCGACCAGGTCATCACGGCCTATCGCGACCACGGCCATATGCTGGCAACCGGCATGGAAGCGCGCGGCGTTATGGCGGAACTGACCGGGCGCCGCAGCGGCTATTCCCACGGCAAGGGCGGCTCGATGCACATGTTCTCGAAAGAGAAGCATTTCTACGGCGGTCACGGCATCGTCGGCGCCCAGGTCTCGCTCGGAACGGGTCTTGCCTTCGCAAACCGCTACCGCGGCAATGACAATGTCTCCATCGCCTATTTCGGTGACGGCGCTGCCAACCAGGGGCAGGTCTACGAGAGCTTCAACATGGCTGCTCTCTGGAAGCTGCCGATCGTCTATATCGTCGAGAACAACCGTTACGCCATGGGCACCTCGACCGCCCGCGCCACCGCGCAGTCGAATTACTCGCTTCGCGGATCCGGTTTCGGCATCCCCGGCATTCAGGTCGATGGCATGGACGTCCGCGCAGTCAAGGCGGCGGCCGACGAGGCGCTCGAGCATTGCCGTTCCGGCAAGGGCCCGATCATTCTCGAAATGCTGACCTATCGTTATCGCGGTCACTCGATGTCCGACCCGGCGAAGTATCGCTCCAAGGACGAAGTGCAGAAGATGCGCTCCGAGCATGACCCGATCGAACAGGTTAAGGCACGCCTCGTCGAAAAGGGCTGGGCTTCCGAAGACGATCTGAAGGCGATCGACAAGGATGTTCGCGATATCGTCGCCGACAGCGCCGATTTCGCCCAGGCCGATCCGGAGCCGGATGCATCCGAACTCTATACCGACATTCTGCTCTAATCGGGGAGGGAACCCATGCCTATCGATATCCTCATGCCCGCCCTCTCTCCGACCATGGAAGAAGGCACACTGTCCAAATGGCTGAAGCAGGAAGGTGACAAGGTCACCTCAGGCGACGTCATCGCCGAAATCGAAACCGACAAGGCGACGATGGAAGTCGAAGCCGTCGACGAAGGCGTCATCGGCAAGCTTCTGGTTCCTGCCGGAACCGAAGGCGTCAAGGTGAACGCCAAGATCGCCGTTCTTCTGCAGGACGGTGAATCCGCATCCGACATGTCTGCGTCCGCTCCGGCAGCAGCGCCGGCTGCTGCACCGCAGGCCGCGCAGGAGGAAAAGCCGGCTGCCGCAACTCCGGCATCCGCATCCGTTCCCGCCGAGCCGAAAGCCCAGGTGCAGAACGATCCGGAAATCCCGGCCGGCACCGAAATGGTGTCGACCACCGTGCGCGAAGCGCTGCGCGACGCCATGGCCGAGGAAATGCGCGCCGACGAAAACGTCTTCGTCATGGGCGAGGAAGTCGCCGAATACCAGGGCGCCTACAAGGTCACGCAGGGGCTGTTGCAGGAATTCGGCCCCCGCCGCGTCGTCGATACGCCGATCACCGAGCATGGCTTTGCCGGCGTCGGCGTCGGTGCCGCAATGGCCGGCCTTCGCCCGATCGTCGAATTCATGACCTTCAACTTCGCCATGCAGGCGATCGACCAGATCATCAACTCCGCTGCCAAGACGCTCTATATGTCCGGCGGCCAGATGGGCGCTCCGATCGTCTTCCGCGGCCCGAATGGTGCAGCGGCCCGTGTCGGCGCCCAGCACAGCCAGGATTATGCAGCCTGGTACAGCGCCATTCCCGGCCTGAAGGTCGTCATGCCCTACACGGCATCCGACGCCAAGGGCCTGCTGAAGGCTGCGATCCGCGATCCGAACCCGGTCATCTTCCTCGAAAACGAAATTCTCTACGGCCAGCACTTCGATGTGCCGAAGCTCGATAATTTCGTTCTGCCGATCGGCAAGGCCCGCATCCATCGTCCCGGCAAGGACGTCACCGTGGTCTCCTTCGGCATCGGCATGACCTATGCGATCAAGGCTGTCGCCGAACTCGAAAAGCTCGGCATCGATGTCGAACTGATCGACCTTCGCACTATCCGCCCGATGGACCTGCCGGCTGTTATCGAATCGGTGAAGAAAACCGGACGTCTCGTTACCGTCGAGGAAGGCTATCCGCAGTCCTCCGTGGGCACCGAAATCGCCACCCGCGTCATGCAGCAGGCCTTCGACTATCTCGATGCGCCGATCCTGACGATCGCAGGCAAGGACGTTCCGATGCCTTACGCCGCCAATCTCGAAAAGCTCGCCCTTCCGAACGTCGGCGAAGTGGTCGATGCGGTGAAGGCTGTTTGCTACAAATAAGGGGAGGGTGTTTCGATGCCGATCAATATCACGATGCCCGCCCTCTCTCCGACCATGGAGGAAGGCAACCTTTCCAAATGGCTGGTCAAGGAAGGCGACAAGGTCAAGTCTGGCGATGTGATCGCCGAGATCGAGACCGACAAGGCGACGATGGAAGTCGAAGCCGTCGATGAAGGCACGGTCGCCAAGCTCGTCGTCGCCGCCGGCACCGAAGGCGTCAAGGTCAATGCGCTGATCGCGGTTCTCGCCGCCGATGGCGAGGATGTCTCCGCTGCCGCAAGCAGTGCGGGTTCCGCTGCTCCGGCACCGAAAGCTGACGGTGCAGCCGCGCCGAAGGCCGAAGCTGCACCGGCTCCGGCCCAGTCTACTCCGGCTGCGGCACCTGGAGCCGCCGCTGCACCCGCATCGGTGTCATCTGATGGCAGCCGCGCCTTCTCTTCGCCGCTTGCCCGCAGGCTGGCCAAGGAAGCCGGTATCGACCTTTCGGCAGTCGCAGGCTCCGGCCCGCACGGCCGCGTCGTCAAGAGCGACATCGAAGCCGCCGTTGCCGGTGGTGGCGCGAAGGCCGCAGCCCCTGCCGCTGCGGCTTCCGCTCCGCAAGCCTCCGCGGCTCCGGCTCCGGCCGCCGCTGCCCCGAAGGGCGCTTCCGAGGAGGCCGTGCTCAAGCTCTTCGAACCGGGCTCCTACGAGCTCGTGCCGCATGACGGCATGCGCAAGACGATCGCCAGGCGCCTGGTCGAATCCAAGCAGACGATCCCGCATTTCTACGTCAGCGTCGATTGCGAACTCGATGCGCTTCTGGCGCTGCGTGCCCAGCTGAACGATGCGGCTCCGCGCAAGGATAACGCTCCGGCCTACAAGCTCTCGGTCAACGACATGGTCATCAAGGCCATGGCGCTGTCGCTGCGCGACGTTCCGGATGCCAACGTCTCCTGGACCGACAACAACATGATCAAGCACAAGCATGCCGATGTCGGCGTTGCTGTCTCGATCCCCGGCGGCCTGATCACGCCGATCATCCGCAAGGCCGAGGAAAAGACCCTGTCGACGATCTCCAACGAGATGCGCGATCTCGGCAAGCGGGCCAAGGACCGCAAGCTGAAGCCTGAGGAATATCAGGGCGGCACCAGTTCGGTCTCGAACATGGGCATGATGGGCGTGAAGAACTTCGCAGCCGTGGTCAACCCGCCGCATGCGACGATCCTCGCGGTCGGCGCCGGCGAACAGCGGGTCGTCGTCAAGAAGGGCGAGATGGCGATTGCCACTGTGATGTCAGTCACGCTCTCGACGGACCATCGCTGCGTCGATGGCGCGCTCGGCGCCGAGCTGCTCCAGGCCTTCAAGGGCTACATCGAAAACCCGATGGGCATGCTTGTCTGATAGCGTCGCGGAGGCGGAAATGACCAAGACCGTTCTTTGCTATGGTGACTCGCTGACCTGGGGTTATGACGCCGAGACGATCGGCCGTCATGATTACAAGAATCGCTGGCCGAGCGTGCTTCAGGCAGCGCTCGGCAGTGAGGCCCGCGTCATTGCCGAAGGCCTGAACGGTCGCACCACCGCTTTCGACGACCACCTCGCCGATTGTGACCGCAACGGTGCGCGCATCTTGCCGACGATCCTGCAGACGCATGCGCCGCTCGACCTCGTCGTCCTTCTGCTCGGCACCAATGACATGAAGCCGGTCGTGGCAGGCTCGGCCTTTGCCGCATGCCAGGGCATCAGCCGGCTCGTGCGGCTGATCCGCAATCATGCCTGGCCCTTCGAATTCGATGGGCCGGAGATCCTGATCGTGGCGCCACCGGCGATCCGCGCGACGGGCAATGTGCCCTTCGCCGCGTCGTTTCCCGGCGGCATCGAGGAATCGGCAAAACTTGCAACGCTTTATCGTGATCTTGCCGACGAACTCGGTTGTGGCTTCTTCGACGGCAATTCTGTCGCCAAGACCACACCGATCGATGGCATTCACCTCGATGCGGAGAATACGCGTGCGCTCGGTCGCGGGCTGGAATCGATCGTGCGGATGATGCTGGGGATCTGACCATGACCTCCTTCATCGCCCTCCGGCAGGCCTCACGGCGGGATGCCTCGGAGCTGGCGATTCTGGCGGATATCGCATCGCGCGGTTTTGCCTCCTGGCTCTGGGTTGCCGGTGTGGAAAACGGCGTGAGCGACACGCCGCTGGAGCGGGGCCGGCTGAAGATGAGCGAGGAGGAAGCTGTCGGCAGCTGGCGGGATGCCGTCATTGCCGAGGCCTATGGCGAGGTCGCTGGTGTGGCGATCGGCCATGCGCTGGGTGAGGGGATAGGCGATATCGAGGCGACGATTCCGGCGACCGCACCGATGCTCGCCTTGCAGAAAACGGTGGTCGGAAGCTGGTTCATCGGCAGTCTCGGCGTCTATCGCCACCTGCGCGGCATCGGCATCGGACGCAGGCTGCTGGACGATCAGATCGAAAGGGCCGATCGGCGGCCCGTCAGTCTCATTACCGCAAGTGATAACGAAGCGGCTTTGTCGCTTTATGGAAGAAACGGATTCCTGGAGGCTGCGCGCGCCGATGCCGTGCCGCTCTTCGAAAACAGCAAAAGACATGCGTGGGTGCTCATGACCCGCAGCGCAGCGTAACAAAGGCAGGAAACACATGGCTGAATCCTACGACGTCATCATCATCGGCTCGGGTCCCGGCGGCTATGTCGCCGCCATCCGCGCCAGCCAGCTCGGCCTGAAGACCGCGATCGTCGAGCGCGAGCATATGGGCGGCATCTGCCTGAACTGGGGCTGCATTCCGACCAAGGCGCTGTTGCGCTCGGCCGAGGTGCTCGATCACGCCAATCACTTCAAGGATTTCGGCCTCGTTCTCGAAGGCACGGTCAAGCCGGATGCCAAGGCCGTCGTCGGCCGCTCGCGGGCCGTCTCCGCCCGCCTGAATGCTGGCGTCGGCTTCCTGATGAAGAAGAACAAGATCGACATCATCTGGGGCGAGGCAAAGATCACGAAGCCGGGAGAGGTCGTCGTCGGCAAGTCGTCGAAGGCCGTCGTCGAGCCGCAGCATCCGCTGCCGAAGAACGTCAAGAGCGGCGAGGGCACCTATACCGCCAAGCACATCATCATCGCCACCGGTGCCCGTCCGCGCGCGCTGCCCGGCATCGAGCCGGATGGCAAGCTGATCTGGACCTATTTTGAGGCGCTGAAGCCGGATGTTCTGCCGGAGTCGCTGATCGTCATGGGCTCGGGAGCTATCGGCATCGAATTCGCCAGCTTCTACCGCTCGATGGGCGTCGACGTCACCGTCGTCGAAGTCATGCCGACCATCATGCCTGTCGAGGATGCCGAGATAACGGCGATCGCCCGCAAGCAGCTTGAAAAGCGCGGCCTCAAGATCTTCACCAGCGCCAAGGTCTCGAAGGTCGACAAGGCCGCCAACAGCGTTACCGCCCATGTCGAGACGGCCGATGGCAAAGTGCAGCAGATCACCGCCGACCGACTGATTTCGGCCGTCGGTGTTCAGGGCAATATCGAAAACCTCGGTCTCGAGGCGCTCGGCGTCAAGACCGACCGCGGCTGCGTCGTCATCGACGGTTACGGCAAGACCAATATCGCCGGCATCTATGCGATCGGCGATGTCGCCGGCCCGCCGATGCTGGCGCACAAGGCAGAGCATGAAGGCGTCGTCTGCGTCGAAAAGATCGCCGGCCTGCCGAACGTTCATCCGACCGACAAGGGCAAGGTCCCGGGCTGCACCTATTGCAATCCGCAGGTCGCCTCCGTTGGCATCACCGAGGCCAAAGCCAAGGAACAGGGCCGCGACATCCGCGTCGGCCGCTTCTCCTTCGCAGCGAACGGCAAGGCGATCGCGCTTGGCGAAGACCAGGGCATGGTGAAGGTGATCTTCGACAAGAAGACCGGTGAGCTGCTCGGCGCCCACATGGTCGGCGCCGAAGTCACCGAGCTCATTCAGGGCTTCGTCGTCGCGATGAACCTCGAAACGACCGAGGAAGAGCTGATGCACACGATCTTCCCGCATCCGACCGTGTCGGAATCGATGAAGGAAGCGGTGCTCGATGCCTACGGCCGTGTCCTGAACGCTTGATAATTTCCAAGGCTGCCCTTTATGTCGGGGTGGCAACGCCATCCCCAAGGGGTGGCAAAGCCATCCCACCGGGGGTGGAAAAAACGAAAGGAAATCATCATGTCTATGGAGACGCAGGCGTTGCTGGTATTTTTGCTGATCGGCCTGGTCGCAGGCTTCCTCGCAAGCCTGGTCGTCGGTGGCGGCGGGTTGATAAGATGCCTGCTGAGCGGCATTATCGGCGCCTTCGTCGGCGGTTATCTGTTCAGCGCGCTCGGCATTTCGCTGGGCATTGAAAACGCGCTGGTGGTGCAGATCATCCACGCCACCGTCGGCGCCATCATCGTGGTTCTGATCGCCAGAGCGGTCGCTTGAGGCGTAACTGAGGGCCAACTTGAGGGTAGGGGCAGGCATGGAAAGCGTCGGCTGGATTTCGGCAATCATCATCGGTGGGCTTGCGGGCTGGCTCGCCGGCAAGCTGATGGAAGCGCGATACGGGATTTTTCTGAACATTGTGCTCGGCATCGTCGGTTCGGTCGTCGCAAGCGCCGTCCTTGCGCAGTTCCATGTCGAGGTGGTCGGCGGACGGCTCGGTTACTTCGTGACGGGTTTCCTTGGCGCCTGCCTGTTGATATTCCTTGCGCGGCTGGTGCGGCGCTAGATCCGAATGAGATTTGCCGCATAGGGGCGGTAGAAAGCTGAAACTGCAATGGTGACGATCCTCGATACGATCAATCCCGACGCCAAGCGCGTGCGGCATCCCGAGAAGGCGCATCGGCCTGATACGGAAGTCGTGCGCAAGCCGGACTGGATTCGCGTCAAGGCGCCGACCTCCAAGGGTTATGCCGAGACGCGCGCGATCGTGAAGGAGCACAAGCTCGTCACCGTCTGCGAGGAGGCCGGCTGCCCGAATATCGGCGAGTGCTGGGACAAGAAGCACGCGACGTTCATGATCATGGGCGAGATCTGTACCCGCGCCTGCGCCTTCTGCAACGTCGCCACCGGCAAGCCGAATGCGCTCGACATGGCCGAGCCGGAGAATGTCGCCAAGGCGGTCAAGGAGATGGGCCTATCCCACGTCGTTATCACCTCGGTCGACCGTGACGACCTGGAGGACGGCGGCGCCGAACACTTCGAAAAGGTGATCTGGGCAATCCGTGCGGCCTCGCCGATGACGACGATCGAGATCCTGACGCCCGACTTCCTGAAGAAGCCGGGTGCGCTGGAACGCGTCGTCGCCGCCAAGCCCGACGTCTTCAACCACAATATGGAAACGGTGCCTGGCAACTATCTGACGGTTCGCCCTGGCGCCCGCTACTTCCATTCCGTCCGCCTGCTGCAGCGGGTGAAGGAACTCGACCCCACCATGTTCACCAAATCGGGCATCATGGTCGGTCTTGGCGAAGAGCGAAACGAAGTCCTCCAGCTGATGGACGATCTGCGCACAGCCGATGTCGACTTCCTGACGATCGGCCAGTACCTGCAGCCGACACGCAAGCACCACAAGGTCGAAAGCTTCGTCACGCCCGACGAGTTCAAGTCTTATGAGACCGTCGCCTACAGCAAGGGCTTCCTGATGGTCGCCTCCAGCCCGCTGACCCGCTCTTCCCACCATGCCGGCGACGATTTTGCCCGGCTGAGAGCGGCGCGCGAAAAGAAGCTGCTGATCGCCACCGAGTAAGCGCCGGCACTTGCTTTTTGATTGAACCGCGGCGATTTTCGCCGCGGTTTTTCTTTGGGCTGTCGATGATGAACATCACCTCCGGATTGAAATCGCCGCTGATCGAAGCCAATCGTATCCTGGTGATCGGCTGCCCTGGCAGCGGCAAAAGCACGCTCGCAAAGCGGCTTTCGCGAGCGCTCGACCTTGACTACATCTCCATGGACCGTGACTTCTACTGGCAACCGGGCTGGAGAAAGAGACCGCGCGACGAGATCGACCGCCGGATCGCCAAGGCGGTGGCGGAACAGCGCTGGATCATGGATGGAACCGGCCTCAGCTCCTTCCATCTTCGCCTGCCGCGCGCCGACGCCGTCATCTGGCTTCGGCTGCCCAGATATGCATGCCTGTACGGCGCGGTCTCGAGAACATTCCGTTATTTTGGGCGCAACCGTCCCGAACTGCCTGCCGGCTGCCCCGAACGCCTCTCGCTGGACGCGCTTGGCTATATCTGGAATTTCGAGCGCGACGCCGCGCCTTTGATCGAGGCAGCACTCCAGGATCACGGGCTTGCAAATTCCACCGTCATCATAAGATCGCGTAAAGCAACTAACCGGTTCGCCGCTCTTAGCGCTTGAGTCGCGCCGGCGAAACGCACGTCTGGCTCGAGGGAGTTGCATGATGGATAAGAGAGTAGACTTGCCGCCGCATCAGCAGATCACCGATCTCGAACAGGCTGCGGAGCATATTCGCACAGCCCGCCGCATCCTCGTCATGGGTTGCTCGGGCGGCGGCAAATCCACGCTATCGCTGAAGATCGCCAAGCGCTTCGGGCTTTCCTACATTTCGCTCGATCGCGACGTATTTTGGCTTCCCGGCTGGGTGGTGCGCGACAGGGTCGAGCAGAGAAATATCATCGCCAGCCGGATTCTCGAAGAATGTTGGATCATGGACGGCACGAACCCGTCCTCCCTGGACATTCGACTGCCGCGCACCGATCTCGTCCTCTGGGTCCGCATGCCGCGGCTTCTCTGTATCTGGGGCGCAATCAGCCGGTGGGCGAAATGGATCGGCCGCACTCGCCCCGAAATGGCGCCGGGCTGTATCGAGAAGGTCGATTGGCAATTCCTCCGCTTCATCTGGACCTTCGAGGAGAAATTCGCGCCGCGCCTCGTCGCGGGCATCGCCGAGCACGGCCCTGACGTACCTATTCTTCAGCTAAAATCCCGCCACCAGATGCGCGAGCTTCTTGATCTTCTCGGCTGGCCCGATTAATTGCCGCTTATGCCGCAATTCGAAACGCACCGTCCCGTCCCGCACACGCCCGAGCAGATGTTCGATCTCGTCGCCGATGTCGAGCGCTATCCGGAATTCCTGCCGCTTTGCGAAGCCCTCGCCATCAGGAGCCGCAAGGAGCGCGACGGCAAGATCCTGCTCGTCGCCGACATGACGGTCGGCTATAAGGCGATCCGCGAGACCTTCACGACACAGGTGCTGCTGAACAGGGCCGAACACGTCATCGAGGTTAAATATATCGATGGTCCTTTCAAATATCTCGACAATCGCTGGCACTTTGCCGAGACGCCGTCTGGCGGCTGCACCGTCGATTTCTTCATCGATTACGAATTCAAGAGCCGCATCCTGGGCGCGTTGATGGGCTCGATGTTCGATCGCGCCTTCCGCATGTTCACCGAAGCCTTCGAGACGCGCGCAAACAGGATCTACACGCCGGCCTGATGAGCGAACCCGCGTCAGGCCGCATAGAGCGAGCGCACCATCTCCAGCGCCGTCCTGATCGTCGCCAGCCGGACCTCGCTGCGGCCGATATCGCCATAGAACATCTTTCGATGGATGATCGCGCCGGCGCGCGATTTGGCGGCGAGATGCACGAGGCCGACCGGTTTTTCCGCCGATCCGCCGCCAGGACCGGCAATGCCGGTGACGGCAACGGCGATCTCGGCGCCTGAGCGGAAGAGAGCGCCATGCACCATCTGCCGCGCCGTTTCCTCGGAGACCGCCCCGAAACGCAGTAGCGTTTCCGCCTGCACGCCGAGCATCTCCACTTTTGCGCTATTCGTATAAGTGACGAAGCCGCGGTCGACGACGGCGGACGAACCCGATATCTCCGTCAGCGCCCCGGCGATCAGCCCGCCGGTGCAGGATTCGGCAGTCGAGACCATCAGGCCTGCAGCCGTGAAGTCACGGATGATCGTCTCCGCCATCGAAATAATATCGTCGGGAAAAAGGTTCATCATTTCTTCCCGCGATAGACGACGGTGGCAGTCGCGATCGCCGCGATGCCTTCGCGCCGGCCGACGAAGCCGATCGTCTCGTTGGTCGTCGCCTTGACCGAGCAGCGCTCGATATCGATGCCGAGATAATCCGACAGTTTCGCCCGCATGGCGTCGCGATGCGGGCCGACCTTCGGCGCCTCGGCGATCAGCGAGACGTCGGCATTCATGATCGTGCCGCCGCGCTCGCGCACGATCCGGGCAGCATGCTCGATGAAGATCCGCGAAGGCGCGCCCTTCCATTGCGGGTCGGATGGCGGGAAATGATCGCCGATATCGCCGGCGCCGCAGGTGGCAAGCAGCGCGTCCGTTAGCGCATGCAGCGCGACGTCGGCATCCGAATGACCTTTCAGCTTCTGATCATGCGGAATGAACACGCCGCAGAGCGTCACGCCATCGCCGGCTACGAGCTGGTGCACGTCGTAGCCGTTGCCGGTGCGCACGTCCGGAAGCAGCGAAGCCGACAGCTTGTCGTCGGCCATGGCGATATCGTTCTTGACCGTCAGCTTGACGTTGTCGGCCGTGCCCTCGACGATCGTCACCGGAATGCCCAGCCATTCGGCGATCGAGGCATCGTCGGTGAAATCGCTTCGTCCGCTTGCCGCCGCCTTCTCATGCGCCTCGAGGATCGTTTCGAAGGCGAAGGATTGCGGCGTCTGCGCCGCGTAGAGATGCTCGCGTGAAACCGTCGTCAGCACGGTGCCGGCGCTGTCGGCGCGTTTCAGCGTATCGGTGACCGGGATCGCCGGCAGGACCGCCTGTGCGCCGGCATCAAGGCTCTCGGTGATGCGGTCCAGGAGATCATGGTCGAAGAACGGCCGCACGGCATCATGGATCAGCACATGGCTGATTTGCTTGTCCTTGAGGTATCTGAGGCCCGCCAGCACGGATTGCTGCCTAGTCGCACCCCCATGCACCGTTTCGATCGGCGTTGCCGAGATGATGTGGCGGAAGGCTCTCGCAAACAGCGCATCGTCATCGGGATGAATGACGACGACGATCTCAGTTGCCGCTTCCCATGTCATGAAGTTTTCAAGCGTATGCACGATAACCGGCTTACCGCCGATCATGCGATACTGCTTGGGGCCTTCCGTGGAGGATCCCGCGCGCTCGCCGCGGCCGGCGGCCACGATGACAATTCCAGCCGATATCGGTTGCTTAGAAGGCATTTGCAGCATAAATCCCCTAAAATATGCGGAATTGACCCGAGTGCTCTAACGTCTTGCTTTGGCCTTTTCCAGCATCTGCCCGAAAAATATCAATTCCCATCCCATCCCCCTTGGCAAGCCAGGGAATAGTGGCTAAAAATAATGCAGTTCTATTGTGTGCCCGAAAGATAATCATTTGATTTCCAAGGACCTCGCAGCGCCTTTCCGAATCGGACCCGTGTCCGTGCGGAACCGCGTTGTGCTGGCGCCGATGTCCGGCGTCACGGATATGCCCTTCCGCGAGCTTGCCTGGCGCTTCGGCGCCGGCCTCGTCGTCACCGAGATGGTGGCGAGCCGCGAACTGGTCAACGACACGGCCGAATCCTGGTCGCGGCTCAGTGCTGCGGGCTTCCGGCCGCATATGGTGCAGCTTGCCGGGCGCGAGGCGCACTGGATGGCGGAGGCCGCCAAGATCGCCGCCGATCATGGCGCCGATATCATCGACATCAACATGGGCTGTCCGGCAAAGAAGGTGATCGGCGGTTATTCCGGCTCGGCGCTGATGCGCGACCCCGATCACGCGCTCGGCCTCATCGAGGCGACGGTGAAGGCCGTCGACATTCCGGTGACGCTGAAGATGCGCCTCGGCTGGGACGAGAATTCGATCAACGCGCCTGATATCGCCCGCCGCGCCGAGGCCGCCGGGATCCAGCTTGTGACCATTCACGGGCGCACCCGCATGCAATTCTATGAAGGCCGCGCCGATTGGGATGCGATCCGCGCCGTCCGCGAGGTGATCTCCATTCCGCTGATCGCCAATGGCGATGTCGAAACCGCAGGCGATGCGCAGGAAATATTGCGCCGCTCGGGCGCCGACGCCGTGATGATCGGCAGAGGCTGCCAGGGCAGGCCGTGGCATGCCGGCGTCATATCAGGGGCGCCCGCACCGCTACCCCCTGACATCGCCGATATCGCCGTTGAACATTACCGGATGATGCTGGATTTCTATGGCGAGGCCGTGGCGATCCGCCACGGCCGTAAGCACCTTGGCTGGTATCTCCAGCGTTTCGCGCCTGATCTGTTGGGCGACGAAAAGGCTGCGATCATGACTTCGCGCGACCCGCGCGAAGTGGCCGCGCGTCTTTACGATGCATTGGCGGCCAGTGTTGTCGACAGCCGGGAGGCGGCATGACGAAAGATATGACATCTCCGTCCGATCACGCCGGCGGGACCGTCGCCATGGCCGTGCTGAACGCCATCCAGAACCCCGTCGTCATGGTCGACGAATCCGGCTTCGTCGTTTTCGCCAATTGGGAAGCGGAGGCCTTTTTCGGCGCCAGCGCCTCGCATCTGGCCCGTTACCGGATTTCGACCTTCATTCCTTTCGGCAGCCCGCTGCTTGCCCTGATCGACCAGGTGCGCGAGCGCAAGGCGCCGGTCAACGAATATCGCGTCGACCTGAGTTCGCCCCGCCTCGGACAGGACAAGCTCGTCGATCTCTACGTCGCCCCGGTGCTCAGCGAGCCCGGCGCCGTCGTCATCGTCTTTCAGGAACGCTCGATGGCCGACAAGATCGACCGGCAGCTGACGCATCGCGCCGCCGCCCGCTCGGTGACCGGCCTTGCTTCGATGCTGGCGCATGAGATCAAGAATCCGCTCTCCGGCATCCGCGGCGCCGCCCAGTTGCTCGAACAGTCTGCGGTCGACGACGATCGGGCGCTGACCCGGCTGATCTGCGACGAGACCGATCGCATCGTCTCGCTGGTCGATCGTATGGAAGTCTTTTCCGACGAACGCCCTGTCGACCGCATGCCGGTCAACATCCATTCGGTGCTCGATCATGTGAAGGCGGTCGCCAAGGCGGGTTTTGCGCGCAACATCCGCGTCACCGAGAGTTACGACCCGTCGCTGCCGGCCGTCTATGCCAATCGCGACCAGCTCGTCCAGGTCTTCCTCAATCTGGTGAAGAACGCCGCCGAAGCGGTCGGCGATCGGCCGGACGGCGAGATCATGCTGACGACGGCCTATCGCCCCGGCATCCGTCTTTCGGTCGCCGGCACGCGCGAAAAGATCTCGCTGCCGCTGGAATTCTGCGTCCACGACAACGGCCCCGGCGTCCCCCTCGATCTGGTGCCGCATCTCTTCGATCCCTTCATCACCACCAAGCCGAACGGCAGCGGCCTCGGACTGGCGCTGGTCGCCAAGATCATTGGCGATCACGGCGGCATCATTGAATGCGACAGCCAGAACAGCCGCACGACATTCCGCGTTCTCATGCCGGCGTCGAAGGACGCCTCGCTCGAAGACGCCTCTATAGCAAGCTCGACAGGACCTTCTCGATGACAGCCACGATCCTCGTTGCAGATGATGATGCGGCCATCCGGACCGTGCTCAACCAGGCTTTGAGCCGCGCCGGTTATGACGTTCGCATCACCTCCAACGCCGCTACCCTCTGGCGCTGGATTTCGGCAGGCGAGGGCGATCTGGTCGTCACCGATGTGGTGATGCCCGACGAAAACGCCTTCGATCTGCTGCCGCGCATCAAGAAGGCGCGGCCCGACCTGCCCGTCCTCGTCATGAGCGCCCAGAACACCTTCATGACCGCCATCAAGGCCTCGGAGAAGGGGGCTTACGACTATCTGCCGAAGCCCTTCGATCTCACCGAACTTATCGGCATCATCGGCCGGGCGCTGGCCGAGCCGAAGCGCAAGCCCGCCAAGCTCGAAGACGACATGCAGGACGGCATGCCGCTCGTCGGCCGCTCGGCGGCGATGCAGGAAATCTACCGCGTGCTCGCCCGCCTGATGCAGACGGACCTGACGCTGATGATCACCGGCGAATCCGGCACCGGCAAGGAACTCGTCGCCCGCGCGCTGCATGATTACGGCAAGCGCCGCAACGGCCCGTTCGTCGCGATCAACATGGCCGCGATCCCGCGCGACCTGATCGAATCCGAACTCTTCGGCCATGAGAAGGGCGCCTTTACCGGCGCGCAGACCCGCTCGACCGGCCGCTTCGAGCAGGCCGAAGGCGGCACGCTCTTCCTCGACGAGATCGGCGACATGCCGATGGACGCCCAGACACGGCTCTTACGCGTCCTGCAGCAGGGCGAATATACCACCGTCGGCGGCCGCACGCCGATCCGCACCGATGTGCGCATCGTTGCCGCCACCAACAAGGACCTCAAGCAGGCGATCAACCAGGGCCTCTTCCGCGAGGACCTCTATTACCGCCTCAATGTCGTGCCGCTGCGCCTGCCGCCGCTGCGCGACCGCGCCGAAGACATTCCCGATCTGGTGCGCCATTTCATCCAGCAGGCGGAAAAGGAAGGTCTTGGCTCCAAGCGCTTCGATCAGGAGGCGCTCGAACTGATGAAGGCCTATGCCTGGCCCGGCAACGTCCGCGAGCTGGAAAATCTCATCCGCCGCCTGATGGCGCTTTACCCGCAGGATGTGATCACCCGCGAAATCATCGACGCGGAACTGCGTTCCGACGTGCCCGACAGCCCGATCGACAAGGGGCCGATGCGCAGCGGCTCGATGACGATCGCGCAAGCCGTCGAGGAGAACATGCGCAGCTATTTCGCAGGCTTCGGGGACAATCTGCCGCCGCCCGGCCTCTATGATCGCGTGCTGACCGAAATGGAATATCCGCTGATCCTCGCCGCTCTGACGGCGACACGCGGCAACCAGATCAAGGCCGCCGATCTTCTCGGTCTCAACCGCAACACCTTGCGCAAGAAGATCAGGGAACTTGGCGTCTCGGTCTACAGGAGTTCCCGCACCGCCTGAGCCTGCTCCGGGGCGCAATTGAAAGAAGGCGGCGGGCCCTCATGTTGCCCACCGCCCACCCCTCCCGGCGTCCGCCGCCACGGTCGGGAGGAGAGGTGAGCCTATCTGAGCCAGGCCACGGTTTATATCCAAGCAGACAAACAAAGATGCGGTGTCATTCGACAGTCACATAAGCATTTGTGAAGATTGTTTTGCCGACAGGCAAATGTCATTGAAGTTGCTGCGATCATCGTCGCCGTGCCTGTGGATAAGCTGTGGATATCCGGTGGATGACAGGATCAATCAGCGGTCGATAATGTCGCAGATTCCAATCGCATGTTGCCTATCCGTTCCGAATCTAGTCATTCTGCCGTTGCTGCTGTCGACCTCCGCCGCAAACGTCGTCGATCGCATGCCACGGGGCGCTCCGACTGATGTCGTGGAGCGCCCTTTTTCTTTACGGTCGGGGGCTGACAGGAACTGCGACATCGTGTTTTGGTCAACTTGACGCGTTGAGCCTCGCATATCGTTACGCATGCCATAGATTACGCCAATCGGTGGTCGATCAATCGGGCGACGCCGACCCCGGTGACAGGCCGGCACATATTCATAATTTGCGGGAGTTGCATGATGGAATATCGACGTTTGGGAAAGTCGGGCCTGCAGGTGAGCGAGTTCTCCTTCGGTTCCTGGGTGACGTTCGGCAAGCAGGTCAGTGGAGGCGACGCCGTCGACCTCATGAGGCTTGCCTATGACAACGGGGTGAACTTCTTCGACAATGCCGAAGGATACGAGAGCGGCAAGTCCGAGATCGTGATGGGCGAGGCGCTCAGCAGGCTCGGCTGGAGCCGCGACAGCTTCATCGTCTCCAGCAAGGTCTTCTGGGGAGGCCAGAAGCCGACGCAGCGCGGCCTGTCGCGCAAGCATGTGACCGACGCCTGTCATGCAGCGCTCAAGCGGCTTCAGGTCGACTACCTCGACCTTTACTTCTGCCACCGCCCGGATATCGACACGCCGATCGAGGAAACGGTTCGGGCGATGCACGATCTCGTCGCCCAGGGCAAGGTGCTCTACTGGGGAACGTCGGAATGGTCCGCCCAGCAATTGACGGAAGCCTACGCCGTTGCCCGGGACTTGCGCATCACGCCGCCGACCATGGAGCAGCCGCAGTACAACATCTTCGAACGCCAGAAGGTCGAGTCCGACTATCTGCCGCTCTACGACCTGATCGGCCTTGGCACCACGATCTGGTCGCCGCTCGCCTCGGGCGTCCTGACCGGCAAGTACAATAATGGTGTGCCGGCCGACAGCCGTATGAACCTGCCGGGCTACGAATGGCTGAAGGAAAAGTGGTCCAGTGATGCCGGCCTTGCCCAGCTCAAACAAGTTGGCGAGCTCGCAAAGCTCGCCGACGAGATCGGCATGTCGATCACGCATCTCGCCCTTTTGTGGTGCCTCGCCAACCGGAACGTCTCGACGGTCATTCTTGGAGCCTCGCGCGCCAGCCAGCTGCAGGACAATCTCGCGGCCCTCTCACACCGAGACAAGATGACGTCTGACGTGTTGGAGCGGATCGACACGATCGTCGGAAACAAACCCGAAGGACCGCGTCGCTTCTAGAGGAAACAGACCTCCCCCGACGGATCAGATTAAGGCCCGTCGAGGGAAGCGCGGCTTGACAATGTGACGAGACGCGTTGCATTTTCGCCACAATGCGTTGCTTAAAGGTCACGCACGGGTTTTGGACATTCGCTCCCGATCGAGTCGTTGCAACGCTGGCTTCTTTAAGCCGGCGTTTCCTTGGTTTCGATCGGATGGCGAGGGCGGCAGGTGCCGTCCGAAGAGAGGCCGAATGACGCAGGATGGGGTATCGCCGGCGGCGGCGGGCGAGACGGTGACGACGGTGACCGATCGCCGCGCGCTTTTTGCCGTGCCCGGCCTCGTGCTCGCCGGCGGCGCGCTTCTCTGCGCCACGGCCACGCTTTTCGTGCTGCTCGGACTGACGCCGATCGCGCCGACGTCGCATGTCGTCATCACCTCGGTGATCGTCAATTCCTTCTTTGTCCTGACGCTGCTCGCCCTGATCGCTCGCGAGGTGGCAAGGCTGCTGAAGGCGCGCACCCGCGGCCGCGCCGCAGCCCGCCTGCATATCCGCATCGTCGTGCTCTTTTCGATCGTCGCGATCACGCCGGCGATCCTCGTCGCCATCTTCGCCAGTATCACGCTGAATGCCGGTCTTGACCGCTGGTTTGCCCTGCGCACCCAGTCGATCGTCAGCTCGTCGCGCAATATCGGCCAAGCCTACATGATGGAGAATGCCAGCTATCTGCAGGGGCAGACTGTCTCCATGGCCAACGACCTCGAGCGCAACCGCGCGCTCTACAGCCTCGACAGGACGGGCTTTGCCGACCTGATGACCCGCCAGGCGAGGGGCCGCGGCCTGCTCGGCGCCTTCCTGGTCGAGCGCGACGGCTCGGTGATCGTCCAGGCCGATATCGCCACCGAAAAGCCGCTGCCGGCCATTCCGCAGGACGCGCTGGAAAAGGCGGCGGCCGGCCAGCCGACGCTGATCCCGCCCGGCGTTACCAATCTCGTCGGCGCCATCATCAAACTCGATGCCATCCAGGGCACTTTTCTCTATACGGTGCGCGCCGTCGATCCCAAGGTCATGGGCGCCATGCGCATGATGGAGGAGAACGCCACCGAATACCGCTCGATGGAGGCCAACCGCTTCTCGCTGCAGGTCGCCTTTGCCGTGCTCTATATCGGCTTCGCGCTGATCGTGCTCCTGGCGGCGATCTGGACTGCGATCGCCGTCGCCGACCGTATCGTCCGGCCGATCCGGCTGCTGATCACGGCGGCCGACAGCGTTGCATCGGGCAATATGGATATCGTCGTGCCGGTGCATGCCGTCGATGGCGACGTCGCCAACCTCTCGCGCACATTCAACAAGATGATTTCGGAAATCCGCACCCAGCGCGACGAGATCCTGGAAGCCAAGGACGAGGTCGACGATCGCCGCCGCTTCATCGAGGCGGTGCTGTCGGGCGTCACCGCCGCCGTCATCGGCGTCGAGCAGGACCGCCGCATCGCCATCGTCAACAGTTCGGCCGAGACGCTGATGTCGCTGTCGGCCGACGAAATGCTCGGAAAGCAGCTGGTTGACATCGCGCCGGAGGTCGATCACGTGTTGACCGAGGCGGCGGTGCGTTATCGCGGCGATTTCCGCAAGCAGATCGCCCTTGTGCGCGGCGGCACGGTGAGGACGCTGAGCGTTCAGGTCACCCGCGAGGAAGTGCGCGACATGAGCGAATCCTACGTGATCACGCTCGACGACATCACCGATCTCGTCATCGCCCAGCGCTCGACCGCCTGGGGCGACGTGGCCAGGCGCATCGCCCATGAGATCAAGAACCCGCTGACGCCGATCCAGCTGTCCGCCGAGCGCATCCAGCGCCGCTACGGCAAGCAGATCGACCCGGATGACCGGACCGTCTTCGACCAGTGCACGGATACGATCATCCGCCAGGTCGGCGATATCGGCCGCATGGTCGACGAATTCTCAGCCTTTGCCCGCATGCCGAAGCCGACCAAGGAGCCGAGCGACCTGCGCAATATCCTGCGCGACGCGATCTTCCTGCGCGAGATGGGTAACCATCACGTCACCTTCGAGCAGGATTTCGGCGACCAGCCGCTGGAGGGCTTGTTCGATAGCCGCATGCTCGGCCAGGCTTTCGGAAATCTCATCAAGAATGCCGTCGAATCGATCGAGGCCGTTCCGAGCGACGAACGGGACGAACGCAAGGTTCTCGTCCGCGCAGCCCTCGATACCGGCCGCGACCGCTTCACCGTCGACGTCATCGACAATGGCCGCGGCCTGCCGGTGGAGAACCGCCACAGCATTCTGGAGCCCTATATGACGATGCGCGAGAAGGGCACCGGCCTCGGCCTCGCCATCGTCAAGAAGATCATCGAGGAACATGGCGGGCAGCTCGAGCTGCATGATGCGCCCGCCGATTTTGACCGGGGAAGAGGGGCCATGATCCGCGTGCATCTGCCACGCCTGGATCCGACGCCTGCTGCCCCCGCAGCCAATGACAAGGAAAGCGTTTATGGCCTCTGATATTCTCGTCGTC
The DNA here is from genome assembly GCF_000769405.2 of Rhizobium brockwellii. Classification (NCBI taxonomy): domain Bacteria; kingdom Pseudomonadati; phylum Pseudomonadota; class Alphaproteobacteria; order Hyphomicrobiales; family Rhizobiaceae; genus Rhizobium; species Rhizobium brockwellii. The sequence continues at coordinate 1,814,436 of NZ_CP053439.1, forward strand.
GACGATGAGCACGATATTCGCGAGATCGTTTCCGGCATTCTCTCGGATGAAGGGCACGAGACGCGCACGGCCCACGACAGCGACAGCGCACTGGCGGCGATTTCCGATCGCGTGCCGCGGCTGATCTTCCTCGATATCTGGATGCAGGGCAGCAAGCTCGATGGTCTGTCGCTGCTCGACGAGATCAGGACCCGCCATCCCGAACTGCCCGTCGTCATGATATCAGGCCATGGCAACATCGAGACCGCCGTCTCGGCGATCAAGCGCGGCGCCTTCGATTTCATCGAGAAGCCCTTCAAAGCCGACCGGCTGATCCTGATCGCCGAACGTGCGCTGGAGAATTCCAAGCTGAAGCGCGAGGTCTCGGATCTGAAGCGCCGCACCGGCGATGCGCTGGAGCTGATCGGCACCTCGGTCGCCGTTTCACAGCTGCGCCAGACGATCGAGAAGGTTGCACCGACCAACAGCCGCATCATGATCCTCGGCGCCTCCGGCTCCGGCAAGGAGCTGGTGGCGCGGATGATCCACAAGAAGTCGTCCCGCGCCAACGGCCCCTTCGTTGCGATCAACGCCGCCAACATCACGCCCGAACGCATGGAAGTGGCGCTGTTCGGCACCGAGGGCACGCCCGGCCAGGCGCGCAAGATCGGCGCGCTCGAGGAAGCCCATCGCGGCATCCTCTATCTCGACGAAGTCGGCGAAATGCCGCGCGAGACGCAGAACAAGATCCTGCGCGTCCTGGTCGACCAGCAGTTCGAGCGGGTCGGCGGCTCCAAGCGTGTCAAGGTCGATGTCCGCATCATCTCCTCGACCGCCTATAATCTTGAGAGCCGCATCGCCGAGGGCTGGTTCCGCGAGGATCTCTACCATCGCCTCGCCGTCGTTCCGGTGCGTGTGCCGGCGCTGGCCGAACGGCGCGAGGACATTCCCTTCCTCGTCGATCAGCTGATGCGCCAGATATCGGAGCAGGCCGGCATCCGTCCGCGCCGCATCGGCGACGACGCCATGGCGGTGCTGCAGGCGCATGACTGGCCCGGCAATATCCGCCAGCTGCGCAACAATATCGAGCGGCTGATGATCCTTGCCCGCACCGACGGCCCGGATGCGCCGATCACCGCCGACATGCTGCCGACCGATCTCGGCGATATGCTGCCGAAGGTGTCCGCCAAGAACGACTATCACATCATGACGCTGCCGCTGCGCGAAGCCCGCGAGATGTTCGAGAAGGATTATCTGATCGCCCAGATCAACCGCTTCGGCGGCAATATCTCGCGCACCGCGGAATTCGTCGGCATGGAGCGTTCGGCGTTGCACCGCAAGCTGAAGTCGCTCGGCGTCTGATTGTATCCGGCGCGGCCGACGCCGCGCCGCGTCCCATATTGCTTCCCGGAAGACCAGGTTTCCCATGCCGAGAATTGCCTATGTGAATGGCCGTTACGTCAAGCATTCCGATGCCAGCGTGCATATCGAGGATCGCGGCTATCAGTTTGCCGATGGCGTTTACGAGGTCTGCGAAGTGCGCCATGGTTATATCGTCGATCTCACGCGCCATCTGAACCGTCTCGACCGTTCGCTCGGTGAGTTGCGCATCGCCCGGCCGATGGGCCGGGCGGCGCTGACGCAGGTCATTCGCGAGACGCTGCGCCGCAACCATGTCCGCAACGGGCTTTTCTACATGCAGGTGACGCGCGGCGTCGCCCGCCGCGATCATGTCTTTCCGGCCGAGGGAACGCCGCCCTCGCTTGTCATCACCGCCAAGAGCACCGATGCCAGGATCATCGCCGCCAAGAACGCCAACGGCATCAAGGCGATCACCCTTGTCGACAATCGCTGGGACCGCGTCGACATCAAGTCCGTCGGCTTGCTGCCGAATGCCATGGCTCGCCAGCAGGCCAAGGAGGCGGGCGCCCAGGAAGCGATCTATGTCGACGGCGACGGCATGGTGAAGGAAGGGGCGGCGACCAATGTCTGGATCGTCGATCCTGATGGAACGCTGGTGACGCGCCCGGCCGAACACGGCATTCTGCGCGGCATTACCCGCACCACTCTGATGGATGTCGCAGCCAAGTTGGAGTTGAAAATCGCCGAGCGGAGCTTCTCCGTTTCGGAGATGCTCGCAGCCCGCGAGGTCTTCCTCACTGCAGCCACAAGCATTTGTTTTCCGGTCGTTTCCGTCGATGGCCAGGTCATTGCCAACGGCCATCCGGGCAGCGTTTCGCAGAAAGTCCGCGAGGCCTTTTTCGACGTTGCGGAAAAGATTGCGATTTGATACCAAGATTTGCTGGACAGGTGGAACGAGGATGCCGCCGGTCTTCGCATGGTGAGGTTGATTGATATTCTACCGGCCAGATCAGGTCGGCAATAAAGAAAGAAGCGGCGCGATGGCGGAACGTTCTCAGAATCTTCAGGACTTATTTCTCAATACTGTTCGCAAGCAAAAGATTTCCCTGACAATCTTTCTGATCAACGGCGTGAAACTCACGGGCGTTGTTACGTCTTTTGACAATTTCTGTGTTCTTCTTCGCCGTGACGGCCATTCGCAGCTCGTGTATAAGCATGCGATCTCGACGATCATGCCGGGCCAGCCCATGCAGATGTTTGAGAGCGAAGAAGCAGCGTCCTAACAGGATCAGCCGTCATTTCGACACGCGATACCAAGAACGATTCGATCATCCCTGAGGCCGCCAAGCACAGGGACGACATGCGCGCGACCGTCGTCGTGCCGGTTCTGAAATCGCGCAGTCGCGGCGGCCAGAGCGAATCGGCATCGACCCGCACGCCGGAAAGCCGGCTCGAAGAGGCGACGGGCCTTGCCCAGGCGATCGACCTCGATGTCGTCAATGGCCAGATCGTCCCGGTCAACGACCCGAGACCGGCCACATTGCTCGGCACCGGCAAGATTGAGGAGATCAAGGCGCTGCTCGACGAGCGCGATTCCGGTCTCGTCATCGTCGATCATCCGCTGACGCCGGTGCAGCAGCGCAACCTCGAAAAGGTATGGAACGCCAAGGTCATCGACCGGACGGGCCTCATCCTCGAAATTTTCGGCCGCCGCGCCTCCACCAAGGAAGGCACGCTGCAGGTCGATCTCGCTCATCTCAATTATCAGAAGGGCCGCCTGGTCCGAAGCTGGACCCACCTTGAACGCCAGCGCGGCGGCGGCGGTTTCATGGGCGGCCCCGGCGAAACTCAGATCGAAGCCGACCGACGGATGCTGCAGGACCGCATCATCAAGCTCGAACGCGAGCTGGAGCAGGTCGTGCGCACCCGCCAGCTCCATCGCGCCAAGCGCCGCAAGGTGCCGCACCCGATCGTGGCGCTGGTCGGTTATACCAATGCCGGCAAGTCGACGCTGTTCAACCGCATCACCGGCGCCGGCGTGCTGGCTGAAGACATGCTCTTTGCCACGCTCGACCCGACGCTTCGGCGCATGAAACTGCCGCACGGCCGCACCGTCATCCTGTCCGACACCGTCGGCTTCATCTCCGACCTGCCGACCCATCTGGTCGCCGCCTTCCGGGCGACGCTGGAAGAGGTGCTGGAAGCCGATCTCATCCTGCATGTCCGGGACATGTCCGATGCCGACAACCAGGCGCAGAGCTCCGACGTGATGCGCATCCTGAACGACCTCGGCATCGACGAGGCCGAAGCCGAAAAGCGACTGATCGAGGTCTGGAACAAGATCGACCGGCTGGAGCCCGAGGTGCACGATGCCATGGTGCAAAAATCGGCGGGCGCTAGCAACGTGGTGGCGGTTTCGGCCGTCAGCGGCGAAGGCGTCGATACGCTGATGGAAGAGATCAGCCGCAGACTGTCAGGCGTGATGACCGTGGCGACGATCCGCCTTCCGGTCGACAAGCTGGCGCTGCTGCCCTGGCTTTACGATCACGCGATCGTCGACGGCCGCGAGGATAATGAGGACGGCACGATCACCCTCGATCTGCGCCTTTCCGAAACCGAGGCGACCGAACTCGAACGGCGTATTGGCAATGGCTCGAGGTCTTCAAAGGAAGATTGGGAACGGTAGTTGGCGAGACCAGCCCCTCATCCGGCTGCCGCCACCTTCGTAAACGGGGCGAAGGGACAAGCCGCGAGCTCTCCATCCCCCGCATTCCCCTCGTATGGCACGTCCCCTCTACCCGTTTACGGGGAGAGGGTTGGGGTGAGGGGCAGCCATCTGCACGCACGGGTAGGCGATAAATCACTCCGCCCCAACCACGATCGCTCTCTCGATCGCCTTGGCCGCCTGCCAGATTTCTTCCATACGTTCGAGGCTGGCCGCTTCCAGCGTCTCGCCTCCTGCTTCAAGAACCTGTTCTATATGGCTGAAGCGACGACGGAATTTCGTATTCGTGCCGCGTAGCGCCTGTTCCGGATCGGCCTTGACGTGCCGGCCGATATTGACGACCGCGAAGATCAGGTCGCCGAGCTCGTCGCTGACCTTTGCCTGATCGCCTTCCTTAAGTGCCACCCGCAATTCGCCGATCTCCTCCTCGATCTTGTCGAGGATCGGCTCCGGCGCTGACCAGTCGAAGCCGACTTTGGCGGCGCGTTCCTGCAGCTTCAGCGCTTCCGTCAAAGCCGGGAAGCTGCGCTGTACGGAGCCGAGGAAGCCGCTGTTGAAGTTCTCGGTGATGCCACGCCGTGACCGCCGCTCGGCGCGCTCGCGTTTCTCCGCCTGCTTGATCTCGTCCCATTGTATCTTCACCGCGTCCGGCGTATCCGCCGCCGAGCGGGCAAAGACATGCGGGTGGCGGCGGATCATCTTGGCGGTGATGGCGTTGACCACGTCGCCGAAGGAAAATTCGCCGGCCTCCTCGGCCATGCGGGCGTGAAAGACCACCTGCAGCAGCAGATCGCCCAGTTCGTCGCAGAGATCGTCCATATCGCCGCGCTCGATCGCGTCGGAGACCTCATAGGCCTCCTCGATCGTATAGGGCTTGATCGTCTCGAAGTTCTGCACGATGTCCCAGGGGCAGCCGGTTTCGGGATGGCGCAGCGCCGCCATGATCTCGATCAGCCGCGAAATGTCTTTGGAAGGTTCCATGTTGCCTCGGTTCAGCAGGCTTCAGTTCAGAGGCCCTCAGTTCAGTGGCCCTCAGTTCAGGGGCCCTCAGTTCAGTGGCCCTCAGTTCAGGGGCCCTCAGTTCAAGGGGATGTCGTTGGCGCTCTTCGACGACTGATAGCTGGTCGACAGCGCGTCGTAGCGCGCCTTGATGCGGGCGGTCTGTGTCTTCAGCGCGGTCTTCAGCAGAGTCTCCTCGGTCTCGACGAGATCGGCGATGGCAAAGCTGTTCCAGAAGGCGTTTTGCCTGCGGTAGCCGCCGGGTTCAAGCCCGAAGACTTCCTTCAGGATCTTCAGGTCGTGCGGAATGGCGAAGGCGTCGCGCGAATCCTCGTGGCTGAAAAAATAGTAGAAATTGTCGAAGCCGGCCCAGGTGATCGCCGACATGCACATGGTGCAGGGTTCGTGCGTCGACAGGAAGATCAGATCCTTGGTCGGCGGCTTGTCGCCAAGCTCGTAGAAACGCTTCAGCGTATGCACCTCGCCGTGCCAGAGCGGATTTTCCAGCTCGTTATTGGTCTCTGCGACGACAAGCGAAAGATCGGATTTCCGTAGGATCGCCGCACCGAACACCTTGTTGCCAAGCGAAACGCCACGCTCCGTCAGCGGCAGGATATCGTCTTCCATGACCTGAAGCAGGCGGGAGGCAATGGTCTTATCAGGCATGAGGACACTCCAGTTTTCCTCAGTCTATCGCCTTGGCGGCGCGAGTGAAATGCGTCAAGCAGCGGTGGACGACTTTTGTCACAGGCTTTATACTGCGCTGCAGCAAGCGGGCTGGGAACATGCGGTTTTTGGGCCGCACGGGTGACTTTTCTCAAATCACGGACGGCACGAGCAAAAGAATACCTGCTTGCTTGGGCTTTCGAATTTCTGTTCCTTCAATCCCTTGTCGATCAAGGGCATATTCCGGCAACTTCGAAGTGGATTTATGATGCCTTCCAAGACTGAACAGCTTTCGGTATTTCCCGCCTTCTTTCGCGTGGAAGGCCAGAAGACGGCTGTCTTCGGCAATGGCGACGAAGCTTTCGCCAAGGTGCGGCTGCTGCTGAACACAAAGGCGCGGATCATTGCCTATGCCGACCGGCCAGAAGCCGATTACCATGCCTTCCTGATCGCCAACCGCATCGAGACCATGCGCGCTGCCTTCTCCGCCGAACAGGTCGAGGGTTCAGCACTCGTCTTCGCCGCAACCGGCAATGAAGCTTATGACCGCAGCATCGTCGATGCCGCCCGCGCTGCCAGAATTCCGGCCAATGCCGTCGATCAGCCCGATTACTGCGATTTCTTCACGCCGGCGCTGGTCAACCGCGCGCCCGTCGCCGTTGCGATCGGCACCGAAGGGGCAGGGCCGGTTCTGGCGCAGATGATCCGCGCGCAGATCGACCAGCTTCTTTCGCCCTCGCTCGGCCGTCTTGCCGGTCTGGCGACGAGCTACCGCAAGGCCGTCGAACAACTGGTTCCCAGAGGCGTCTCCCGCCGGGTCTTCTGGCGCCGCTTCTTCTCCGGTGCCGTTGCCGATGCGGTCGCCAACGGCAACCTGCCGCAGGCCTGCCATGCGGCTGACCGGTTGCTGCACGCGATGGACAAGGTCGCCGGCCACGTCTGGCTGGTCGGCGCCGGTCCGGGTGCCGAGGATCTTCTGACGCTGCGCGCCCAGCGGGTGATGATGGAAGCCGACGTCATCGTCTATGACGCGCTGGTGCCGCAGGCGATCGTCGATATGGGCCGCCGCGATGCCGAGCGGCTTTCCGTCGGCAAGCGCAAGGGCTGCCACTCCAAGTCCCAGGAAGAGATCAACGACCTGCTGGTCGATCTCGGCCGCCAGGGCAAGCGCGTCGTCCGTCTGAAATCCGGCGATCCGCTCGTCTATGGCCGGGCAGGGGAAGAGATGGCGGCACTGCGCGCTGCCGGCATCACCTATGAGGTCGTGCCTGGTATCACCTCGGCTTTCGCCGCCGCTGCCGATTTCGAGCTGCCGCTGACGCTGCGTGGCGTCGCCTCCTCGCTGGTCTTTACCACCGGCCATGATCTCACCGGCGACGTGCTGCCCGATTGGGCAAGTCTTGCCGTTTCCGGCGCGACGATCGCCGTCTATATGGGTCGCACGGTTGCCGCCTCCGTCGCCGAGCGGCTGATGCAGGCGGGCATTCCGTCTGAGACTACCGTTGCCGTCATCGAAAATGCCAGCCGCGCCGATCGTCGCCTGCTGCATGGCACGCTCGCCGATCTGCCCGATCTGCAGCACCGCGACGAATTGACCGGGCCTGTCATGGTCATCATCGGCGATGCGGTCGCCGGCGCCAATTTCGAACTGTCCGAGCCCCTGGTGCGCGCAAACGCCCGGCTCGAGGAACTTGCAAGGAGCTGAATATGGGTGACAAGGTTCTGACCGCCAACCGGCTGACCGACGGCATTGCCGTCTGGCTGGATGCGAACGGCAAGTGGTCCACCTCGCTGCAGGAGGCGCTCGTTGCCCGTCATGCCGAGGCCGAAGCGGCGCTGGAGGCGATCGGCAAGAAATCCTATGCCGACAACGAGGTGGTTGACGTGGCCGTCGTCGACGTTCAGGAAACCAACGGCATTCTCTGGCCGCTTCGCCTTCGCGAGCGCATCCGCGCGCAAGGCCCGACCATGGAATATGCCCCGGGCTACGCTCCTGCCGATCCCGAATTCATTGCAGTCTGAGGAAGACGATGTACCGTTACGACGAATTTGACCATGCCTTTGTTACCGAGCGCGTCGAGCAGTTTCGCGATCAGGTCGAGCGCCGCCTTTCCGGCGAACTCGCCGAGGACGCGTTCAAGCCGCTGCGCCTGATGAACGGCGTCTACCTGCAGCTCCACGCCTACATGCTGCGCATCGCCATTCCCTATGGCACGCTGAGCTCGCGCCAGCTGCGCATGCTCGCCCATATCGCCCGCACCTATGACCGCGGCTATGGCCACTTCACCACGCGCCAGAACCTGCAGTTCAACTGGCCGAAACTGTCCGACATTCCCGATGCGCTCGCCGATCTTGCCAGCGTCGAGATGCATGCGCTGCAGACCTCGGGCAACTGCATCAGAAACGTCACGGCCGATCACTTTGCCGGTGCCGCCGCCGATGAGATCGCCGATCCGCGTCCCTACGCCGAAATCCTGCGCCAGTGGTCGTCGGTCCACCCGGAATTCTCCTTCCTGCCGCGAAAGTTCAAGATCGCCGTCACCGGTGCCGAGCGCGACCGCGCCGCAATCCAGGTCCATGATATCGGCCTGCACGTAAAGACGAACGACAAGGGCGAGATCGGCTTTGCCGTCTATGTCGGCGGCGGCCAGGGCCGTACGCCGATGATCGCCAAGCTGATCCGCGACTTCCTGCCCGAGGAAGACCTGCTCTCCTACACCACAGCCATCGTGCGCGTGTACAATCTGCACGGCCGCCGCGACAACAAGTACAAGGCCCGCATCAAGATCCTCGTGCACGAAACCGGCACCGAGGAGCTGACGCGCCAGGTGGAAGCCGAATTCGCCGCGCTGAAGGATACCGAGCTCAAGCTGCCGGAAAAGGACGTGCAGTCGATCGCTGCCTATTTCGCGCCGCCTGATCTGCCCGAGCGCACCGAAGGCTGGGAAAACCTTGCCCGCTGGAAGAAGGCCGATTCCGGTTTCTCCCGCTGGGTCCAGCAAAACGTGCAGCCGCACAAGAACCCCGATTACGGCATGGTGACGATCTCGTTGAAGCCGATCGGCGGCATTCCGGGCGACGCCTCGGATGCGCAGATGGACGCGATCGCCGATCTTGCCGAGGAATATGCATTCGACGAAATCCGCGTCAGCCATGAGCAGAACCTGATCCTGCCGCATGTGGCGCTTGCCGATCTCGAAGCCGTCTATCGCGGCCTCGTCGCCATCAATCTGGCCGAAGCCAATGCCGGCCTGATCACCGATATCATTGCCTGTCCCGGGCTGGACTACTGCGCGCTCGCCAATGCGCGATCCATTCCGCTGGCGCAGGAAATCTCCCGCCGCTTCGGCGATGCCGAACGCCAGGCCGAGATCGGTGAGCTGAAGATCAAGATCTCCGGCTGCATCAATGCCTGCGGCCATCACCATGTCGGCCATATCGGCCTGCTCGGTGTCGAGAAGAAGGGCGCCGAACTCTACCAGATCACGCTTGGCGGCTCCGGCGACGAACATACCTCGATCGGCGAAATCATCGGCCGAGGCTTCGAGCCGGACCGGGTGACGGACGCGATCGAGACGATCGTCGACACCTATCTCGGCCTGCGCCTCGATCAATCCGAGAACTTCCTCGCCGCTTATCGCCGCGTCGGACCGCAGCCTTTCAAGACTGCGCTCTACGGCTCGGCCGCCGAAGCGGCATAAGGAGGGGATGATGACGAAGATCTGGAGAGAAACCGGTTTTGTCGAAAACGATCCCTGGGTGATCGAAACCGACGAGGTGAAGGCGACCGAGGAGCAGAAGCCGCTGCTCGGTCTCGACGAACTGATTGCCAAGGCCGACGAAAGCAACGATGTGGGCCTCGGCGTGCTGATCAAGCCGGCCGACGACGTGCGCCGGCTGGAGCCCTATCTCGATCGCCTCGAAATCGTCGCCGTCGCCTTTCCGGCTTTCAACGACGGCCGCGCCTTCAGCCATGCCTCGCTGCTGCGCCAGCGCCTCGGCTACACCAATGAGCTGCGTGCCGTCGGCGACGTGCTGATCGATCAGGTGCCGCTGATGCTGCGCGTCGGCATCGACAGCTTTTCCGTCACCAACGCCACGGCGCTGAAGCGGCTTTCCGAAAACCGTCTTCCCGCCATTCCCCATCATTATCAGCCGGCGGTGCGTGACGCCGAAGCCGGCAAGGGCTATAGTTGGCGCCGTCAGGCGAAGCCGGCCGCATAAGCGGCTGGTCAGCCGTTTTACCTTGACGGAACGGTAGCATGAAGAGATTCGAAGTAGCGGTGATCGGTGGCGGTCTCGCCGGCATGATCGCCGCAATCGCGCTGGCGCGTGGCGGTCGCAATGTCGCGCTGGTGGCACCCCTCGCTCCGAAGGAGGATCGGCGCACCACGGCGCTGATGGATCAATCGATCCGCTTCCTCGACCGGCTGGCGCTCTGGGAAAAGCTCCGTCCCGCAGCCGCTCCTCTGACCAGCATGCGCATCGTCGACGGTACCGATCGACTGCTGCGCGCGCCGACCACCACTTTCCGCGCGGCCGAGGTCGGCCTCGATGCCTTCGGCTACAATTTCCCCAACAAGGCGCTGAACGGCATTCTCGAAGAGGCTGCCGCCGGCGAGGGCAATATCACCCGTTTCACCGATATGGCCGAATCGATCGACATATCAGCCGAGGCTGTCTCGATCCGCATTACTGGCGGCGAGACACTGTCGGCCGATTTTGCCGTCGGCGCCGATGGCCGCGGCTCGAAGCTGCGCGAGACCTCCGGCATTGCCGTGCGCAACTGGTCCTATCCGCAATCGGCCATGGTGCTGAATTTCGCCCATTCGCTGCCGCACCAGAACATCTCGACCGAATTCCACACCAAACACGGCCCCTTCACCCAGGTGCCGCTGCCGGGAAGCCGCTCCAGCCTCGTCTGGGTGCAGGATCCCGCTGAGGCGGCGAGCCGCGCGGAGTTGCCGCTTGCCGAGCTCGGCGCCCTTGTCGAAGCGCGCATGCAGTCCATGCTCGGCAAGGTTGATGTCGAGGAGGGCGTCCAGGTCTGGCCGCTCTCCGGCATGATGGCGCATCGTTTCGGCAAGGGGCGAAGCGCGCTGATCGGCGAGGCCGCCCATGTCTTCCCGCCGATCGGGGCGCAGGGGCTGAACCTCAGCCTGCGCGATATCATGGCGCTCACCGATATCCTCTGCGACAGGGCGGAATTGCCGGTGCCGGCCGATGCCGGTGAAAGCTTCGACCGCAGGCGCCGCGCCGATATCATGACGCGCACGGCCAGTGTGGATATTCTCAACCGCTCGCTGCTTTCGGATTTCCTGCCCGTCCAGATGCTGCGGGCTGCCGGCCTGCATATCCTCTCGGCCATACCGCCGCTGCGCAACATCGTCATGCGCGAGGGCATCGAGCCCGGCGGCGGCTTTCGCGATATTCCGGATGCGCTACGGGAAAAGCTGAAGCGGAAGAAGGCCTGATCGGATCACGATCAACCAGAGCGAAACCGTCACCACCGAAAGCACCGTCGTGATCAGGATCGTCGCCGAGGCGCGCTCCTGCCAGACGCCGTATTGCTGGCCAATGACGAAGACGTTGGTCGCCGTCGGCAGCGAGGCGAGCAGCACGGCCGCCTGAATCCAGACCGGCTCGAAACCACCAATCGCCGTCAGCGCAACGAAAACCGCGATCGGATGCAGGATCAGCTTCGCCGGCACGATATAGGAGATCTCGGCCGGGATCCGCTTCAGCGGCCGGAGCGCCAGCGTCACCCCCATGGCAAAGAGCGCGCAGGGCGCCGCCGCCTGGGCGAGATAATCGACCAGGCGCTGAAACGCCTGCGGCTGGTCGATGTGCAAGGCGGCTACGGCAAAGCCCAGCGCTGTCGACAGGATGAAGGGATGCAGCGCGACCTTCCGGACGATATCGGCGACAAGTTGGCCTGTTGAACGCTTGTCGTCGCCGGCTGCTGCCATCAGCGCCGGCGCCACGATGAAATGCAGCGCGTTTTCGAAGCAGATGATCAGCGCCACCGGCACCGCCGCGCCATCGCCGAGCGCCAAGAGTGCCAGGCCCGGCCCCATATAGCCGATATTGCCATAGGCGCCGGCAAAGGACTGGATGGTGCAATCGGCAAGCGAATTGCCGCGCACGACGCGGCCGATGACGAAAAGCAGGATGAAGACCGCATAGGTCGCCGCGATGTCGGTGACAATGAAATCGACGCGCGTCAGCTCTTCGATCGGCGTGCGCGAGACGAGCTTGAAGAACAGAGCGGGCAGGGCGGCGTAAATGATGAAGGTGTTCAGCCAGCCGAGCGCTTCGGCCGGCTGCTTGGTTGCCTTGGCGGCGATGTAACCGATTAGGATCAGGCCGAAGAACGGCAATAACAGGCTGACGATATCGGCCAAGAGGTCTTCCAGTACGCGGGGATGATCGGCGGGTCAGGATCTGACTTAAGCAATTCCAGCAAAAGTGTGTAGCGGTTTTGCGTTCGGAATTGCGCAGAAACAAGAGCAATTCCAGCAAAAGTGTGTAGCGGTTTTGCGTTCGGAATTGCGCAGAAACAAGAGCAATTCCAGCAAAAGTGTGTAGCGGTTTTGCGTTCGGAATTGCTCAAAAAACAAACCGGTAGAGCGTGGACTCATTCACGCGATGAGTACACGCTCTAAGATCCCAACCCAACAACCGGTCAGTAGTCCCAGAAGGCCGCTACCCAGCGAAAGGCGTCGCCGTCGGCCGCCACCCGGCCGACGGACGGGAACGGCAGGTGAGTGGCCACCAGCTGCTCGCCGGTATCCGCCAATTCCCGCAGAAGACGCAGGCGAACGCGGACTGCCTCCTCGGGGTCGTGTTCGAAGCCATTGTACCAGTCGGGGTGTTCGAACCCGACCGCAAACACGGCGTCGCCGGCAAACATCAGCCTGTCGCCGCCGGACGCCAAGCGGATCACGCTGTGCCCGGGGGTGTGGCCGCCGGTGCGATGGACGACCACGCCCGGCGCCACCTCGTAGTCGTCATCGAACAGCCTGAAATGGCTGCGATACTCTTTGGCGAACCGCTTGGCGGTCGCCCGAAGCGCGTCCGGGAACCCCGGCGGCATGGAAACCCGGGAGAAATCGGGCGCCTCCCAGAACTTGACCTCGGCGGCGGCCACGTGGATCCGCAGGTCCGGACGCAGCTGGTCCTTCACCCCGTCGACGAGCAGCCCGCCAATATGGTCCATGTGCATGTGGGTCAGCACCACGTCGGTCACCGACGCAAGATCGATGCCGGCGGCTTCCAATCGCTTGATCAGCTGCCCGGCCCGTGGCAGGTGCAAGTCCGGGTCGATCCCCAGCCCGGCGTCGAGGAGTATGGTCTGATCGCCGCTGCGCACCACGACCACGTTCAGCGCCCAGTCGAAAGCGTCCACTGGCAGGAACATGTCTTTCAGCCAGGCCGCTCGGACGGTGGGATCGATGTTGTGTCCCAGCATCGCGGTTGGGAGCGGTAGCACGCCATCGCTGACCACCAGCACCTCAATTTCGCCGACCCGCACCGCGTAGCGCGACGGAACCAATTCGTCGAGCCGAGGTCTGCCGGTGTGTGCAGTGTTGTCCAGGCTCATCTTTGTCTCAAGGTTCATGTTCGTCTCCTTCTGACCGCCGCCTTAAACACGGCATCGACGACGCTACATGGAGGCGTGTTTGCGATCGATTGGGTCGAGGGATAAGAGCGGGTGGGGCCGAGGGACAGGGCAAGCCATACCACGGCATAGGTGCGGGCCGCGCTTTTTACTGCCGGCGGCGTGCTGATGAGCGCGGAGTCGATCAGCTCAGCGAACGCGGCAAGCCTATAAATGGGCTCGCCACAAATGTCACTTTTGAAAGTCGAGGCCGGACATGATGCCGTTTTCCACGCTGCCGGAAGGCACCTTGCCGGGCCAACGGACCATAGCGGGCGCGCGAAGCCGCTTCGGAAAGCTGCCAAATAGCCCGCCACTGCAGCGCATTGCGGAGACAACTTCCGACGAAGACGGTGCAGTGGCCGGTCGGTAGAGTCCGTCAGAGCGTGTCGATCAGGCCTCCGTCAACGCGCATCGAAGCTCCAGTCGTTGCGGACGCCAAAGGGGAGGCCAGATAGGTGACGAGATTGGCAATTTCCTCAACGCTCGCGGCGCGTTGGATGATCGAACCGGCGCGGTGCTTCTTGACGAAGTCCGCCGCCACCTCCTCGATCGGTTTCCCTGTCTTCGCACGTTCCTCGGCGAGCATCGCCTCGACGCCTTCCGACAGCGTGGGGCCTGGAAGGACCGAGTTCACGGTGACGCCCGTGCCGGCCATGCGCTTGGCAAGGCCGCGGGCAACCGCGATGTCTGCGGTCTTGCTGACACCGTAGTGGATCATCTCGACCGGAATGTTAAAGCCGGATTCCGACGCGATGAAGATGACGCGGCCCCAATCGAGCTTCTGCATGCCCGGAAGATATGCGCGCGAAAGCCTGACGGCGGACATGACGTTCACCTGCCAGTGGCGGTCCCAGACCTCGTCGTCCGCATCGAAGAAGTCTAGCGGCTGGAAGATGCCCGCGTTGTTGATGAGGATGTCCACGTGAGGAACTTGGGCGACAAGAGCGTCACATCCGCCAGCGGTTGCGAGATCCGCCGCCGCCGCGGTGACGCTTCCCTTGGCGCCTTCGCCTTTCAGACGGTCGGCGGCCTTCGCGGTCTTTTCCTCGGACCGGCCGTTGACCACCACGTCCGCACCCGCCCTCGCGAGCTGGCGGACGATTGCATAGCCAATGCCTTCGGTGGATCCGGTAACTAGAGCGGTCTTGCCTGTGAGGTCGATCTGCATCTTCTGCTCCTGTGGGTTGGATGACAGAACGTATGAACTGAAGACCGGTCTCGCAACAGCCCACGATGCGGATAATGCTTCCCCTTCGGCTGCGCGCCGCTGAGCCTAGAGCCTTTCCGGGTTAGATTGAAGCATTCTGCCGGAGCAGGTTTTCGTCAGGGCAGAGGCGATTGGCGAAGGGCATACCTTTTGGTACCTCCGAGCCGATCGCCTCTGATCCTGGCGGAAAGATGCCCGGCCCTTCGGGTTGGCTGAAACGGGCCGGCTGATCGACCGGCCGGCTTGGCCGTAGAGCTTGGCTACGACGCGCGCCGGCCGGTCGACCATCCGACTCCGTTTGAGCCAACAGAATGCTTCAATCTAACCCGGAAAGGCTCTAGAACCGGAGTAGCTCTCGCCAGGTCTAGTCGAAGTCGCCGATGCGGCCGCCTGGAAGACAACGATCGGATCACCGTCTTCACCACGGCGGGCTTTCTTGACGCTTCACGACGAGAACGCCAGCACCGCTCAGATCATCGCGGGTGGCGGGAAAAGCTACGATGGCCGCCAGTGCGGGGGTAGTCTGATCTGTGTCGTGGATGCGCCGATCGCCTCCACGACGTTCCGTTGCTTGAGGCTAGAGGCGCTTAGAATAGTTTGAGCGGCTCGGGAAGCAGATCTATCAGAAAGTCCTGATAGGAGACCGGGCGCAGGAAGCGATAGATGGCCAACGTGCCGACGGACGTCGATCTCCCGTCCGATGTGGCTGGATAGGGTCCGCCATGGACCATGGCCGGGGATACCTCGACCCCCGTTCCGAAGCCGTTGACCAGAAGTCGGCCGGCCAGAAGCTCCAACTGCGAGATCATCGGCTTGGCGGCCCCGATGTCCCCGGCATCCACGTGCAGGGCGATGGTCAACTGACCCTCCAGGGATCCCACGACCGTTCGCAACTCCTCATCGTCACGGCAGCGGACGATCAGTCCCGACGCGCCGAAAACCTCTTCCTGAAGTTCCGGATTCGCGAGGAATGCAGCAGCGGTCGTCTCGAAGAGCGCCGCCGCGGCCTGATTGGGCGTTCCGTCTTTTCCCGCGGCCACCTGCGAGACGGAAGGCGATGACGACAGCCTTGCGACGCCATTGCAGTATGCGTCAAAGATGCCACCAGTCAGCATGGTTTGAGCCTGTGATTCCGAAAGCGCTGCGGCGGCACTCCCGATGAAGGCATCGAGGCCCGCACCCTCGACGGCGATGATCAGGCCAGGATTGGTGCAGAACTGACCGGCGCCGAGGATCAGAGAGGATGCGAACGATTTTCCGATCTCCGCCCCTCTGCTGCGAAGTGCGTTGGGATAGAGGATGACAGGGTTGATGCTGCTCATTTCGGCGTAGACAGGTATCGGCTGCTTCCGCTCCGATGCGATCTTCATCAGCGCGGTGCCGCCACGGCGCGAGCCCGTGAAGCCGACGGCGCGTATGCGGTGGTCGGCGACCAGGGTCTGACCGACCTCGAATCCTGCGTCGAACAAAAGCCCAAACGTCCCCCGCGGAAGGCCGCATGCTGCGACCGCGTCCGCGACGGCTCTGCCGACCAGCTCGGACGTGCCGGGATGAGCGGAGTGCGCCTTGACGACAACCGGGCAGCCGGCGGCGAGGGCGGAGGCGGTGTCACCGCCAGCTACAGAGAAAGCGAGGGGAAAATTCGATGCTCCGAACACCGCGACAGGGCCGAGAGCAACGTTTCGCAGCCGAAGGTCCGGCTTTGCAACTGGCCTGCGCTCCGCATCAGCCGGATCGAAGCGAAGTTCCTGAAACCTGCCGTCGCGAACCTCCTTGGCGAACAGGCGAAGCTGGCCGACGGTCCTGGCGCGCTCTCCTTCGATGCGGCCGCGTGGCAGGCCAGTCTCGTCAATCGCTCGCATGACGAGATCATCGCCGAGTGCGACGATGCCTTCGGCGATTGCTTCCAGGAACCGAGCCCGATCATCGAGCGACGTCTCCTTGTAGACCGGGAAGGCGTCCCACGCCAAACTTGTGGCCTCTTCCACCTGCTCCTTCGTCGCGCCCGCGAAGCTCGGTTCCATCGGGTTGCCGTTGGCGGGATTGATTGCGGAGAATGCTGCGGCCGCGCCGCGTACGTTCGCGCCGCCGATAATAAGGTCGCCGGAGAGTGTCATCGTGGATCCTTTCAAAATGAGAAGCCATGGCCCTCGCATGCTGAATGGAGGCTTTGCGTAAACCGTCTGCGTATGGCTGTCTATCTCACATAGGCATCGACGGCAGGCATGCCAACCCTTCGCTCATTAAAAGTATTACTTTTCAAATCATGCCAAATTCGGCGCGCATTGCGACCGCCGGATGCTGACGGCCGTAGACCAGTCCCGCTCCGATTCCCTGCGAAGCCCCGGTGATAACCGCGGTTTTATGCACGCTCATGCCTGCCTCCGGCTCGGCGACGCGGGTAGCCTTCGTTCGCATTGCGGCGCGTGCTCCCTCGATTGATGCGTTGACCGGCTGCGTGCCGGAAGCAGCCGGACAGTCTGCGTCGTCCTCCGCTCTGCCGGGACAATCGCGCCGAAAACCGTGCCACGATATTGTACGAAGGTGTCTCCGATACCTTCGGATCGGGGTGCCGCCTTGGGCACACCAAGGTACAATAGACGTGAGGAATGGCCGGAGGTATCACCCCAGCAGCACCACGAATGATTGGAGTTCACATGACTCGCTGGCCGGATCGCCGCATCCTCGATCTGTTCGGGATCGAGCTTCCCATCATACAGGCGCCCATGGCGGGGGCGACGACCGTAGACATGGTGGTAGCCACCGCCAAGGCCGGAGGGCTGGGTTCGCTGCCGAGCGCCTTGTTGAACGTCGAGGGGCTCCGCAAGGCCTTGGGGGAGATCCGCGCGGCGACCAAGGCGTCCGTCAACGTGAACTTTTTCGCGCACCTTTCGCCGGCCGACGATCCGTCAGCGCAGGCGCGCTGGAGAGCACTGCTTGCACCATACTATGCCGAAGCCGATCTCGATCCGGCTACGATAGTCGCGGGAGGCGTGCGTGCGCCTTTCGACCCCGCCTTCTGCGATGTCGTGGAGGATTTGAGGCCTGAGGTGGTGAGCTTTCATTT
The DNA here is from genome assembly GCF_000769405.2 of Rhizobium brockwellii. Classification (NCBI taxonomy): domain Bacteria; kingdom Pseudomonadati; phylum Pseudomonadota; class Alphaproteobacteria; order Hyphomicrobiales; family Rhizobiaceae; genus Rhizobium; species Rhizobium brockwellii. Next base: position 1,832,104 of record NZ_CP053439.1, read on the forward strand.
CGGGCTTCCGGCAAGGGAGCTCGTACAGCGGGTGAAGGCCACCGGCGCCAAAGTCGTTTCCTCCGCGACCACCGTCGCCGAGGCAGTATGGTTGGAAGCAAACGGAGTCGATGCCGTCATTGCGATGGGTTTCGAGGCGGGTGGCCACCGAGGCAACTTTCTGACAGATAACATGGCGACGCAGGTTGGCACGATGGCGCTCGTACCACAGGTCGTCGACGCAGTTGATGTTCCGGTCATTGCAGCGGGCGGCATCGCCGACGGACGAGGGGTGGCTGCCGCACTGATGCTGGGCGCTTCCGCCGTTCAGATCGGAACGGCATACCTGTTCTGTCCGGAGGCGCGCATTCCCGACGTCCACGCTGAGGCGCTGGCCGCCTCGAGAGACGACAGCACTGCGATTACGAACGTGTTTACCGGTCGTCCGGCGAGGAGCGTGGTCAATCGGCTCGTGCGCGAGCTTGGCCCAATCTCGGAGGGCGTTCCTGCATTTCCAACGGCGGCCGCCGCGCTTGCCCCTATCCGAGCGAAGGCGGAGGCGGACTCGCGCGACGATTTCACGAATCTGTGGTCGGGACAGGCCGCAAAACTCGCTTTGAGGACAGGCGCAGAAACGCTGACTCGTGAGCTCTATTTAACGGCGCTTGACGTTCTCGATCGGCGCACGTCCTTCTGATGGGAACTTTTGTCAATTCTACCTATCCGCGGGGAGCGGTCTGCCGCAACGCAAACCTTCACCCGGCAGTTCACAACGACCAGTTTGATGAAGGCCGCCGCGTCTCCTCCCGGTCGAGCATTCGAAGATGCTGGCCGGTTACCAGAAACTGACCTTTGGGTAAGAAGCTGCGCCGATCAATGTAGGCGCCCTCAATGGCTCTAGCCGAGACGGTATGCGCGAACGATCGGTGCGACGTGGGTGCCAAGAAGTTCGATCGAACGGCGCATTGCTTCGGTCTCCAAGGCGGCGGTACTCATCTGGAAGGTGAGGCGAGAAACCCCTCCCAATGTCCTGTTAACATGCTCGATCTTTGCCGCAACCGTCTGCGGGCTGCCAACCAGAAACGCGCCGTTCGGACCGCACATGAAGTCGAATTGTGCCTGCGTTGGTGGGGGCCAACCCCGTTCCCGTCCAGCGTCGGTGAACATCTGGAACCAGCCGGGGAAGAACGCTTCCCTGGCTGCCTTGTCGGTCTCCCCGACAAAGCCGAGAGCGTGCACGCCGACCCTCTGTTCGTCGCTTGGATGGCCCGCGGCCAGCCCTGCACGTCGATAGAGTTCGACCAACGGCTGAAACCGCTCGAAGCTACCGCCGATGATGGCGACCATCAGCGGCAAGCCAAGTGTTCCGGCGCGGATGAAGGATTCGGGCGTCCCGCCAACACCCAGCCAGATTGGCAAGGTTGGCTGGTGCGGACGGGGAAAGACACCCTCGCCACTGAGGGACGGTCGAAAGCGGCCCTGCCACTCGATCCTGGGTTTTTCCCTGATCTTCAGCAACAGGTCCAGCTTCTCCGCGAAGAGGGCATCGTAGTCTCGCAGGTCGAATCCGAACAGGGGATAGGCCTCCACGGACGACCCGCGGCCGACTACGATTTCCGCTCGTCCGCGCGATATCAAATCCAGTGTGGCGAATTCCTGAAAGAGCCGCACGGGGTCGGCGGCGCTGAGGACGGCGACAGCGCTTGTCAGCCTGATCGACTTCGTGCGCGCGGCGGCGGCCGCAAGGATCACGGCTGGCGCTGAATCAAGCGCGTTCTCTCGATGATGTTCTCCCATGCCAAAGACGTCGAGACCGACTTGATCGGCCAGCTCGACCTCTGCAAGTACGCTCTCCATGCGATCGATGGCCGACTGCAGTCGTCCCGTAGCCGGGTCGTTCAGCAGCATCGCAAAACTATCGATACCGATTTCCAACGAAGGATCCTTTCGAGGCACTGTTGCCACCCAACAGCGGTGGTCGCGGAGTTTCGGCACTCCAGCTTCTAAATGACTCGTCTTGGCGCTGGGGTGGAGCGGACACGACGGTGTCTATCTGACAAAAAGCGCCTCCCGCTTCATCACACAACTGACAGGCGTCCCACTACCCGTCATTTTCCGATGGATACCATCCGAATATTCGATAGGTGAGTTTGTTTGTGCCGAGGCACAATGCAGGCGCTGGTCCGGCCTTCCGCACGTACTGGACTGCAGGCTGGCAATCCTCGGAAGAGCCGTCCACCAATGCCGGTGGTCATGCCCATGCGTCCACGTCGATAACGGCCTGAGCGAAAGCCTCTGGTGACTCCTGCGGGAGATTATGGCCTATACCGCCCTTGATCAGCCGGTGTTCGTATTTTGCCTTGAATTTTCCGGCATAGGCCTTCGGATCAGGATGCGGTGCTCCGTTGGCATCGCCTTCCATCGTGATCGCAGGCACGTGGATTTCGGGAGCGGATGCGAGCTTGGTTTCGAACTCGTCGAACCGCTTCTCTCCCTCCGTCAGTCCGAGCCGCCAACGGTAGTTGTGGACGACGATCGCGACATGGTCCGGATTGGCGAATGCCGCGGCGCTTCGTTCAAACGTCTTGTCATCGAATTTCCACTGAGGAGAGGCGAGTTGCCAGATGAGCCTGGCGAAGTCGTTCGTGTATTTTTCATAGCCGTCGCGACCGCGTTCTGTCGCGAAATAGAACTGATACCACCACTGCAGTTCGGCGGGTGGCGGCAACGGCACCTTTCCGGCGGTCTGGTTCCCGATGAGATAGCCGCTGACGGAGACCAAGCCCTTGCATCGTTCCGGCCAGAGCGCGGCGACAATGCCGGCGGTCCGCGCGCCCCAGTCGAAACCTGCGACGGTGGCTCGCTCGATCCTCAGAACGTCCATCAGCTTGATGGCATCGACTGCCAGCGCCGATTGTTGGCCGTTGCGCATCGTGTCGTCGGCGAGGAACTTCGTGCTGCCGTATCCTCGCAGATGGGGGACGATGACACGATGGCCCTGGTCTGCGAGCAACGGGGCGACCTCGGCGAACGCATTGATGTCATAGGGCCAGCCGTGGAACAGAAGGACGGGCGATCCGTCGCTGGGGCCGAGTTCGGCGTATCCGACACTGAGGTCTCCCGCGTCGATTTGTCCGTCCGCGACCAGCCCATGGCCATTCTTTCGGGCAACCTTCTTGCCCTGGCCAGCACCCGCGGTATGTCCCGCGAGGATCCCCGCCGCCGTCAATCCGAGTGCGATCCCGCCGAAGGACCGACGTGTGAGGCTCCCATTTCTAAGATTGCTCATGATTGCTTCTCCGATAATGGACGATGAATGGACGCCTCGAGATCATGCTCAGAGAACGTTGGCATCGGGAGTTTGAGACTGATGACCGGGGTCCGCTAGTGGACGAAGGTATTGGGCATACCAAGGTGTCGTCGATACCTAGGTGCAACAGCCGCCTCTTCTGCCGTTAGCCATACTGTTCTCCAGGCCGCGGGCGTTCCGCCGACGAGCTTTAGGAGAGGATGATGAGCTACCGAGACAACGAGACGTCGGGGAGGCTTTTTCCCTGCGTCGCAATCCTTCTTGCGATGGCGGCCTTGGCCGGTGCCTTGGTATCGGTCAGACAACCCGTCGTGCCAGCCCGCGTCTGGGTACCCGTTCAGTCAGTCGGATCCTCGACCGTTAAGTCGGCGGCGGCGTGCTCCCCGGCATGGGCGGGCTGCAATCCGACTGAGCCGATTTGAAACGGTGCGCCGAGGCGCGCAAATCAATGATCTGGCACAACAACATCTGCGGGGCTGCTGCGCTCCAACCCGAAGACGTAGCAATGATACGAAACCTCGTCCGGGAGCGTTGCAAAAATCGCCAGGACCGACGGTCACGATCCCTCGTCCGGTATGTTCAAGACGTCTCCGCACGCCTTGCAATGAACGGCGTCGGCGTCATGACGCTGAAGGCCGCATCGGTGGCAGGAATAGGTCACTTTGTGAGGGCGGACCACGGCCTGAGCAAGCCTGACGAATAGGGAAATGCCGACGATCATCGTCACAACGGAAGTGAGCTTGCCCAGCGTTCCCGGAAGCGTAATGTCTCCGAATCCCGTCGTCGTCACCGTCGCGACTGTGAAGTACAGCGCATCGACGAACCCTTCGCTTCCCTCCCTGTTGTAGAAGAAGGACGTATAGACGAACCCGGTTGCCATGAAGAGGAACACAAGGAGATTGATCACCGCCCGCACAACGTCGAGAAGGTATAAATAGCCGGCCTTGCGTAGCAAGTCCTTGAGCAGCGGACTGGTGCCGATCGCCCAGAACCGCATGATCCGCAGGAAAGCGAAATTGAAGAGCAGGTCCGGCAGCAACAGCGTGGCCAGCACCACGAAGTCGATCCAGGTCATCGGTCGCCGAATCCACTCGCGCACAGAGGATGCGGCGACCGCCCGGCCGACCATCTCGGCGGCGATCCACACTGCTATCGCATAGTCGATAATCAGATAGGAAGGACCGGATCGCAGGTACGGGCCGAGCAGGAAGAAGGCGAGAATGGCGACGTCAATGGCAGCAAATACCAGCCGAATGGCGACCGCCCGCCTGCCGTCGGCCCTGTCGAGCTTTCGCAGCACCTGACGAAGCGTATTCTGCCGAGAGCCGTTGTCGGATTCGAAGGTTTTCATCCAGGGAATGTAGATCCCTCATTGGCGTCCGCAAGTCGCCGAAGAGATCCTTCAGGGGGAATCGTTGTTCTCGTCTGGATAAGATTTGCGCTGCAGGTTGCGCCTCGCCTCAGGCGACGGACCATCCACCGTCCACCAGCAGGTTCGCGCCGGTGATCAGGCTCGCAGCCGGTGATGCAAGGAAGACTACGGCACCCACCACATCATCGGTTTCGCCGATCCGGCCGAGTGGAATGTGACCAAGCGTCGCTTCGCGATTGTCGGCATCGGATAGAAAAGGTGCTGTGCCATCGGTGTGAATGAACGTCGGCGATACGGTATTTACCGTGACATCGTAGCGTGCCCATTCGGCTGCAAGGCAGCGCGTGAGGTGATTGATGGCCGCCTTGCTCATGCAATAAATTGCCTCGCCGCGCAGTGCCACGGTACCGGCCTGTGAGCTGATGTTGATGATCCGGCCACCATTGCGCTTGATCATGTGCCGGCCCACAGCCTGCGTCATAAGAAAGGTGCCCTTGATGTTGACATCGAGAATCTCGTCGAGATCCTTCTCCTCGACGAGTTCCGCGAGATTGCCCGGAGCCACGCCGACATTGTTGACGAGGATGTCGATCCGACCGAACGTCGCAAGCGCCGCGTCGACGGCTTGCGCGATATGGGCCTTGTTGGGAATGTCCAGTTCAACGGGCAGAACTTTTCGTCCCGCGCCCTCGAGTTCGGCAACCAGGCCCGCCGATGCTGCGACATCGCGGACTCCCAAAACAATATCGGAACCTGCCGCGGCACAGGCAAGTGCGCAAGCTCGACCGATGCCACGGCTCGCTCCCGTCACCAAAGTCACTTTGCCCTCAAGGCTGAAGTCCGGCGCATTCTTCTGCATCACGATGCCTCCCCCGATGAAGCTCATTTATGGCAGCGTCGGCGTGCGGATGCCAGATATTCTGCGAGTGCTGACCCTTGACCAATGGGCTATCCCGCAACGTGGGATGTTTTTCCCGATACGCCCCGCAAAAAGCCGCATTGCCGGTCGGTTCCTGCACACGACGAGCGACGGCGCGGGAGGAGGTGGAGGAGCCCACGCACCTGCTGAATGGCCTGGAACATCGGCAACCGGTGGCCTAGGAGGTGTGGACAGTTATCTGATCCATAGAACGATTGCGGCGATAGTGATGATTGCGAGGTAGTTTTCGGCAGTTTTTTCGAAGCGAGTAGCGACCCTTCGGAACTGCTTAAGTCTCGAGAAGCAGCATTCGATCAGGTGGCGCTGGGCATAGAGATGCTTGTCCAGCGGGTATTTTTGTGCGCGGGAAGGATTGTTGGGGATCACCGCGACTGCGCCTTTATCAGCGATGGCATTGCGCAGGCGATCGCTGTCATAAGCGGTGTCTGCCATGACGATGTCGGCGGGCAGGCCCTCAATCAGGGCATCGGCTTGCGGCGCATCGCCCTTCTGGCCTGCGGTCAGCCTGAAGCGGACCGGGCAGCCGAGACCACGCACAGCCATGTGGATTTTGGTGCTTAGGCCGCCGCGAGAACGGCCAAGGGCTTGATCTTCAGCCCCTTTTTTGCGCCGGCAGCGTGCTGATGGGCGCGGATGATGGTGGAATCAACAATCAGGTATTCGAAGTCCGGATCGTCTGACATCGCGGCGAACATGCGCCACCAGATGCCCTTCCGGCTCCAACGGCTGAAACGGCGGAAGACGCTGTTCCACTCCCCGAACACTTCCGGCAGGTCACGCCAGGGCGAGCCGGTACGCACAATCCAAAGCACCGCCTCCACAAACATGCGGTTGTCGCGGCCAGACGAACCGCGCGTGCGCTCGTCACCAATGATGTGATGCGATATCCGCTCCCACTGCTCGTCCCGAAGGATCAGACGATCCAAAACACCCATGACTGCCTCCAAAAGACAGTCTTGAATCTGATTTGCTCAGCCTTGGAAACCCAAGCCCTAGAGCATGATGCCGAAAAGTGTGGGCGGTTTTCGGATGACATCATGCTCTAACTATATGATGTAGAACAGGATTCAGATTTTAGGCCGACCCGGCCTAAAATCATCCTGTTCTAGCCGATCTGCATCAGGATCGGAAAGGTTTGCTGGAACCAGATCGCCACATTGCTGACCCATCCGAACAGGAAGGCGAGGCCGGTCAGCACGAGGAAAAGACCCATCACTTTTTCCACCGTGCCGAGATGGCGGCGGAAGCGCGACAGGAAGCGCATGAAGGCGCCGGAAAAGCCGGCGGCGATCCAGAAGGGGATGGCAAGGCCGAGCGAATAGATGGCGAGCAGCCCGGCGCCGGAGCCGACCGTCTCGCGCGAGGCGGCAACGCCGAGGATGGCGCCGAGCACCGGGCCGATGCAGGGCGTCCAGCCGAAGGCGAAGGCAAGGCCCATGATATAGGCGCCCGTCAGCGTCGCCGGCTTGCCGCTGCCCTGGAAGCGCGCTTCACGCGCCAGCACCCCGATTCGAAACAGGCCAAGGAAGTTCAGCCCCATGACAATGATGATCAGCCCGCCGATCTTCGACAGGAGGTCGAGATGTTGGCGAAGCGCCATGCCGATGCTGGAAGCCCCGGCGCCGAGCGCCACGAAGACGGTGGCAAAGCCGAGCGTGAAGAAGAGTGCGGAGAAAAACACGCCGCGCCTGACGTCGGGCGCCACCGTCACCGCACCGCCGCCGCGGAACTGCTCGACTGAAATGCCGGCCATATAGCAGAGATAGGGCGGGACGAGGGGAAGCACGCAGGGCGACAGAAAGGAAAGCGCCCCGGCAATCAGCGCGCTCCACAGGGAAATATCGGCAATCGACACGCATTCTCTCCGGCTGCAATCTGCGTGATGTTCCTAGCTTTGCAGCCAAGCGATTGCCAATCACCTTTTTGCGCATACGCAAGACAAGATGCCTTTGCACGCAGGACATTTGTCTTTGCGCGCGCAAGAAATGTGCCGACCGCCGGAAAAAGGCAAATTTTCGGTTGACCGCAATGGGTCGCCTGCCTATGTTCCGCCCACTTCCGGCCGGGGTGGTCACACCCGCGGAGAGGGAGAGCGTAGCTCAGCTGGTAGAGCAACTGACTTTTAATCAGTAGGTCTCGGGTTCGAACCCCGACGCTCTCACCATTTCTAATCTTCAAGAGAGCCGCCGCGATCTTAGATCAGCAATCGCAGTAACGCGCCCTCGTCCTTCACCCCATGCTGGTACGAATGGATAACCCGCTGAGCCAGATCTTCACGCTCGGTGTCTGTTGTAATTCGTCGCACCGAACTGATGCGGTCGAATACTCTCTGGCAGAGGGCAACTTCTTCGTCGCCCAACACGGTTTGTGCGTCAGCTATCTGGGATCGGATCATGATCGCCCTCGCTTCCTTCGGATCGATAGGAGGGTGGAACATCTGCTTTTTAAGCGAATGAAGGGAGACACAAGGTCGTGAGGTCTCGCGTCTATTTTCGAGATGGGTCTTTGTCCCATCTGACAACTAGTTCTCGTTCGGCCCGCTCCACACATAGGCAGAAGCCGGCTTTCTCTGGGCATTCCAGACCACTTCATACCCTATCTTCTCAAGTGAGAGTAAAGCGCCAAGCCTTTCGTCATCCGGCAGGCTTCGCAGAGAAACGTTAAGCGCGTCCAGGCCACCTAAATTGTAGAGGTTCACGAATACATCGAGTGCCATTGCTCTTCTCCCCGTGGAACAGTATAACACAAGAACAGGGGAATATTTGCTTCATACATAAAAAATATTTTATACATCTATTCGTTCTTCACGAATTATTTATGATTTTCTTCATTGGGGTGTGGATATTTGACATGGGCAGCGCCTTGCGTCTTTGCCGCAGGAATTGAGCTTCGCGGAAATCCGCTGAGACATAGGAACCAACTTCCATTGCGATCCGTTTTCTCCTCATCATCAACAGGAGAAATCGACCATGGATTGGAATCGCATCGAAGGAAACTGGAAGCAGGCGAAGGGCAAGATCAAGGAGCAGTGGGGCAAACTCACCGACGATGATCTTGACCAGATCGCCGGCAAGCGCGACCAGCTGGAGGGCAAGATCCAGGAGCGTTATGGCATCGAAAAGGACCGCATCAAACGAGACATCGATGACTGGAGCGGTCGCCAGACTTGGTAGTGCCTGAACAAAAGCCCGGTGAAAGCCGGGTTTTTGCTGTCGACGGATCTAACGCCGTCAAGACTGCGCGATGTCACGAAGATCCACCAAAAGCCAATAGAAGTGCGCCGATTGCGATAACGGCCAGCGGCTGCCAGTTTGCGATATCTCGAGGAATCTGAGGCCTTGGCGCCGTGGTTCCAGCGTGGTGCCGCCTTGCGTCATTTGATGTGGATTACTCGGTCTTCGACCAAGCGCCGAGGCAAAGAGAAAAACAAGTCCGCCGATGCTGATCGTTCCTTGAGTGACTGCTTGCTTGAACAACCTCCGCGTCGGAACCAGAAGCGCTTGCATGGAATTTGACCGCTGAGCAATGCTGGAGATCCCTGATGGACAAGACACCGAAGACGGCCATCCGCGGAATGATGTTGTACGTGCTCGCTCTTCTCGTCCTCGGGGTGCTGGCAGGCGCCGCCTACACAATCTATGGCCATCCCGCCGATCCGTCCGAGCGACCAGCGGCCGAGACGATTCCGCAAAAAGCTCCAGCTCCGCAGTGAGATACGTCTTTCCGAGTAATTGATTGATCCCTTCGAGAGGAACGACCCCGGACGGCGCCTGCCACATTCGGCGCCCACCCGGTCAGGTCGTATTGAAAAGCTTGGGCTCCACAGCAAGAGACCCGCAAGTCGCGGCGAATAGGGCTTTGGAGAGCAAGCCTGAAATCCTGTCGCAAGTCCTTCCAACCAGTATGGAGCTTACATTTATAGGGAGAACAACCTGCGACAGAGAAAATCGGTATCTGCGCAGGGCCGATTGGATGGGCCGATTGGATGGGAAAAAGCAGTGGGGCCAGGTTTCTGGAACCCAGAGATATTGCGTTGGAACAATTGAAATAAGGGAGTTTGCGGATGAGGGAACATGCGGTCGTGATATCAGGGGCAGGGCCGACGGGCCTGATGCTGGCCGGCGAGCTGGCCTTGGCGGGCGTCGACGTCGCCATTGTCGAGCGCCGCCCTGACCAGGGGCTTGCCGGTACGCGGGCCGGCGGACTGAGCGCACGCACGCTCGAGGTTCTCGATCAGCGCGGCATCGTCGACCGATTCCTCGCGGAAGGGCAGGTAGCCCAGGTCACGGGGTTTGCGGTCACGCGTCTGGATATCAGCGATTTTCCCACCCGGCACAATTACGGGCTGGCGCTGCGGCAGAAGCATATCGAGCGCATTCTGGCCGGCTGGGTCGGCGAGTTGGCGGTGCCGATCTATCGCAGCCTTGAGGTAACGGGTTTCGCGCAGGACGATACCGGCGTCACCATCGCACTCTCCGATGGCGTCTCGCTCAGGGCGCGCTATGTCGTCGGCTGCGATGGCGGCCGCAGTCTGGTTCGCAAGGCTGCCGGCATTGAGTTTCCAGGATGGGATCCGACGACTGGCAACATTCTCGCCGAGGTGGAGATGGAAGAGGAGCCGCCATTGGGCATCCATCGCACGGCCCTCGGTATCTATGCCTTCGGCAGGGAGGAGTATGAAATCCAATACGGCAAGATCGTCTTTGCCAAAGAGGGTCCGATCGGCCTGATGGTGCCGGAGAAGAATGCCGGCGCCACGACCGAACCGACGCTCAGTGATCTCAAAGAAGCGCTCATTGCCGCATTCGGAACCGATTACGGCATCCATCACGTCAACTGGATTTCCAGGTTCACCGACATGTCCAGGCAGGCAGCGGCCTACCGCAAGGGCCGGGTATTCCTCGCCGGCGATGCCGCCCATGTGCATTCTCCGGTCGGCGGGCAGGGCCTGAATACCGGTGTGCAGGATGCCGTCAATCTCGGTTGGAAATTGGCCCAGGTGGTGAAAGGCACGTCGCCTGAAGCCTTGCTCGACACCTATCATGCCGAACGGCATCCGGTTGCCGCCCGCGTGTTGCGCATGACGATGGCGCAGGTGGCATTGCAGCGGACCGACGATCGCACCGAAGCCTTGCGTGATATTGTGACGGAACTGCTTGGCATGGCGGAGCCGCGCAAACACATCGCGGCCGAAATGTCCGGACTTGGTATCCGTTACGATCTCGGCGACGGGCATCCGCTGCTCGGCCGCCGCATGCCGGACCTCGATCTCACCACGCCCGAGGGTCCTCAGCGTCTCTTTACGCTGCTCCAGGATGCGCGGCCCGTGTTCCTGAACCTCGACGCGCCCGGCAGCTTCGACATGGCGGCGTGGTCGGACCGCATCAAGTTGGTCGACGCCGGATATGACGGCGCATGGGAACTGCCTGCGCTGGGCTTGGTCTCCGCGCCGACGGCAGTGTTGATCCGGCCCGATGGATATGTGGCGTGGGTGGGCGACAGGACGCAGGATGGTCTGCAAGAGGCGATGAATAGCTGGTTCGGACCACTCGGCTAAAAGCCGAGAAAGCTTTGACCTAAGCGGCGAGCGAGATCGGATCGCAATCCGATATCGTCGCGGCATCCGGTATCGGCTTGCCGCGGCGTTCCCACGTCCGGCGGCTGATGCCGAAAGCCTCCCAGGGGCGTGCTTGGCTGAAAGAATTAGCGAGATAGTCGGCTCTGGAAAGGGCGCCGGCGGCACGGCGCTGCTCCTCTTTTCGAGCTCGGTCCCGCTGGCGCCGCTTTTCCTTTTGAAGTTTTGCCCTTTTCCGCTTCGGCACATCGAATGCACCGATGGTGCGGATATCGAGGGCGCTCCGTTCTGCGTAGCTTAAGTGCAGAGCGTGGCCGAGCGCGTCGGCGGACAACGGAGAAAAGCGCACTTTCGTCCGCTCGTAGATGATCTCCTCAATGTCGGCTTTCCCAGCCCAGGGAAGCCATCGCGCCCCCCAGCCGAGGACCACCTCGACGAACTCTTCCTTGAATTCGACCAAGGCGAGGCCGGCGATCACCTCGACATAGATCAATGCGTCATCAGCCTCGGGCACGATGTCTCCATGGCGATGCCGGATCAATTTTTCGATCTCGCGCATCCGGCCGCGGAAATGGTTCCAACGGCTGGCCCGCACACGGCGCTGGACGGCCTTGTAACCGAGCAGACAGTCGCCGACCTTGATGGCCGTAACATCCCGCGCCAGGCCATCCGGCCAATCCGCTTTCTCAGCCCGCTTCTCCGATTGCGTCGCTTCATCTGCACCAACGAGACGATCCATCGATTTTCCCATGCATTGGCTTGAGAGGCCGAAACGACTGATTGTAAAGGAAGACCGAGGGGGTGATCATCCACTTTTCGCGCTGTTCACACGTCATTCTGCGGATAGTCGAGGACATGGCGGTCGATCTCGAATCGACCCGACGCTGCTCAAAAATGGCAAATGCGATAGCAAAGGAGTCGCTCAGGTGCCGAGTGTGCGGCGGCGACCGGCATTGCTTTGCCGATGGCCTGTTCCACACTTATGATGCGGGGGCGTCCGTGGACTGGCCAGCGGACTTACGGAACGGAGAAAGAGATGCGAAATTGGCTGGGCCTATGCGCGGTAGGCGCTCTTGTCCTGCAACCACTCACCTTCTCACAGGCGCAAGCAGCGAATGCGCTGGAGCGGGCCATCGGAGACGCCCAACCTTGCAGGTCGCTCAAGGCGAAGGTCTCGAGTTTTGGGATCACCGTGCAGGTAGGCGTCGACAAGCTCGATTCAGTGAAGATCGAAAACCTCCAGGTATCGGTGAATGGCGACGTCGCGGAGGCCCGTGCCCGAGGCACGCTGGCCTGCAAGACATCGGACGAAGCTCTCGTCAAAGGCGGGTTCTCGGCGACCGCTGAAGTCCATCTGCAGGTCGACCTTGCGACATGCAAGACCGCCGAGAGTTCGATCGAGATCGTAAAGACTGGCGGTCGCTTCGGCGATGTTGTCAAAGGACTACAGACCGAGATTACCGACGCACTGCGCCGAAGCCTCGAGAAGAACCTCGTGAAGCTTTGCGAGAGGTGATCGAAGGCTTTTAAGCCGTTTAAGGCTTTCGCGGTTGGAGGCGCTCCCAATCCCTATCGATCCATCGGCGCGGATGAATTTATCGTCCATCCGATCGCCGGGAAGGGAAGGTGCGGTTCATTCGCCACATTCCATCAGCACGTTCGCAATCAGCGGAAGCCGAAGAAACTCAAAATCGCGAGCACGATAACGACAGCGCCGACAAGCCAGATCAAATTGTTCATGGGAAACCGTTCTCCAGTTAGTGTCGGGCCATTGTGACCCGATCACTTAACGGTGAGGCAGGGCTTGGAGTTCCCAACCAGTCCAATTGCTGCAGCATGCTGCCCAATTTACGGCTCTAAACCTTTCAATAGCTGCACGAGCGAGCATTGCTGGGTCTGAACCCATCTGCGCATGCCGGGTTTACCGATGTATTCCGCTGATATTGAAAATCCTGGTGATCCTGCCTTGCAGGCGACGTGCAGGAAGACGTCAATGCGGACACAGAGATCAGCACTCCCGCTACCAATGGAAAAAATCGGCTCATCTGAACGTCTCTTCGCAAGGTTGTCATGGTGGCAATCTACCATGCCCACACGAGAATATACGAAAACTTCTGGCCTGCTAGATCATGCTCACCAGAACCGAAACATTCCCACGATTGATCAATCAATCTATAATCGTGATACGCCGACCCTCAACCGATGATCAAATACGATTAAGTCTAACCTGGCCGGGCTATTCTGTCGTTATGGAAGTAGTTGAGCGACGTTAATAGTCAAGCTGACGCGATTTTGACTTGAATAGATTGCGGTTTTTGAGTAAAATTACACCATAAAAAGTAATATAAATGGGAGGATACTATGTCGTCAACTCGGTTTGATCCGATTCTGCTTCATCGCCAACATTTCATCGATGAGGTCACGTGCCTCGATGAAATCTTCGATGTTCTGGACGGGTGGCCGGAGGACAAACGGGGTTTGGCATATGACACGCTGTTGAAGGCGTGCAGGGATACGGCCAACGGGCGTTTCCCGTTGAGCGCTGCGCGCGAGAATTTCCGACGGTTCCTGAAGATGGCCGGCGTGCTGGCGAAGGTCGAGGGTGGCCCCAAATTCGACGGACTGATGAATCATCAAATTGGTAATGCATAGTCAGATTATAGGCCTGTTGGGGACCGTCTGCATGGCAGGGAGGGCGCGCCGTCACATTAGTTGCGGCGCGTTCTGGTTTCGATATCTGCTGATCCGATGATCGCCTATTTCTTGGCCGCAAAGCGCCGCGGCAAGCCCTGGCAAGAGGCAGTCGGCTATTCGGGTGTCGGATTTAGCAGATCTTAGTTTACGCCGGCATCGGCCCAATCGCATCGGAAGACCAGCATGGGCTTCGAGAACCCCTTGAACCGTCGGCGCGTTGCGTGAGTGAAGAGATCGGCAGCACCGTATTCCCGAAAAATATTCTCTGAGACCAGGATCTGGTCGCTGGAGGCTGCCGCGCAGAGACGTGCGGCAAGCTGCACGGTCGAGCCGAAGAGGTCGTTGCTGTCCTCGACCGGTTCGCCGCAATCCACTCCGATGCGGATATGGATAGGCTCGGTGTTTCCGCCGTTGTAACGCTGAAATTCCTGCTGGATCGCCATGGCGCATTCGACGGCTGCCGTTGTCGCGGCGAATGCCGCCATGATGCCATCGCCGGTGTGTTTCACTTCTCGGCCTGAATTCTGGCTGAGGCATCGGCGCACGACAGCGTCATGGGCCCTGACCATTTCGGTCGCAATGCGGTCGCCGAGGCGCGATGTCATCGCTGTCGATCCGACGATGTCGGTAAAGAGGATTGCCCGATGACCGGGATCGACGTCGCTGAACGACTGACCAGGCGCCGGCTCAGGATCGTGAATTCGGCCAAGAAAAGCCTCAACCGCCGACAAGGCAACCTCGACGATCTCACCGGCGACGAAGCCGTGCGCTTCACGATGCACACATTGCGCGGTTTCTGCATCCGGCGCATCCACGAGGCAAAATGCGGTCCCGCGCCGCTGGTCGAACCAATAGGTCAGGAACTTGACGCCGTACTTGTCCTGAATGTCGAGATCCATGCGATGCGCCTGAGCAACGTCAGCCGCTGACGTTCCCTCAAGAAAGTGCCGGTCCATGAAAATAGGCATCGCGCGCTCCTCCCAGATCCGCCGCGTGCAGGATAGATCGCATTGTACGACCCGGATGAAACGCCGTCCACCTTTGGCACAATCCATGAATGGTTAGAGAGGTTCTTGCTTCGAGAAAAGCATATGAGTTGCTGTAATCCCTATAGAGTATAAAAGGAAAGACTGCGTTTTAACCAGCAGGCGTGGGATGGGAGGCCCGATATTTACCATAATCAGTCGCTTAAAGACTGATCGCAGGACTCCACTTCAAGCTATATGTTCTCAAACGCACCGGCTGCAGGGGGTCTGGAGGGGAGGAAGAGGAACGTCTACACTGCGAGCATCCAATCCCGTGAAGCCAGTCTTCGGCTGGTGAAGCGACCTGCCAACGGCACGCAAATTGCATCGTACCCATTAGCTCCACCGAAATTGGAAAAAGCTGTAGCAAAGTGAGACAGACGGCACATTTTCGACCGGTTGGCTTGGCCTCAATGGGGCTCGGCCATTATGCAGTTGTTAACTCTGTGTGGGACGCCGCGCGCACGCTCCTGCGCGACTGGCCGGTAGACGACGGCGAAGAGTATTTCGAGGCCGTCAAGTCGTGCCTGGATGCGATTATCGGCGATCTCCCACCGGAACATGTGCGGGCGGCCTTCATCAGGGCGGCACAGGAGGCTGGCATCGCCGTCATAGAAGCGGCGGACTGAATACTCTCCGCGCTTCCACACTTATTCCTCAAAGCCAGATCGTCCCGACGCTTGACTTTTCCTGCCGAAGTTCTAAAATAGAACAAAACAGGAACATTGGAGATGATCATGACGCATACGGAACAGGTGATCGCCAACGCCCTCGCGCTTGTCGAAGCCTCCCGCGCAGCCCGCGAGCGGGATCAACAGCGGCGTGCCGCCTGGCAGAGAAAGGTCGAACTCAGCCGGCCGCTGCCGCCCTTGCCGCGCCCGGTTCAATTGCCGTTGGCGCTGAACTGATGCAGCCGGCAAAAGCCTTGGAACCCCATCGGGCACGCCCCGAACAAGCTGGGCTCGATCAAGCCTGGCCCGATCAAGCTTGGCCCGATCAAGCTTGGGAAGTCGAAGCCGTGCTTGCCTGGCATGACGACAATGCCAAGGCGGCGATACGCTCGCTGCTTGATGACTGCAAACATCTCCGCCAGCAACTGGCGCTGGCGGAAAGCGTGATGAGCCGCGGGATGGCCCGCGGGTGGGCGCCGCGATACGAGCGGGATGCTCTCTGAAAGATCGATGCTGCCTGGTCTATAGTGCGGCATCCTTCAATGCTCCTCATCCTTGTGCATAGCCCATCGGGCGGAGCCTCGACGGATCTGTCGCTGGGCTGCTTCTTGTCATCTCACATCTGGCGCCGAACACCCGCCTCGTCCTTCGAGGCTTCGGCCTATGGCCAACGCACGTCAGGATGAGGCTCTCTTGGGCCTTGTGCGGCGGCTGACAACGAAAGTGACCTACTCGCAGTGGCGATTGGCTCCGGCGCGCGGTGGTGCTTTGCGTTGCCGCTTATGCAGCAAGGCCGACATTTGCGAGATAGGCTTCCAGAGCCCAGGCGTGAGCAGACGCAATGATAGCGCCGACATAGCCGTCCGGACGCACGAGCACCCAGTCGCCCGATGCCAGACCGTAGGCATCATGGAAATGCCCGCCTTCGTCGATCACATCTCCGCGCCGGCCGATCCAGTGGATATGCAGGCCCGGGCGCGACGGCACGGCAGCTTGCTCGGCCTCATAGCCCAGCAGCGTCCAGTGCGGCCCCTTGAACAGTTCGAACAGACGCGTCGGCTGGCCGGCGACACCTCTAAGCGGCGCATCGGGCGCACGGTCGCCCGCAAGCAGGCCGGCGCTCCGCTCCGGCTTTTCCAGCGCGAAGGAGGAGGCATAGCCGATATCGAGTTGATGGACCTCGCGGCCGCGCCGCATATCGCCTCGCTTCATGGCGTCGAGAAGATTGGTCGCCAGCCCGAGCACGGCGGCGGCGACTGGACGACGCTCTTCCTCATAGCTGTCGAGCAGCGCGTCGGGAGCGCCGGCAGTGACTGCGGCCAGTTTCCATCCGAGATTATAGGCATCCTGAACGCTGGTATTCAGACCCTGTCCGCCGGTCGGCGGATGCGTATGGGCGGCATCGCCGGCCAGGAACACGCGGCCGAGCCGGTAGCGATCGGCAAGCCGGGCGTTCATGTGGAAGGCTGACGCCCAGGAGACCGATTGGACCTCGATGTCGTCGCGGCCGCTGCGCTCCTTCACCAGCGCAGTCAAGCCTGCCGCGGAGAGATCGACTTCGCCTTCGAGCGGGATGGGTCCCTGGATCTGGAACAGATCCGTTCCCGCCAGCGGGCAAATGGCGGTCTGTCGCTGCATGTCGCCATCGCCGAAGCGATGCCAAGCGTCGCGGTCCAATCCGGTCAGAATGACATCAGCGACGACGGCGCGCACGCCGAGCGTCTTGCCGGGAAAGCCGATATCGAGCGCATGGCGCACGAAGCTGCGGCCGCCATCGGCGCCGACGAGCCAGCGCACGCGGACGGTCTCTTCGCCGGATGTGCCTTTAAGCCGCGCAGTCACGCCCGCCTCATCCTGTTCGAAGCCGATGAGTTCGCTGGCGAATTCGGGCCGGTGCCCCAGCTCGAGCAGGCGCTCGCGCATCACCCCCTCGGTCAGGAACTGCGGCACCATCAGGGGAAGATGATAAGGCTCGGCCGGCGTCGGCTCCCCACCTACCACGGCGTCGGATTCGCTGAAGCTGCCGTCGTCGCGATATTCCCGCTGCCGGGGATAGGCGCCGCCCAGCGCGACGATCCGGTCGAGAATGCCGAGATCCTCGAACACCTCCTGGCTTCGCGGCTGAATACCCTTGCCACGGGAACCGCGGAACGGGTCGTTCAATTTTTCGATCAGGCGGAAGGAGACGCCCCGCCGCGCCAACTCGATTGCCAGCGTCAGGCCGGCAGCCCCGGCGCCCGATATCAGCACGTCGACTGTGGAATTCTCTGTCATTGATTTCTCCATATGTGTATTATGCACATAACAGGAGAATCGGCATGGCGTCAACAAAGAATGTGCAAAATACACATATATCCGCAAAACTGCGCGAACTGCATGGGGCCTTGATCGAGATCGTCAGCGTCATGAACCGCCCGCAGCGTGACGAGCAGATGGTCCGCGAGGCGGGGATTTCGCTCGATCGCGCGCTGTTTCCGCTGCTCGTCACGATAGAACGGCTCGGTCCCATCGGGGTGGTCGAACTCGCCGACCGCGCCGGCCGCGACTACACCACCGTCAGCCGCCAGGTCGCCAAGCTCGAAAGCCTCGATCTGGTGGAGCGCCGCGGCAATGCCGCCGACCGCCGCGTGCGCGAGGCGGTCATCAGCTCGAAGGGCAAGGCAATGACCGATCGCATCGACGTCGCCCGCGAGCGGATGGGCTGCGCCATCTTCGAGAGCTGGGAGGAACACGACTTCAATGAACTCGTGCGGCTCATGCGGAAGTTTGCGGAGGATATCAGTGGCGATATCGGCAATGGTGCAGGAGAAACTGAGGGCGAGGGCGGACCGCAGGCGGATTAGCCACTGAATCACTCCGGAATATGGCGGGTGAATTCACCGCAGCCATTGCGCCGGCGCCTCTGCGATGATTTTGTAGCGTCCTGCAATCGCAACGTTTTCCGGTGATTCCCAATGTTCGATATTCTGTGGCGCGGCCTGGTGATCGGCGCCGGCGCAACCATCCTCATGGACCTCTGGGCGATCCTGCTCACCCAGTTCGGCCAGTCGGCGCCCAACTGGGCTCCTGTGGGACGCTGGTTCTGGCACCTTCGCCGCGGCAAGGTCTTTCACGACAGCATTGCCGACGCCGAGCCTTACGCTCATGAACTGGCGCTCGGCTGGATCAGCCATTACGCCGTCGGCATCCTCTATGGGGTGATCTTCGCCATCATCATGGGCTCGCCCTGGCTGGTGGCACCGACATTTCTTCCCGCCTGGATCTTCGGCATCGTCACCGTCGGGGCAGGGTGGTTCCTGCTGCAGCCCGGCCTCGGCATCGGCTGGGCCGCTTCCAAACACCCGACCCCGAACAAGGTTCGGTGCTTCAATCTGCTGGCTCATACGGTGTTTGCATTGGGGCTCTACGGCACGGCGTTGATCATCTGATCCTGAGGTCGGTCGGCTTCGCTCCATGAGATCGCCGCCTGCCCCTCATCCGGCTGCCGCCACCTTCTCCCCGCAGGCGGGGAGAAGGGGACATGTCGTGACCTCTCCGTTCCCCACTGGCCTCTCGCAGGGCACGTCCCCTCGCCCCGTTTACGGGGGTCCGCAGGACGGGTCGAGACCAGTGGCTCGACCCCGGCAAGGTTAGGGTGAGGGGCAGCCACCGCACGAACTGGATTGAGTTAGGGTGAGGGGCCACGTCTAGGCCTTACCGCGCAGCCCAGTTGGCGCCGCGGCGGAAGATGGTTTTCATCTGGGGAACGTCGAATTCCTTGGCCTGATGGCCGAGCGAGGAATAGAAGACGCGGCCCTTGCCGTATTTCCGCTTCCAGACAACAGGCATGACGACGCCGTCGATCCAGTAGGCGTGATCGCCGGTGAATTTCGTCGTCGCCAGAACCTCGTTCGAGGGGTCGACATGCATGTAATATTGCTCTGACGTATAAGGGAAATCGGCGATTCCTTCCATGAGCGGATCGTCGGGCCGGGTGATGTTGACGGTGTAGTCGATGATGTTGCCCGGATGAGCCACCCACTGGCCGCCGATGATGAACTGGTAGTCGACGGAGTCGCGGAAGGCATCGCCCGCGCCGCCGTGATAGCCGGCGATGCCGACGCCGCTTTCGATCGCCGTGGCGAGGTTCTTGACCTCCTCCTTCTCGATCTTCGACATCGTCATGATCGGCACGACAAGGCTGAGATCATGGACGGAAGGGTCGGCAAGGGCCTCGGTGCCGTGTTCGAGATAGACCTTGAAGCCGTCTTCCTCCAGCATAGTCTTGATGATTTCGGCGCACTCCTGCGGTTCATGCCCGCTCCAGCCGCCCCAAACGATTAGTGCTTCACGCATAGTCTTTCCTCCTGAAACTTATTTCGCCAGCCGTCCGTCGACGATGGAATCGGACAGCGGGGCAGGGCGCTCCGTTGCCGTGGTGATCGCGACCGTCCGGCCGGTCGCGGCAGCGGTGTGGAACGCTTCCATGACTTCGAGCACATGTAGCGCCAGATCGCCATTGGCGCGGTGCGGCCGGTTGGAGCGGATCGCATGCGCCATGTCGGCAACGCCGAGCGAGCGATAATTGCCGTCGGCATAGGGTGACGTGACCGGCTGGTCCTCGAACGAACCGCCCTTCTTCAGATATTCCACCGGGCCGGCGAACTTGTTCGGATCGGGAACGATCAGCGTGCCCTCGGTTCCGTAGACTTCCAGCGGCACATGCTTGTGGCCGGCGACATCGAAGCTCATGGCGATCTGGACGACGGCGCCGTTGGCAAAGGCCATCATGCCGGTGACATGGGTCGGCACATGCACGGGAATGCGTTCGCCGTTTCGCGGTTCGCTGGTGATCAGCCGTTCCGCGCGCGGCGTCGTTGCAAAACCCGCAACTTGAGAAACCGGCCCGAGAAGATTGACGAGATCGGTGATGTAATAGGGACCCATATCGAGCATCGGCCCGCCGCCGACTTCATAATAGAAGGCCGGGTTCGGATGCCAGCGCTCATGGCCCGGGCACATGAAGGTCGCCGAGCCGCCGACCGGCTGGCCGATGACGCCATGGTCGATCAAGGCACGCGCCGTCTGGTGGCCGCCGCCGAGGAAGGTGTCGGGGGCAGCGCCGATGCGGAGATTCCTCGCCTTGGCGGCTTCCGCCAATTTTTTCCCTTCCGCGAAATTAATCCCGAGCGGCTTTTCCGAGTAGGTATGCTTGCCGGCCTCTAGCGCCTGCAGCGCCACGGCAACATGGGCCTTGGGGATCGTCAGATTGACGATGATCTCGACCTTAGGGTCGGCGAAAAGCTCCTCGACCGTCTTGACGGGAACATTGAATTCCGCAGCCTTCGCTTCCGCCAGCTCCCGGTTGAGATCGGCGACGCCGCGAATGTCGAGAATGGGAAAGGATGCCATCGCCGTGAGATAGGCGCCCGAAATATTGCCGCATCCGATGATGCCGATACCGACCTTGTCCATGAATTCCTCCATTGATCGTGCCATTGATTTTAATTGTGCCGCCCGTCAGAGCGCCGGCCCTGTCGTGCTCCAGGGCGATTCGTAGAGTTCGTAGAGCGCCACCGCAGCGGCACCCTGAGCCCAGAAATCGTCGGTCGAATCGTCGAAGACGAGTTCGCTCACGCCGCGCAGTGACGGCGGAATGGCGAGCGCATAAGCATCGCGCAGGCTGTTGAGAAAGGGTTCGCCGAGCGCCAGGCTCGACCCCACAAGAATGACCCGCGGCGGCGCAAACAGCGTGACGATATTGGCAATGGTCAAACCGACCGCTTCGCCGGCGCGGATGGCGGCACTGATCAGCCGGTCGTCATCGGCCTTGATCAGCGCCTGGGCATGGTTCATGCCTCGCCCGAGGCGGATGGCCTCGGCAAAACGCCCATCAGCCTGTTGTTCTCCGAGGATCGCGCTTTCGCCGGCCTGGCTGAAAAGCCGGACGACGCCGTTCGGTCCCATGCCGAGCACGAGGTCGCCGAGATTGTGGCTGAGGCCGCCGGCGCCGCGAAACAGGCTGTTGCCGTGCAGGACACCCAGCCCGAGCGTCTGCTCCAGCGAAATCAGCACCATATCTTCGAGATCGCGGGCCTTTCCGAACCAGTGATGGCCAAGCGTAATAGCGTGGGCGTCGCTTTCGACAATGGTCGGCGTTGCCAGCCGCGTCGACATCTCGGCGGCGAAATCGACATTGGTGTCGCGAAAGATCGGGCTGCTTCTGATGTAGCCGGTGCGGTGCTCGATGACGCCGGGAAAGCCGAGGCAGACGCTGTCGACATCCTCCAGCGAAAGCCCGGCATCGACAACGCAACGCCTGACCCCATCCTCGACGAGATCGGCGATGACGCCGATCGGCTGCCGGTCGATGCGGATCGGCAAGGCGAGCTTCGACAGCACGTCGCCGCGGAAATTGGTGACGACGAAGACCATCCTGTTGGCGGCGATCTTGGCGCCGACCACGCGGGCAGCATCCGGATTGAGCTCCAGCATCACCCGCGGCCGTCCGCGCACCGCCTCGTTGCGGATATCGCCTTCGTGACGCGGCAGGATCAGCCCGTCGTCGAGCAACGAAGCGGTGATTGCTGAAACGGTCGTGGTGGAGAGTTCGGTACGCTCGCTGATCTCTATCCGCGAGATCGGGCCATGGCGCCTGACGGTATCGAGCACGTTCAAGCGATTGATCGCGCGCATTAATTCTGGATCTGCGGTCTTCATGGGAACTAGCCAGGCGAGCGTTTCGTTGGGGCGGAACCCAAATATTTTTAACGGGTTACGAAATAAATAGCAGGGAATTCAGTGGTCATGTCAAGCGCATTTGATAAAAATAGAGGCATTGGGTTGACAATATACCAAAGCTCCGTTGAATTAATCCGCATAGGGGAAAAATTGTGAGGATAGCCCCCTCGGAGGAGAAATCATGACTTTTAGGTTCAAGAGCGCCGCTTTTGGCGGCAGGCGTATCGCATCCATGGCCGCGGCCGCCGGCATGTTGCTGGCTGGGGCAGGTGCCGCTTCGGCAACGACGGTGGTCAAGTGGCTGCATCTCGAGCTCGACCCGAAATATGTCGCGGCCTGGGAAGACATCGTCAAGAAATACGAAGCCCAGCATCCCGACGTCGATATCCAGATGCAGTTTCTCGAAAACGAGGCCTTCAAGGCCAAGCTTCCGACATTGCTGCAATCTAACGACGTGCCGGATTTCTTTTTCAGCTGGGGCGGCGGCGTCTTGAAGCAGCAGTCCGAGACCGGCGCGCTCCAGGATGTGACGCCGGCGCTGGATGCCGATGGCGGCAAACTGCGCGGCGCCTATAGCCCGGCTTCGGTCAGCGGCCTGACATTCGAGGGAAAGACCTGGGCTATTCCCTATAAGGTCGGTCTGGTCAGCTTTTTCTACAACAAGGCGCTGTTTGCCAAGGCCGGTGTGAAGGCCGAGGACATCAAGAACTGGGCTGATTTTCTGGGTACCGTGAAGAAGATCAAGGCAGCCGGCATCGTGCCGATCGCCGGCGGCGGCGGTGAGAAATGGCCGATCCACTTCTATTGGAGCTATCTCGTCATGCGCGAAGGCGGACAGAAGGTCTTCGAAGCGGCAAAGACCGGCCAGGGCGAAGGTTTCCTCGATCCCGCGATCATCAAGGCCGGCGACGATCTCGCCGAACTCGGAAAGCTCGAACCGTTCCAGCCCGGCTATCTCGGCTCGACCTGGCCGCAGGCGCTCGGCGTTTTCGGCGACGGCAAGGCCGCGATCATCCTCGGCTTTGAAAATACCGAGGCCAACCAGCGCAAGAATGCCGGCGACGGCAAGGGACTCGCACCCGAAAATATCGGCCGTTTCGCCTTCCCGGCGGTCGATGGCGGCGCCGGCAAGCCGACCGATACGCTTGGTGGTCTGAACGGCTGGGCCGTTACCAAGAAGGCATCCAAGGAAGCGCTCGATTTCCTCGCCTTCCTGACGAATGCCGACAATGAGCAGGCGATGGCCAAGGCCGGCATGCTTCTGCCCGTTGCCGTCGGCGCCGGTGACGGCGTCACCAACCCGCTGCTGGCCGAATCGGCCAAACAGCTGGCCGGTTCGACCTGGCATCAGAACTATTTCGACCAGGATCTCGGTGCGGCAGTCGGCCGTGTCGTCAACGACGTGTCGGTGGAAATCGTCTCCGGGCAGATGAATTCCAAGGACGGCGCCCAGATGATCCAGGACGCTTTCGAGCTGGAACAATAACCAGCGCCTGCAGACCTCTCCTGGCGCTCCAGAGCGGAGCGCCAGCATTGCTGCCGACGAGATGCGAAAGCAGGACCCATGGCCAATATTTCAGTCCCATCGATAACCACGGCCGCCAGGCCGGCAAAAAGAGCCGCAAACAGCAAGAGCTCGGTCGCCCATGACCGGCTGGCGGTACTGTTGATCTTCCTGCCGCCGGCGCTGCTGCTTTTCACCCTCTTCGTCATCATGCCGATGGGCGAGGCGGCCTGGTACAGCCTCTACAAGTGGAATGGCTACGGCACGCCGACCGAGTTCATCGCGCTGCGCAATTTCCAGGTTCTGTTCCGCAATGCGGCTTTCACGCAGGCGCTGGTCAATAACGGCCTGATCATCGTGATCTCGATCTGCATCCAGGTGCCGCTTGCCATCTGGCTGGCGACCATGCTGGCGCACCGCATTCCGGGTGTCGTCGGTTACCGCCTGATCTTCTTCCTGCCCTATGTGCTGGCGGACGTTGCTGCGGGCCTTATCTGGCGCTTTGTCTATGATGGCGACTATGGCCTGTTTGCCGCCGTTTCCAACTTCTTCGGCTTCGCCAACCCTTACGTGCTCGCCGACAAGGACGTGGCGATCTATGCCGTGCTCGGGGTCATCGTCTGGAAATATTTCGGCTTCCACATGATGCTGTTCATCGCCGGCCTGCAATCTGTCGACAAGAGCGTGCTGGAGGCAGCCGAAATCGACGGCGCCACCGGCTGGCAGAAGTTCCGTTACGTTACGCTGCCACTGCTCGGCTCGACCTTGCGTCTTTCCATCTTCTTTGCCGTCGTCGGCTCGCTGCAGCTCTTCGACATGATCATGCCGCTGACCGGCGGCGGGCCGTCCAACTCCACCCAGACGATGGTCACCTTCCTCTACACCTATGGCGTCATGCGCATGCAGGTCGGTCTCGGCAGCGCCGTCGGCGTCGTACTCTTCATCATCTGCGTGACGCTCGCCTTCGGTTACAAAAGGATATTCATGCGCCATGACTGATATGAGCTCTTCCATCCGCATGAGCACGTCTACACGCGTTTATCTCTACGTGTCGCTGAGCCTGATTGCCGCAATCGTGCTCGTGCCGCTGCTGACGACGGCGCTCGGCGGCTTCAAGACGCTGGGCGACCTGCGCACTAATCCCTTCGGCCTGCCGACAGAGTGGCAATGGGCGAACTATACCGATATTCTCTTCGGCGAGCGCTACTGGCTGCAGATCGGCAATTCGCTGGTGATTGCGTCGCTCACCGTCCTCCTAACACTGATCGTCTCGTCCATGGCGGCTTTCGCCTTTGCCCATGTCCGGTTTTTCGGATCGTCGTTCCTGCTCAATTATTTCTTGCTCGGCCTGATGTTTCCGGCGGCGACCGCGATCCTGCCGCTGTTCATCCGCATCCGCGATCTCGGCCTGCTCGATACCTATTGGGGCGTGGTGCTGCCGCAGGTGGCTTTCGGCCTTGGCATGAGCATCCTGCTGTTTCGAAACTATTTCCGCAACCTTCCGGAAGAATTGTTTCAGGCGGCCTTCGTCGACGGTTGCGGTTATCTCCGCTTCTTCTGGCATATTTCGCTGCCGCTTTCCCGGCCGATCGTCGCCACCGTCAGCATCATTTCCTTTGTCGGCAGCTGGAACAGCTACATCTTGCCGCTGATCATGCTGAACTCGGAATCGAAATATCCCTGGCCGCTCGGCATCATGGTCTATCGCGGCGAGTACGGCACGGAGTGGCAGCTGGTGCTGGCCTTCATTACGCTGACCATTCTTCCCACCATCATCGTCTTTTTCGTCGCCCAGAGACACATCATCGCCGGTCTGACCGCCGGTGCCGTGAAGTCCTGAGCCCGAACCATTGGAGTGCAATCATGGCATCCGTTGAACTCACCGATATCAGCAAGACCTATGGGGCCGTCGACGTCATCCACGGCATTTCGCTTCATATTGAGGATGGCGAATTCGTCGCCCTCGTCGGCCCGTCCGGTTGCGGAAAATCGACACTGCTGCGGATGATCGCCGGCCTCGAGGAGATCACCGACGGCGACATCTCCATCGGCGGCAAGGTCGTCAACGCCATGACGCCGCGCGAACGCAACATCGCCATGGTCTTCCAATCCTACGCGCTCTATCCGCACATGACGGTCGCCGAAAACATGGGTTTCAATCTGAAGCTCGCCGGCGTTGCCAAACCGCAGATCGAGACCCGGGTGGCCGAAGCCGCCCGCATGCTGGATCTCGCCGAACTCCTCGACCGCAAGCCGGCCCAGCTTTCCGGCGGCCAGCGCCAGCGCGTCGCCATGGGCCGCGCCGTCGTGCGCAATCCCGCCGTCTTCCTGTTCGACGAGCCGCTCTCCAACCTCGATGCCAAGCTGCGCGTGCAGATGCGCTCGGAAATCAAGACGCTGCACCAGAAGGTCAGGACGACCTCGATCTATGTCACCCATGACCAGATCGAAGCGATGACGCTTGCCGACCGCATCGTCGTGCTCAATCAGGGCAGGGTGGAGCAAGAGGGCACGCCGCTCGAACTCTACAGGAAACCCGCCAATCTCTTCGTCGCCGCCTTCATCGGATCGCCGGCGATGAACATGCTTGAAGGCACGGTCGACGGCGAAAATGGTGGGCCCGCTGCTCGTCTCAGCGACGGCACGGCGATCCGCATCGCGCCCGACCGCAAGGTCAAGGCCGGCCAGGCCGTCACCATCGGCCTGCGCCCCGAACATCTCGTTCCCGGTGTCGCCGCTGGCACGCCGCTCGCCGGCCGGACGATGCTGGTGGAGCCGACAGGCGCCCAGACCCATGTGGTCTTCGATCTCGCCGGACAACAGGTGACCGCCATCGTCGACGGCGAATACCCCGCCCGTTATGGCGCCGTGTTCGAGGCGAGTATTACGAGTGATCAGGTGCACGTCTTCGACCGCGGTACTGGTGTGGCGCTGTAGACGGGGCGGTTTGTCCCACGGCTGTCTGATTCGCGGCGACGAGCGGGAACCGGGGAGGGTGCGGCATATCCTCTTCTCCCTGAGGAGAGAAGAGGGAGTCGAGAGATCGCGCGATGCCCGTTTGCGCGCAAGCCGAGTTAGAAGGACGGGCGAGATACATGGCTCCAGCTAATCAATGCTGTGATTTGTCTTGCCATTTCGCGAGCCGTTCTCGGCGCGTTTTCGAAAATTGAATAACATCGAATATAAAACTGTCTTCTTCCGGAAAGTCTTTCTTGATCTGCTCGATTTCCTTGCCATCGCGGATGCGCCAGGATCGCCGCTGTCGCCCGTGCCTGTGCGGTTCCGGCATGATCTTTCCATCGAACCGTGTGCTGGTGTCCAAATACGCCGATCATCTGCCGCTTTACCGGCAGGCCCAAATCATGAGCCGCCAAGGTATCGATCTCGACCGCTCAACACTCGCCGACTGGGTCGGTGGTGCAGCATTCGAACTGCGCCCCGTCTTCGATGCGCTGATTGCCGACCTGAAGCGCTCGACCAAGCTCTTCATGGACGAGACCCGTGCGCCAGTTCTTGATCCCGGCTCCCGCAAAACCAAAACAGGATACTTCTGGGCGCTGGCTCGTGATGACCGACCGTGGGGCGGTGGTGTTCCACCTGGCGTCGCCAGACAGAGACCCATTGGATGAAGGCGGAACTCATCCCAAACCGCTTGGCTGAAATCTAACGACGGCTTCTGGCGCAGAGTTGCCTGCCATCAAATCGAAAGTCTACCCGACAACGTGCGAGTGGCACACCGCTTCGTTGCACTTCATTCTAGCTTTGCATCAGAGCCATCTGAGTACATGATGAGGCCGTCAAGATAGGGGCGATTCATGAAGTGCATCTCTGAACTTTTGATGGGATTGGCGGGAGCGACGCTGGTCGTTATTAGCGCAGTTCACCCGGCGGAAGCTAACAGTGACAATGGCGAAGACCCATCTTGTGAAATCGTCAACTTTGCATACGCGGCAACCATGAACGCTACCCGGTCGAGCGTGACGGCTTATGCCGAGCAGGACGATGGATCTTTAGTGTTTATTGCCGATTTGCGAACCCAGTTAGGTACTAATTATCTGAAAGATTCAACGCGAAAGCAATGGATCCGTTACCCACAGACAAAGTGGGTTCCAGCGGACCGATTTGGTCCAAAAATAACTGACTGTGTATTTAAGGGTGATGAAAGTCACCCGGATCTCGCAGCAAAGCACTATTCAGCTATCCGTCATGAGGCACCGCATGTCTCTAAAGTGGATTTTTGGATTACGCATGACGATGGACGAATTGTAAAAATGCGAATTGGGCCGTGGGGGGTCAAGCTTAAGTCCGGACTAGGAGTAATTGAAATCCGGAAGTTCGATGATGAGGCATTGACCCCTCCGCTTTGATCCGCAGCCGCAACAGAGTTGCGCTTCCATTCGAACGGTATGTCCGATGCTTTTGTCGAAATCCTGAAGCGGAATTACACGCGAATATCAGTTCCACAGGACGCTGAAACAGCGCTCTAATCGCGCCGACGTCCAGTTTCCGTGAAAACCTTAAACCGCTGCGCCGGCACGTCTGAACTGGTGCTATGTGTAAATCATGTAATCGTCATATGTCGAAGCCCCGTTCGGCAACAACATCAACAATCACACGCTGATCCGGAAGGTGGGGCCATAACACCGCTTACAGTGCGGAAGTTGATCGTTCATCAAAATGATCACTATTCATCTGCGGCCTTTATTGTGCTGTCGCTTCCGGAATTTCGATCAAAAGACCGAAACGGACGGATGAGCGGCTAAGCCATTTGGTTTCTCAACCATATCCGCCGCCACCGGACGTTGCCAATGCCACAAGTTGCACTATTGTCTGTCCGGCACGCGAAAACCTGATGGTGGTTATGCCGGTAGTAACTCGATATCTCATTGACCGGGGTGACGGAGCCAAGGTCGAGCTTTTTCAAGCTCAAGCCGCAAGCGAAACGCCCGCAGGAGCAATCCTATTCGTCCACGGCAATCAGGGTGGCCGTCTGCTTGGAGGGATAGAGGCGGTCGACAGCGGCGCGTTGCTTCGGTTCTGTTCTGGTCTGAATATCACTGCTGCGGCAGTCTCGCAGCCTGGTTTTGGGGCGTCAGATGGTCCTCCAGATTTCTGCGGTCCCAAAACCCAGCAAGCGATCATAGCTGCTCTCGCTTTCTTGCGGGGCCAGCCTTCCGTCGATCCTGACCGAATTGTTCTTTATGGAAACAGTCGTGGCGCCGTTGCATCGGCCATGGTCGCCACCCAGGTTTCTGATCTGCGTGCAGTCATTCTATCCAGCGGCGTCTACGATCTTGAAGTCGCTTGTCACGAGAGTTCAGACGGTTTGCGGTGGGCTATCGAGAAAGAGGCGGGCCTATCGAGAGAGGCCTTTCTGGCTCGCTCTGCATTGCATTATGCGCCCGAAGTTCGGTCTGAGACGCTGTTGCTGCATGGAAAGCATGACGACCGTGCTCCCGTTGCCCAAGCCGAACTCTTCTCAAAAGCTCTGTCCAATGCCGGAGTCCTGGCGACGCTTCACGTCTTTGACTGTGGACATCAAATTCCGAGGAACCACATGCAGGGAGTTCTCAGGCCCTTCCTGCAAAGGGTGTTCAATCCCGTCGTAACGTACCACTAAGGCAGCGTGACAGCTTCGGGCAGCGGGAAAGTGGCGAAAACCCAAAAGAGATCAAGCCCAAACCCGCCTCTTGAAGGAGAAGAAAAAATGAAACGCATCGAGATGGAGGTGAGCGGCGGCTGCCAGTGCGGTGCCGTGCGCTACCACGCGACCGCTGTGCATGACAATTCGCATCTCTGCCATTGCCGCATGTGCCAGAAAGCCGCGGGCAACATCTTTGCCGCGCTCGTCGCCGCGCCCGATGATGCGCTCAGCTGGACACGCGGCAAGCCGAGCGTCTGGAAGAGCTCGGAGCTTGTCGAGCGCGGCTTCTGCGCCAATTGCGGCACGCCATTGTTCTTCCACCACCTCGAAAACGGTCGCACCAACCTGATGATCGGTTCGCTTGACGATCCACACGCCTTCGCGCCGCTTGCCAATACCTGCACCGAGAACATGGTGGCATGGTTCGATACGATCACGGGCATAGAAAATACCGGTGCGACCGAAGACAACGGCGCCGACTGGGCCGCGGCGATCACGGAGAGCAACAACCAGCACCCCGATCACGACACCACCTCATGGGCGGTGAGGGGGCGTGATGGCTGAGTCCTATTCCGGGAGTTGCCAGTGCGGCGCTGTCCGAGGCCATGGCGCGTGGGCAGTAGTGTTGCCGGTGATATGGGGTCAGCGCTGCGAGTGCGACCCTGCGGGATCGTTGCACATCGATGCTACCGACCACCGCTAGGCGGGCGATAGCATCGGTTGACGAGGGCTACTTTGCTCCTGCGGCCGCTTCTATGACCGCAGCCACTTCCTTGGCGTGCGAGGCCAGCGAGGCGTGGCTACCCTCGACCGTCGTCACCTTGGCCTTCATCCGTTCGGCAAAGAAAGCCTGTGCGTGGGGATCAAGCACGAGGTCCTTGGAGCTCAGGACGTACCAGCTTGGCTTGTCGTGCCATGCCGCGACCTCAGCAGGCGCATCGAAGGCAGTGTGGTTGATCGGCATCTGGTGCGCTGCCAGATGTTCACCGATCTTCTTGGGCAGGTCGCCCGCCACTGCACTGGGGAATACTGCAGGATCGATGGTCAAGTAACCCTTTGCGTCGGGCCGAATGGCTGCCGCTCCGGGGGTTGCCGGACCGCTGGCTGCCAATGCTGTGATGGTTTCACCTTTCTCGGGCGCAAAGGCCGAGACATAGACGAGTGATGCCACCTTGGCGTTGTCACCCGCCTCGCCGATCACCACGCCACCCCAGGAATGGCCCACCAGGACAACCGGGCCATTTTGCGCATCCAGCACCGCATTGGTGGCAGCGACGTCGTCAGCAAGCGAGGTCAATGGGTTCTTTACCGCAGTCACCTTGTAGCCCTTGGCGGTCAGGATTGCAGCGACGCCGTCCCAACTGGTTTCGTCGACGAAGGCGCCGTGAACAAGAACGATATTCTTGATTGTTTGATCCGGGAGAGCCGGCTGGGCCCCTGCGGGTGCAGCACCAAGCATGGCGGTCGTTAACATTAGGGCGGACATAAGAATAGATTTCATTTGGAGCTCCTACAGGGCGCATCAGCGCGATTGCTTAATTCGGATAATCTGCAATGCTGTCGGCTACGCGACCGCAGGAAGACCAGGATGGCCTTGCCTTCGCGGAAACACTTGAACCGCCAGATAATTCCTCGTTGAAGACAAACCAAACTAGGGCTTACCGAGATGGATCACCATGACCAGAGCCCCGCAATGCATGCTCCGTCGTCCAAAAATGCGATCATGCTCGCCTCTCGGGTGGATCTGCTCTCCCAGATTTTGGCCATGGTCAGCCTGCATGGCGAAATCGTCTTTACAGTCGAGCTCAGCCAACCATGGGCGCTACGCTTTCATCCAGGAGCGGCTTATTTCTTCATCGTGCTCGAAGGGGGCCTGACGGTCGTGAACGATCAGGGCCATGCCTTGCAGGTGGCAACTGGCGATCTGATCATGCTGCCGCGAGGCCTTGGGCACGGCTTGAGCGATGGCGAGTGTGCAACTGAGGCTGACTTGGCAGCCCTGATGGCGGCGCAGGTTACCGCCGAAAAACTCAATGTCTCCCACGGCGGAGGCGGCCAACAGACCAAGCTTATCGCTGGAGCCTTACGGTTCGAAAGCGCTTCCGTGCCCTGGCTCGTATCGGCACTGCCGTCGGTCATTCACATTCCAAAAGCCAGCGGCGAGACCGCCGGATGGGCCGAGGGTCTTGGCTACTTCATGATGAAGGAAGCCCAGGAGGTGTATCCCGGCGCGTCCATCATGATTTCACGGCTGATCGACGTGCTGGTGATCAGTATCCTGCGTAGCTGGGTGCGGATGGAGCGGGGCGGCAATGTCGGCTGGCTTGGAGCGCTCGGGGATACGCGCATCAGCCGCTCGCTCAAGGCCATCCACGACGAACCTTATCGGCGCTGGACCGTGCTCGATCTGGCTCGCGTGGCGGGCCTGTCCCGGTCCGGCTTCGCGGCGCGATTTACAGCATTGGTGAAAGAAGCGCCACTTTCCTACCACAGCCGCTGGCGGCTGACGCTCGCCTTGGGCTTGATGCGCCAGCCTGATGCCAAGGTTGGGTCGGTCGCCAGGCAAGTGGGCTATGATTCCGAAGCAGCCTTCAGCCGAGCCTTCAAGGCGCAGTTTGGTTTTGCGCCCATGAATGCCAAATCGACAACTATTCAGGATCGATGATGGTGTAGATCCGGCGCAATGCATACCAGATTATAACGCGCAAATGTCGGACGTGGGGTCGAATGCCGAATGGCAGCTTCTGCTGAACTCGCTCCGATAACAGACGCGCCGCTTCCGGCCCCGTAGCAGTCGTCTATCCAAGCCGAGCCGATGTCCGTGCGAACCGGACAGCCGCCGGGCCACCCCAGCGGCCTACTGCCGCGATATATTATTCCGCCGCGATCCGTGTGACGCCGTTGGCCTGAACGATCTTTTCCAGCAGCGCGAGCTCGTCCTGGGTAAGATCCGTCAGAGGCGGGCGCACGGGGCCCGGGTTCTGCCCGAGGACACGAAGGCCGGCCTTGATGATCGAGACGGCATATCCCTTCTTGCGGTTGCGCAAGGCGACGAAGGGGAAGAAGAAGCTCTTCAGGATCTCGTCGACCGTTGCCTGATCGCCGGTGCGCAAGGCGCCGTAAAAGCGCTGGGCAAGCGCGGGCACGAAGTTGAAAACGGCCGATGAATAGGTCGTCACGCCTGCGGCGAAATAGGCCTGGGCATAAACCTCATGCGTCGGCATGCCGCCGACATAGACGAGACGGTCGCCAAGCAGGGTGGTGATCTCGATCACCTTGTCGACATCGCCGACGCCGTCCTTGAAGCCGATCAGGTTCGGGCATTCCTCTGCTAGGCGCGCGATGCTGTCGGCGGTCAGGACGGCATTGTCGCGATTATAGACGATGACGCCGGTGCCGACCGATTGGCAGACTGCCTTGACGTGAGCGATGAGTCCCGCCTGTTCGGCAAACATCAGATAGGGCGGCAGCAGCAGCAGTCCGTCCGCTCCGGCCTTCTCGGCCGCGACTGCGATCTCGATGGCGAGCGACGTGCCGTAGCCGGTTCCCGAAATGATCGGCGTCTTGCCGGCCGATGCCTTGGCGGCCCGGATCACCTGCGGAATCTCGGCCGGATTAAGTGAGAAGAATTCACCGGTGCCGCCGGCGGCAAACAGTGCAGCGGCGTCATAACCTGCAAGCCACTCGACATGGCGGCGGTACTTCGCTTCGTCAAATTTCAGTTGATCGTCGAAATGCGTAACCGGAAACGACAGGAGACCACTACCGACGGCCTTCTTCAATTCAATCGGGTTCATCATCAAGTCCTACTTCTTACGTGTTGAAAACCGGGTCACTCGCTGTCGAGCACTTGCAGAAGTGCGGCGATATAGCCGTAGCAGAAGGCAAATGCGGTGGCGGTTGGATCCTTGCCGCTGACGGTCGGCACATGGTCGGGCATCAGCATGTATTTGAAGCCCACCTCCTTGTAGATTCTGGCGGAGCGGACCATGTCCATGTCGCCTTCTTCAGGGAAGGTTTCCATGAAGGACAGCTTGCCGCCGCGAATATTGCGGAAGTGAACATTGAAGATCTTGCCGCGCTGGCCGAACCAGCGGATGACATCGTCGATTTCCTTGCCGGGATTTTCCAGCATCTCGCCGATCGAACCCTGGCAGAAATTGAGGCCATGATAAGGGTTTTCGCGCATCAGCACGAATTTCTTCAGGCCTTCCACCGTACCGAGCACACGCGTGACACCGCGATAGCCCGGCGGCGTATAGGGATCGTGCGGATGGCAGGCGAGCCGGACGCGGTTGCTTGCAGCGACAGGAACGACGCGTTCCAGGAAATAGTCGATCCGTTCCCAGTTTTCGTCTTCGGAAAGCACGCCGGCAAGGCCGGGCTCGGCCTGCTGATCCGTCTTATCCCAGCGGAAGCTTGCATTCAGCGATCCGCCGCGTCCCGGTTCATCCGGCGTACGGGGAATGCCGATCAGGTTGAGATTGTACTTCACCGCAGGAATGCCGGCGGCGGCGGTATTCTCGATCAACTTGCAGACGGCGTCGATCTGTCTGTCGCGCTCGGGGCCGGCAAGCAGGATATCAGGATAGGAAGCCTTCTCGATCGGCTGCGAGGGCAGCGGCAACTGGATCATGTCGAGGATCAGGCCGAAGCTTTCGACCTTGTCGCGATGGCGCTCGAGATCGGAGAGCGTCCAGCTGCTCGGTTTCCCCGGCGGGTCGGCATTGATATGCTTCACGCCCAGTTGCGCGAAGATACGATAATCGTCGTCATCCAGCGCTGCGACCTGTGTTCCCAGATACATTTGAGTCTCTTTCAAAATTATCCAATGTCATATGACATAATATGAATTTCGTAGAGTGTCGAGCCCTATTGCTGCTCGGCGAGCATGCGATAACGGCGTTGGCTGGCCAGCATATGCGCCCGCATTGCCTGTCTCGCCCGCTCCGGATCTTGATCGGCGATCGCTGACAGGATCTCGACATGTTCGGCATAGACCTTCTGAAGATAGTCGCGGTCATTGGCTTCGGGAAGCGTCGGAAATTGGCCGCGGGGAATGGCTTTTGGGCCGAATTGGCGCAAGACGGCAACATAGAATCGGTTGTTCGTGGCGGCGGCGATTGCCATGTGGAAGGCATAATCCGCCTCCACCGTCTGCTGTCCCGTCTCGATCAGGTTCGCCATCCTGCGGTTGGCATCGCGGATCGCCGCTTCCTGCTCGGCGGTGCGGCGATAGGCGGCGATCGCCGCCGCTTCACCCTCGGCGGCCATGCGAAACTCCAGCAATTCCAGGGTTTCCGGAATGCTCTTGATTTCCACTGGTGTTAAGGAAAGCATTGAATGCGACTTCGGATCCGCGACGAAGACGCCTTTGCCCTGGATCGGCTTGACGAAGCCAGCCGACCTCAGATCGGCTATCGCCTCGCGCACCACGGTGCGGCTGACGCCGAATGACGCTTCAAGCTGCGGCTCGGTCGGCAGCTGGTCGCCGACGCGCAGCTTCCCCGTTTCGATTTGCGCCCGCAGCTGATCGATAACCTGTTGCGCCAGTCTTTGCCGGCCCCGGCTGAGTGTCGTCATTTCGGCTCCCCCAATCCCTTCGCATCAAGTCTCTGTCGCCCGGGACTTGTCAATCTTATCGGACTTCGTTAAATCATAATACGACATACGGACGACATAATATGTTTCCTATAGTAATCCAGGGAGGAGTGACAATGAAGCATTTTTCTAAGAGCTTGTTCGTCGGCGCTGTCATCGGCGCCCTGACGATATCGGCAGCACAGCTGCAGGCCGCCACGCCGCAGGATCAGCTGGTGATTGGCACTTCGCTGGCCCAGGTTTTGTCGCTCGATCCGCAGCAGGCGACCGAAGGCAAGGCGGTCGAGATCATGTCGAATCTGTACGATCGGCTGGTCGCCAGTACGGCTGACGGTAAGATCCTTCCGCAACTGGCGGAAAGCTGGAAGATCGACGACAAGGGCATCACCTTTACGCTGCGCAAGGCCAATTTCGCCTCCGGTAACCCGGTGACCTCGAAGGATGTCGTCTATTCACTGGCGCGGCTCCTGAAAATGGACCAGGCCGCCGCCGCTAACCTCAAGCGCGTCGGCTACGACAAGGACAATGTCGAAAAGCTCGTCAAGGCGGTCGACGATCAGACGGTGCGGATCGATCTCTCCGACCAGGTGACGGCAGAGCTTCTGCTCTATCGGCTGACAACGACGACGACCAGCGTGGTCGACAGCGTCGAGGTCGAGAGCCACGCCGTCGATAACGACTACGGAAATGCGTGGATGCGAACGCATTCTGCCGGCTCCGGTCCGTTCACCCTCAATCGCTGGTCTCCGAACGAACTGGTGATCCTCGACGCCAACAAGGACTATATGGCAGGCACGCCGAAGATGCGTCGCGTCATCGTCCGGCATGTGCCTGAAAGCCAGGTCGAGCGGCTGATGCTTGAACGCGGCGATATCGATATTGCCAGCGCCTTGACCGCATCGGATCTCGCGACGTTCCAGACCAAGAAGGGCTTTGCCATCCAGCGTATTCCGACGGGCGGTTTCTACGTGCTGTCGATGAATGCCGGCAACAAATACCTCGCCAATCCGAAGGTTCGCGAAGCCATCGCCTACGGCATCGACTACAAGGGCATCGAAAAGACGATCATGGGCCCTTACGGCCGGGCGAGAAACGTCCCCGTTCCGGAGAATTTCGAATATGCCATCCCGAACCCCGATTGGCATCTCGACGTCGAAAAGTCGAAGCAGCTGCTGAGCGAGGCAGGCTTCAAGGACGGCTTTTCGCTGACGCTGAAGACCATCGCGCAAACGCCGCGCATCGATCTTGCCACCGCCATCCAGGCATCGCTTGCTCAAGTTGGCATCAAGATCGACATCCAGCAGGGCAACGGCTCGGAAATCATCGCCGCCCATCGCGCCAGGGATTTCGATCTGCTGATCCCGCAGACCAGCGCCTATATGCCGAACGTGCTCGGCTCGATGGAGCAGTTTTCCTCCAATCCCGACAATTCGAAGGAAGCCAACAATGCCGGCAATTTCGTCTGGCGCTCGGCCTGGGATATTCCGGAACTCACGGCGCTGACGGCGAAAGCATCGATGGAGCCGGACGCCAAGAAGCGTGGCGAACTCTATGTTCAGATGCAGAAGATGTTCGTCGAACAGAAGCCGGCGGTGCTTCCGCTCTTCGAGCGCTTTGAGCCGATCGTCCTCAATAGCAAGGTCGAGGGATATGTGGGGCATCCGTCTCAGCTGACGCGTCTCGAGAACGTCACCAAGGTCGAAACCCAGTAATACTCCCAGGACAGCCGATCATGAAGGAACTCTCCGTAGCCGAATTTGGCCGACGCCTGGCGCATTTGCTGGTCAGCCTGTTCATCCTCTTATGTGTGACCTTCGTGATCGGCCGTATCCTGCCCACCGATCCGGTCGGCGCGATTGTCGGCGAGCTCGCCGATCCCGCTGCCTATGCTGCGATGCGGGCGCGTCTCGGGCTCGATCTGCCGATCTACCAGCAGTTTTTCCTCTATCTGAACGGGCTGGCCCACGGTGATTTCGGCACCGCCGTCCTCACCGGCAATCCCGTCTCTTCGGATCTCGCTCAAGCCTTTCCCGCGACATTCGAACTGGCGACGCTGGCGGTGATCATTTCGACCTTCGTCGGTGTCCCGCTCGGGCTGGTCGCAGCACTCTTTCGAGATAGCTTCATCGACAAGACGGCCCGCGTGGTCGCGCTCGTCGGTCATTCGATCCCGGTTTTCTGGTTCGGCATCGTCGGGCTCGTCATCTTCTATGCCGGCCTCAACTGGGTCGGCGGGCCGGGCAGGATCGATGTGTTTTACGAGGGTCTCGTCACGCCGCGCACCGGGCTGTTGTTGATCGACAGCCTGCTGCAGGGCGAGACGGAAATCTTCTGGAATGCACTCGGCCATATCATTCTTCCGGCCGTCATTCTCGCCTACGCGGCGATGGCCTACATCACCCGCATGACCCGCAGCTTCACCCTGGAGCAGTTGAGCCAGGATTATGTCATCGCGGCCCGAGCCAAGGGTGTGAGCCCGCTCGGCACGATCTGGCACCACGTCCTGCCGAACATTGCGGTGCAGCTGATCACCATCCTGGCCATTTCCTATGGCGGTCTGCTCGAAGGCGCTGTCGTGACCGAGATCGTTTTCTCCTGGCCGGGCATTGGCCAGTACATGACAAACGCCCTGATGATCGGCGACATGAACGCTATCGTCGCCGGCACCATCATTGTGGGATTCATTTTCATGTTGTTGAACTTCCTGGCCGACGTCGCTTACGCCGTCTTTGATCCTCGCATGCGGGAGGCGGCCCGATGAGCGATGTCATCCGCAGCGAAATAGAGATCCGCCCTCCAAGTGTGTCGACCCGTATCGCGGCGTCGTTTGCGCGCGCCGGCCGCAAATTGGCCCACGAGCCGCTTGGTCTTGCCGGTTTCGTCATCCTTGGTCTGCTTTGTTTGATCGCGATCTTCGCGCCGCTCCTGGCGCCCTACGATCCGGTCATACAGTCGCTTGGCGATGCCTTGCAGCCGCCGAGCCTCGCGCACCTGGCAGGCACGGACGAATTCGGCCGGGACATCTTGAGCCGCCTCATCTTCGGCACGCGCATCACCATCCAGACCGTGCTGTCGATCTCCTTGATCGTCGGCCCGATCGGCCTGTTGATCGGCGTCGTCGCCGGTTTCTTCGGAGGGCGCACCGATGCGCTGCTGATGCGCGCCACCGATATCGTTCTGTCTTTCCCGTCGCTGATCCTGGCTTTGGCTTTTGCTGCGGCACTCGGCGCCGGCTTGACCACGGCAATCATCGCGATCTCGTTGACCGCATGGCCGCCGATTGCGAGACTCGCGCGCGCCGAGGCCCTTGTCGTCAGAAACGCCGACTATGTGGTCGCCGCCCGCCTTTATGGCGCCTCGCCGATGCGCATTCTTCTTCTCTATATCGCGCCGATGTGCGT
The DNA here is from genome assembly GCF_000769405.2 of Rhizobium brockwellii. NCBI lineage: Bacteria > Pseudomonadati > Pseudomonadota > Alphaproteobacteria > Hyphomicrobiales > Rhizobiaceae > Rhizobium > Rhizobium brockwellii. The sequence continues at coordinate 1,870,540 of NZ_CP053439.1, forward strand.
TCCCTCCGTCATCGTTCGGCTGACGCTCAACATGGCGGGCATCATTCTGACGGCAGCTTCGCTTGGCTTCCTCGGGCTTGGCGCCCAGCCGCCGGCGCCGGAATGGGGCGCGATGATCTCCAGCGGCCGCAAGTTCATGCTCGATTATTGGTGGGTCGCCGTGATGCCGGGTATCGCCATCCTCCTCACCAGCCTTGCCTTCAACATCGCCGGAGATGCTCTGCGCGACCTTTTGGATCCCCGCCATGCAAGATCGTGATCTGCAGCCCGTTCTTTCCGTCGAAGGATTGACCGTCCGTTTCGGCCGAGGCGCCGTACCCGCCGTCTCCAATGTCAGTTTCGACGTCGGGCGCGAACGCGTCGGGATTGTCGGCGAATCCGGTTCCGGCAAATCGACGACAGGTCGCGCCATCATGCGCCTTTTGCCGCCGGCCGCGGTGGTCTCGGCCGAACGCATGGATCTTAGCGGCGATCCGTTGCTTTCAAAGAGTGAGCGTCAGATGGGCGCGCTGCGCGGCAAGGACATCGCGCTGATCATGCAGGATCCGCGCTATTCGCTGAATCCGGTGCTTTCGATCGGTAAGCAGATCGCCGAAGCCGCCCGCCTTCACCTCGGTCTTCATAAGAAACAGGCGCATGAGGCTGCCCGCGCCATGCTGGAGCGCGTGCGCATCAGCGATCCGGAGCGGGTCATGGCGCTTTATCCGCACCAGATATCGGGCGGCATGGGCCAGCGCGTGATGATCGCCATGATGCTGCTGGCGCGGCCGAAGCTTGTCATCGCCGACGAGCCGACCTCGGCGCTTGATGTCAGCGTCCGCAAGGACGTGCTGCTGCTGCTTGATGAACTGGTGCGCGAGAACAATTCCGGACTGCTGTTGATCAGCCACGACATTCGCATGGTGGCAGCTTTTTGCGAGCGCATCATCGTCATGTATGCCGGCCGGATCGTGGAAACGCTGACCCGTCTCGAGGAGGCGCGCCATCCCTATACCCGCGGGCTGATCGCTGCGCTGCCCGACCCCAGGAATCCGGTTCGCCGGCTTGCAGTCCTCGACAGGACGAAACTCGATCTGGAGACGGCGCAATGATCAATGTGCGTGACCTCGATGTCGTCTTTGCCTCTGGCAAGACTAGCAACCATGTCGTCAGGGGCATCAGTTTTCAGGTCAACCAGGGGGAGACCCTTGGCATTGTCGGTGAATCCGGATGCGGCAAATCGACGGTGCTGCGTTGCCTCGCCGGCATGGAGGCCGGTTGGAGCGGTCACATCGAGCTTGGCGGCAAACCGATCGGCAAGAAGCGCTCCCGCGAGGAGCTGAAATTTGCCCAGATGGTGTTTCAGGACCCTTACGGATCCCTGCATCCGCGCCATCGTATCGGCACCGCCCTGGCGGAACCGCTGCGCGCGATGGGCCATTCCGATATCTGGTCGAAGGTCGAAAGGGCTTTGATCCAGGTCGGTTTGCCGGCGAGCTTCGCAAACCGTTTTCCCCACGAACTTTCCGGCGGCCAGAGGCAGAGGGTGGCAATCGCCCGGGCCCTGATCCTGTCGCCGCCCATCCTGTTGCTCGACGAGCCGACATCGGCGCTCGACGTCTCGGTCCAGGCCGAAATCCTCAACCTGCTGGCCGATCAGCGCGAGGAAAAGGGCCTGACCTATCTGCTTGTCAGCCACGACCTCGCAGTCATCGCCCATATGTGCGACCGGGTGCTGATCATGAAGAACGGTTGCTTTGTGGACGAGCTCACCAAAGCGGATCTGCAGGCCGGCACCACGCATGATGCCTATGCGCGAGAACTGTTTGAGGCGAGTTTTATCGAGGCTTGATATCCTCGATCGCGGTGTGGGGTCAGCGGCCCGCCGTTGCGGCAGGAATGCGGACAGCCGCAACGCTGCCCCTTTCGACAAGATGGCAGGCAAGCTCGACCCGCCGCCGTGGGGCCGCAAGGCCGAGCATCATGTCGCGCAAAAGATCGAGCGCGGTAGCGCCGAGTTCGCGCATCGGAATATGCACCGTCGAGAGCGGTGGATTGAGAAAGGCCGACTGCGGCAGGTCGTCTATGCCCATCACCGAGATGTCCTGCGGTACGGCATAACCCATCGCCTGCAATCCGCGCACCGCACCATTGGCAAGGCTGTCGCCCGCCGTCAGGATGGCGGTGAAGGTGAGGCCTTTCTTGCGGACAAGACGGGTGACGGCTTCGGCGCCGAGTTCCGGCAGCCAGTCGTCGACCTCGAGTACCAGATCGGTATCGGCCGTCAGCCCGTGATGCTGCAGGGCATCGCGCCAGCCCTCCAGACGCCGCTCGATCGTCCGTCGCCCCGGCCTCAGCATGAACAGGATTCGTTCATGCCCGGCCTTGATCAGCCGCTCGGCGGCGATGAAGGCGGCCGAGCGGTTGCAGGGCGTAACACTCGAAAGCCGCATATAGGGATCGTCGCTGTTGACGAGCACGACGGGTTTTCCGAGATCGGCGGCCGCTGCCAACATATCCTCTTCGTCGACGGTCAGGATCAGCATGCCGCCAAAGCTCGGATCATCACGCATCTCGGCGACGACCCGGGCTTCATCCCCCTTGTCGGCGATAGGACGCATCGCCAGTTCGATGCCAAGGGCGGTTGCGCGCGCATTCAATCCTTCGAGCACGTAGAGCGTGAACTGGTTGCGGACATAGTCGATCATTGCCGCGCCGGAGGCGACGAGCATGACCTTCTTGCCGGCAACGCTCGCCGGCAGCGCGTAGCTGACCGCACTTGCCGTTTCCAGCACCAGCTTGCGGATCTCCGGCCTGACGCCCTTTTCGCCGGCCAGCGCACGCGACACCGTGCTGATCGAGACGCCGCATCGGGCGGCAATGTCGTCGAGGCGCGTACGCCTGCCTTTTTTCTCTTCCGCCGCCATCTCATCTCCTCATGCCCACTCCATCATGCAAAAATCTTTCAGATTGCGCAAATGGAATGCCTATGCACAATTGTTGCCTGAGGAGTCCGCGACAAGCGGCAGAGCAGGGAGGCTTTGAAGATGCGGCTTGACGGCCAGTCCATGCGTCGGCGTTTTACCCGGCGTCTCAAGGATCGAGCATGATGCCGAAAAGTGTGAGCGGTTTTCGGACGACATCATGCTCTAGCTGTTCTAGGCGCACTGAAATATGACCACCGAGCAGCAATCCCATCTCCGCCGTACAACGGCGAAGGATAGCCCGATCGTCTACTGGCAGCTCGCCAACCTGTGGCAGGAGCGCTACGACGTCGCCGACCGTCCGATGGAAGGCAGCATGGATCCGTTTTTCTTCGTCACCAAGACGAAGAATTTCATCCCGCATGAATATCCCTGCCGCGCCGAATTCAAAAAATCCTTCTCCGGCCGGCGGCCGCAACCGGCTGCCGAATTCGAGGCTGTCCGCTGGTGGCTTCCCTTTGCTTCCCCGCGTGTCGATCTCTCCGGCTTCTGGTTCCGCCCGACACGCATCGGCTGCTGGGCGCGCACCTTCCTCGATGTCCAGTCTGCTGGGGCCGCGACGCTCCGCCTGTCGACCTGCGGTGGCGCGATCCTCTTCGTCAATGGCCGCGAGCAGGGCTTCATGGCGCCTTACCAGCGCAATCTCGAAGCCGAGCAGCTGTTCGAGGTCGAGCTGGCAGCTGGCCTCAACGAGATCCGCGTCTATTTCGACGATCTCGCCGAGCGCGACGCCCGTTTCTACTTCCAACTGGATTATGTCGAAGGACCGGAAGTTGAAACCGCCGTGCCCGTTCCCACCGCCGCCGGCGATGCGGATGCGCTGGAGGTCATCCTCGAAGGCATGCGCTTCGACCGCACTGCCTATCTCGGCGAAGATGTGACGATCCTCTTCCCCGCGCCGCTGCCGGTGGCGCTGAGCTGCCATGTCGAGATCGAAGGCGACTTCATGTCGATCGAGCGCTTCGACTATGATTTCGAGCTGGAAGCGGGAGCGACCAAGCTGGAACTCGGAACTTCGGCGGCTATGCCCGCCGATTTCCGCCATTTCCGGATCACGTTCAAAACAGGCGAGCTTTCGCTCGGTCGCACGCTCGGCGTCGAGATCTGTCATCCCCAACGTCAGGGGGAAGCGCCCGCCGCTCTGGGGGACCGCGTCGCCGAGGCGCTGGCAGAGGTCGCCGCCCATTCCGAGCCCGATACGGTCTGCGCTTTCGCGCGCCTTGCGCTGGGGAAGGGCGGCGAGGAAACGGAGGCGATGATCTCAGCGATGCTGCCGGTTATCGAGGATTGTCACGACTGCGCCGATTTCGTGCTGGTGCCGCTGCTTTTTGCCTATACGCGCTGGAGCGATCTGCTGTCACCTGCGCTGCGCGACAGGATCGAGCACGCCGTCCTCAATTACCGCTACTGGATGGATGAGCCCGGCAACGACGTTCAGTGGTATTTTTCGGAAAACCACGCGCTTCTCTTCCATACCGCCGCCTATCTCGGTGGCAGGCTTTTCCCCGATGCTGTCTTCGTCCGTTCCGGCCGCACCGGCGCGGAGCAGATGCAGGTCGGCGAAGAGCGTGTCCGCGCCTGGCTCGATCATTTCAAGCGCTGGGAAATGGCCGAGTGGAATTCCGTTCCCTATTTCCCGATCGACCTCAAGGGGCTGACGGCGCTGGCCGCCTGCGCGCCGGATGAGACGATCCGCAACCGGGCGAGCGCCAGCATCGTCCGCCTGATGGAGATCGTCGCCCGCTCGGCCCATCATGGCATGCTGACCGGTAGCCAGGGCCGCTCCTACGAACATACGCTGCGCCCCGGCCGCTCGGTCGAACTCTCCGCCATTGCCCGGCTGCTCTGGGGCCGCGGCTGGTACGGCCGGCGTGTCCACGCTTTGCCGCAGCTTGCCGTCTGCATCCGCGACCACGGCCTGCGTTTTCCAGAAGCGCTTGCGGCGATTGCGGCGCATCAGTCCGACGACGCGCAGGAATGGACCTTTTCCCAGGGCGAAAACCGTTTCGCTGCCCTCTACCACTATAAGACCCGTGACACCGCGCTCGGTACCATCGCCCATTATCGTCCCGGCGCCTGGGGCTACCAGGAGACGGTGCTGCATCTGCGCTTGGGCGACCGGCCGGAAGCGCAGATCTGGATCAATCATCCCGGCGAAACCATCCAGTTCGGGTATGGCCGGCCGAGCTTCTGGGGCGGCTGCGGAACGCTGCCGCGCGTGCATCAGTATCGCGATCTGGCGATCCTCGATTTCGACATCCATGAGGGCCAGCCGGATTTCACCCATGCCTGGTTCCCGCTCGAGGCCTTCGACGACACGGTGGTCGACGGCAATCTGGCGCTCGCCCGTTCCGGCAACGGCATTGCGATGCTGATCGGCAACGGCGCGCTGGAGCCGGTGAAGCAAGGGCCGACAACGGATATCGAGCTGCGGCTGGCCGGCCGCAAGGGCCGCTGGATCGTCCGTCTCTCCGATGTCGGGCGCGAGGTTGACCTTGACGGTATGCAGGCGCGTTTCGCCACGCTTTCGGCCCGCCGCGACGACGAGGGCGCCTTGATCGTTATCGATCCGGATTATGGCCGGGTCGTCTTCGAAGAAGACGGCACCGTGCGCGCCGAAGGCCGTATTCTTCGCCCGGCGGACTGGTCGGTGCGGGGAGACGCGGTACATCTGAAGATACCGGGCAGGCAGCCTCGGCGCGCGGCTTCGTAGACGACGTGTCCGGCAGGTGGAGGACCGGCCGGACGCAGATATTGATCGATCAGAGGAGGAAAAAATGACCAGAATGAAATCGATCGGCGCGGCTTTTGCTGCAGTTCTCTTGAGTTCCGTTGCCGCCCATGCCGGTGACGTGCGCATCATGTGGTATTCCGACGGCAGCGAAGGCGAGGTGATCAAGGACCTGCTCTCGCGCTTCTCCAAGGCCAATCCTGACGTCAACGTTATCCTCGACGAGGTCTCCTATGACGTCGTCAAGGAACAGCTGCCGGTTCAGCTCGAAGCCGGGCAGGGGCCGGATATCGCCCGCGTCACCAATCTGAAGGCGCCGGCCCAGCACTGGCTCGATCTTCGCCCTTATCTCACCGACGCGAAATATTGGGAGGACAATTTCGGCGCCCAGGCCGACTGGATGCGTCCCGACGGCTCGAACGCCATCACCGGCTTCATGACGCAGCTGACGCTGACCGGCGGCTTCGTCAACAAGACGCTCTTCGAGCAGGCCGGCGTCGAGATCCCCGGCCCGAAAGCCACCTGGGACGACTGGGCGGCCGCCGCCAAGAAAGTCGCCGACAGCCAGAAGGTCTTCGCCATGGCAATCGACCGCTCCGGCCACCGGGTCTCCGGCCCGAACATCTCCTACGGCGCCAACTATATCGCCGCCGACGGCAAGCCGGCGCCGATCGATCAGGGCGCCAAGGACTTCCTCAGCCGCTTCGTCAAGTGGAACGAGGACGGCACCATCAACAAGGATGTCTGGGTGAGTGCTGCCGGCACCACCTACCGCTCGGCCGCCGAGGACTTCATCAATGGCGGCCTTGCCTATCTTTATTCGGGCAGCTGGCAGATTTCGGGCTTCGCCCAGAAGATCGGCGACAATTTCGACTGGGTGATGGCGGGCAGCCCCTGCGGTTCGGTTGCATGCTCCGGCATGCAGGGCGGCGCCGGTCTGGTTGCCGTCAAATACACCAAGAACCCGAAGGACGTCGCCAAGGTGATGGATTACCTGGCAGGTGCCGACGTGCAGAAGGAATTTGCCGAACGCAGCCTGTTCATTCCGGCGCATAAGGGCGTCGCCGCCGGTCAGATGGACTTCAAGACCGACAATCCGCATGTGCAGGCGGCGCTGAAGGCCTTCGTCGAAGCGGCCGGTCAGACGGCAGCACCCGCCATGAAGCTGCCGGGCTGGAAGTGGTCGGATGCCTATTACAGCGCCATCGTCGCCCGCATCAGCCAGGTGATCGCCGGCGAAATGAAGCTCGACGACGCCTATGCCCGCATCGACGAGGACATCAAGGCCAAGGTCGCCGGCAACTGACGGAAGAACAGATGACGGCGAAGACGGTTTCTTCTGAACCACCTGTCAAAACCGGTCTGCGGCAGGCGCTCCTTGCGCCTGTCCGGCTCGTCATGGGGCTCGTCGATATTCCCATGCGCGGCTGGCAGAAACTGACGGGGCTGAACGGCATGGCGGGCGTTTTCCTGGCGCCCAACATGCTGATCTTCACCGTCTTCGTGCTGCTGCCGCTGGTGATCAACTTCATCTATTCGACGACGAGCGGCAGCGCCATCTTCCTGCAGAACAGGACCTATGTCGGCGCCGACCAGTACCGCATCCTCTTCGATTGCGGCAGCTATCTCGACCCTTCGACGTGTGCTGCCGACACCTTCTGGGCTGCCGTGCGCAACACCGCCGTCTTCGTCGTCTTCCAGGTCACGGTGATGCTGATCGCGGCGCTCGCAACGGCGCTGATCCTCAACCGCGAGCTTTCCAATCGCGGCTTCTGGCGCGCCGTCTTCTTCTTCCCGGTGCTGCTGTCGCCCGTCGTCGTCGGCCTGATCTGGAAATGGATCCTGCAGCGCGAGGGCCTGTTGAACTATGCGCTGAGCCCCTTCGGCTTCGAACCGTTTTCCTGGCTCAGCGATCGTTTCTGGGCCTTTTTCTTCGCCGTCTTTGTCTCGGTCTGGGCGCATATGGGCTTTTATGCGCTGATCCTGCTCGCCGGCCTGCAGGCGATCCCGCGGGATCTCTACGAGGCGGCGGCAATGGACAGCGCCCGTCCGATCCGCATCTTCCGGCGCATCACCCTGCCGCTGCTGATGCCGAACCTCATCGTCGTTCTGGTCTTGGCGCTGATCCGCGCCGTGCAGATCTTCGACGAGGTCTTCGTGCTGACCGGCGGCGGCCCGGGCACCAGCACCATGTACATCACCCAGTATATCTATGAGACCGGTTTTGCGAGTTCGCTGCGCAATCCAGGGCTGGCGTCGGCTGCCTCGATCCTGATGGGCATCGTGCTCGTCATCCTGACCCTGGTCCAGCTCGGCGTCAGTAACCGCAACGAGAAGAAGGGAGCACGCCATTGAGCGCTGTCTCTGCCTTTCTGCTGCGCCGGCGCGGCCGCGGCTGGCACTGGACGGATGTCGTCACCTGGATCTGGCTGATTTCAGGCGTCTTCCTGATGTTCGGCCCGGCCGTCTGGCTTGTCTTTTCTTCCTTCAAGACGCCGGCGGCCCTTGCCGAGTTCCCACCGTCCTTCCTGCCCTATGTCACCGAACAGGCCGTGGTGCCGGGCTACGACAAGCCGTTGCCGCTCTATAATGTCGCGATGCCGGATGGCAGCACGCGTGTGCTCGCCGAAGTCCGCCGCATCGGCATCATCGGCCAGATGGTCGATCCGAAACAGCCGGGCGAAATCGTCAAGGCGAATATCAAGGACCGCACACCGGTGCGTCAGGTCGAATTCGCCCGCGGCAACTACACCGAACCGTTTCAGCGCTTCGATTTCTTCCTGTTCCTGCGCAACTCCGTCTTCGTCACCGTCGTGGCGACGGCCATTACGCTGCTCGTCAATTCCATGGCCGCCTTCGCGCTGTCGAAATACCAATTCCCCGGCCGCACCGCCGTCATGCTGATGATCCTGGCGACGCTGATGGTGCCGCTCTCGGTCATCGTCGTGCCGCTCTATTCCGTCATCGGCACGCTGAACCTCTTCGACAGCCTCTGGGGCGTCATCCTGCCGACGGTCGCTACTCCGACAGGGGTCTTCCTGCTCAGGCAATACATGCTGACGATCCCCGACGAATTGCTCGACGCCGCGCGTATGGACAAGGCCAGCGAATGGCAGATCTACTGGCGCATCATCCTGCCGCTGTCGGCGCCGGCTCTGGCGGTGTTGGCGATCTTTTCGGTCGTCTGGCGCTGGAACGACTTTCTCTGGCCACTGATCGTGCTCTCGCGCAAGGAACTCTATACGCTGCAGGTCGGCCTCAACGTCTATGCCGGCGAGCTCAATGTGCAATGGCACTACATCCTCGCCATGACCGTCGTCTCAATGATCCCGGTCGTGCTGATCTTCGTCTTCCTGCAGCGCTTCATCACCACGGGCATTGCCGGCTCGGGGCTCAAATAGGCCATCTTAAAAGAAGAAAACAGGAGAGTGCATGAGCGGGCTCGAGCTCAGGAACATCGTCAAGAATTTCGGCGCCGTCGAGGTCATTCGCGATGTCTCGCTTCATGTCAATGACGGCGAGTTCGTCGCTTTCGTCGGCCCTTCCGGCTGCGGGAAATCGACGCTGCTGCGCCTGATTGCCGGCCTCGATAAGCCGACAGACGGCAGCATCGCCATCGACGGCAAGGATGTTACCGCTATCAGCGCTGCCGATCGCGGCCTGGCCATGGTCTTCCAGTCCTATGCGCTTTATCCGCACATGAGCGTCCGGGAAAACCTCGCCTTCGGTCTCGAAAACACCAAGGTGGCGAAGGCCGAAATCGAAGCGCGCATCACGGACGCCGCGCGCATGCTGGAGATCGAGCCTTTTCTGCAGCGCCGCCCGGGCCAGCTCTCCGGCGGCCAGCGCCAGCGCGTGGCCATCGGCCGCGCCATCGTGCGGCGGCCGGATGCCTTCTTGCTCGACGAGCCGCTGTCCAATCTCGACGCCGAACTCAGGGTCAGCATGCGAGCCGAACTGGCGGCTCTTCACGCCCGCCTGAAGGCGACGATGATCTATGTCACCCATGACCAGGTCGAGGCGATGACGCTAGCCGACCGCATCGTCGTGCTGAGAGGCGGCAGGATCGAGCAGGTGGGAACGCCGCTGGAACTCTATAACAAGCCGGCCAACCGCTTCGTCGCCGGCTTCATCGGCGCGCCGCACATGAATTTCCTCGAAGGTGCGATTGTCGGTCACGAGGGCGGTTTCGCTGAGGTCGAAACCGTCGGCGGCCATCGTCTCTCGGTGATTGCCAAGGAGGCACGCCCGGCGGGCGAAAGAGTCAGCATCGGCATCCGGCCGCAGCATATCACCCTTGCCGATGAGGGCTCGGCGGGCAGTCTGGACACCCGCGTTACCCTCGTCGAGGAACTGGGCTCGGAGACCGTCGTCCACGCCGACGCAGCCGGGAAGAAATTGATTGCGGTCTTTGCCGGCCAGCAGCGGATGAAATCTGGCGACAGCCTGCCGCTGCACCTCGACCCCGCCGTCCTGCACCTTTTCGGCGAGGACGGCGGGCGTCTGTCCTGATGTCCTTTGAGACCTCTTGTCATTTCGCCGGGACTATCACTCGCGATGAGGCAACCGGTCGATAAACTTCTCCAGTGTGATCGGATATTGCCGCACCCGCACGCCGGTTGCATTGTAGACCGCATTTGCGACGGCCGGCGCGACACCGGTCAGCCCCAGTTCCCCGACGCCTTTCGCTTTCACCGGCGATATCGCTGGATCTACTTCGTCGAGGAGCACGGCCTCGAGATGAGGGATGTCGGCGTGGACCGGAACCTCGTAGCCGGCGAGATCATGATTGACGAAGAAGCCGGATCTCTTATCGACCACCATCTCTTCCATCAGGGCCGCCCCGATCCCCATTGTCATCCCGCCGATCACCTGGCTGCGCGCCGTCTTGGGGTTGAGGATGCGGCCGGCGGCGCATACGGCGAGCATGCGGCGAACGCGGATTTCGCCGGTATAGACGTCGACGCCGACCTCGGAAAAATGCGCCCCGAAGGTCTGGATCGCGAAGCGCTTCGCCAGATCGCCGAATTCCATGATGTCTTCGGCGACGAGATCGCCATCGGCGGCAGCGCTGGCGAGCAGCGCCCTTCGATTTCCGGACCGAACCTCACCGCCAATGAACTCTGCCTCTGCGGTGTTGAAGCCCAGCCGCTGGGCGACCATCGCCCGCAGCTTCGAGCAGACAGCATAGACGCCTGCGGTGACCGAAGACGCACCCTGTTGTCCTCCAGATCCCGGCGTCTCCGGAAAGCTCGAATCCCCGAGCTTTGCCACCACGCGCTCAACCGGCAGCCCCATCATCTCGGCCGCCGTTTGCTGCACGATCGTGTAGCTGCCGGTGCCGAGGTCCGTCATATCGGTCTCGACCGTCAGCATGCCCTGGCGATCGAGACGCACCCGCGCTGCGGCCTTTGAAATCGGTGCCCCGCGGATCGCACCCGCTATGCCCATGCCGATCAACCAGTCACCGTCGCGGACTTGACCTGTCTGAGATTTGCGCATGCTCCATCCGAAGCGTTCGGCGCCCGTGCGCAGGCATTCGACGAAGGGACGCGAGGAAAAAGGCCGATCGGCATTTTCCGGATCGACCTGGGTATCGTTCAGGATGCGGAACTCGACCGGATCCATGCCGAGCTTCTCGGCCATCTCGTCCATGGCGATCTCGAGCGCCATCAAACCGGGTGCCTCTCCCGGCGCACGCATGGCATTGCCCTCGGCCAGGTCGAGCGTCGCCAGCCGGACAGCTGTCATCCGGTTCGCCCCGGCATAGAGCGACCGTGTCGAAAGGGTGGTCGGCTCGGTGCGGCCGCCGGCGAGATTGCCGGACCAGCTCTCATGACCGACCGCCGTCAGCTTACCGTCGCGCGAGGCGCCGAGCCGGATGCGTTGGATCGTCTTCGGCCGATGGATCGTATTGTTGAACATTATCGGACGTTGAAGCGCGATCTTTACCGGTCGCCGCACCATTCGCGCGGCAACGGCCGCCAGCACCAGATCTGACTGCACCGTGCCCTTGCCGCCGAAGCCGCCGCCGATGAAGGGTGAGATCAGCCGAACGTTTTCGCGCGGAATGCCGAGAATGAGTCCGAGATCGCGGGTTCCCCAATTCATCTGCTGAATTGAGGTCCAGCACGTCACGCGATCGCCATCCCAGGTCGCGATCGTCGCATGCGGCTCCATCATTGCATGCGCCTGGTCGGGAACAGTATAGGTCTCGTCAACCTTCACCTCCGCGGCTGCGAAAGCCTGGTCGAAGTCTCCGACCTGCGTCTCGGTCGGTCCACCAAACTCCATCTGCGGTGCAACCGGGGCACTGTCCAGTTGCTCGGCGAGATCGAAGCGGCCCGGGCTGCGCGCATAGTCGACGCGGATCAGCGAGGAAGCCGCGCGTGCCTGTTCGAAGGTTTCGGCCACCACGACGGCAACCGGCTGATGGTAGTGATCGACATCAGGGGCAGCCAACATGCGCTGGACATAAAATTTTCCGACACCAAGCGGACCGGCATTGCGATGAGTAATGACGGCCAGCACGCCGGGCGCGGCCTCGGCGCGCCGGGTGTCGATCGATGAGATCCGGCCCTTGGCAATTGCCGCGCCAAGGATATAGCCGTAGGCGGCGTTTGGTGCGACGTTGTGATATTCATAGGCGTAAGTCGCCGTCCCAGTCGTCTTGAGCTCTGCCTCGAAGCGGTTGTGAGGCTGGCCGACAACGGTCATCCGGTCAATCGGGTTCGGTTCTGCAGGTGTGTCGAACTTCATGGATCGCTCCTCGCTTGCGCTATCACGTCGCTGAGAGTCCGCTCCACCAACAACAGCTTGAACGGGTTCTTGACTCGCGGCTCCGCGCCTTCAGTAGTCCGTCAGCCGGAATAGTCGATGCTGGGACCGGTGCTCAGGGGCGAAGCAGCGGATCGCTCACGTGAGTAAATGGGTCACGCATCGGAAAGGATTACCGGCGGCAAATTGCAAGACCTTATGAGTCTGCCTCACGAACGGAAGCTTTCTGCCGAGATCAGGCGAGCACGCGGCCTGCGGTGAGGCGCTCCCAATTCGCATGCGCGAACTTCGCCCTGTCGGCGGCGTCGAGCTGAAGATCTTCGACAAATCGCCGCGCATCGCCTCCAGGGCGATACTGGTATGGGTAGTCCGTCGAGAACAGGATGCGGTCCACGCCGACGGTATCGATCGCCTGCCGCAAATAGGCGGGGCTGAACATGCCGCTGGCCGTCAGATAGAGATTGTTGCGGACATAGTCGAGGAATGGCCGCTGGAGTTTGGACACCCGATCCAGCATGACGAGCCGCTCGAGATAAAACAGCACCAGCTCACCCCAGTGCCCGAGGATGACCTGGAGGTTCGGGTGACGGTCAAAGACGCCCCCCAGGATCAGACGCACGAACTGGATGCCTGCCTCGAAATGCCATCCGAGGGCAAACGTCGACAAGGCGAGATCGACGGGCGCGCCGAAGCCCGCATAATAAGTGTCGCGAATGCTTGTCTGCGGGATCTGCGGGTGAATCAGAAGTGGGACATTGAGTTCCGCTGCGCTGGCGAATGTCGGCTCGAAGATCATGTGATCGAGATTCCTGTCGCCGACCCTGCCGAACAGAACGGCACCTTTGCAGCCGAGTTCCTCGACGGCTCGGCGTAGCTCCCGCGCCGCCTCGTCCGGCTGCGCAAAGGAGAGAGCCGCCATCGCCTGGAAGCGGGATGGGTGAGCCGAAACAGCGCCGGCCAGAATGTCGTTGGCGCGACGAGCAAGATCGACGCCGTGATGGCCGAGATTGTTGAGACCCGGGGTGGTCAAGGAGAGAACCTGCACATCGACGCCGGTCTCGTTCATCAGAGCCAGCCGCTGCTCTCCAACATCCGCCAGCCGTTCGCCAAGCAGACCCGGATTGAGCCCAAGCGTTCCGTCGTCGGCGCCAGGTATCGTGTTCCACCCATGCTTCACCTCATCAGGCAGGACATGCTCTTCGATTGCGATGATCTTCATTGGTGAATTCCCTCGGTCAGGACTTCCGGGTGAGGTAATCGACGATCGCCTGGCCGACGCCGTGTGCAGAAGCCGGGTTCTGGCCTGTGATCAGACGGCCATCGACCACCACCTTCTCCGTCCAGTTCGGCGCTGGCTGATGCAGCGCGCCTCGCTCCTTGAGGGTCGTCGCCAGCAGATAGGGCACGACCTCAGTGTACTTGACCTCCGCCTCTTCCTCGTCCGTGAAGGCGGCGAGCTTCTTGCCCGCGACCAAATGGCTGCCGTCCGAGAGCGTTGCGTTCACCAATGCAGCGGGACCGTGGCAGACCGCCGAGACGATGCCGCCGGTTTCGTAGATATCGCGGATGACGCGTTGCACAGCCGGACTGTCGGCGAAATCCCACATCGTGCCATGACCGCCGGCGAAGAACACCGCGGAGTAGCGAGAGGGATCGAGTTCGTCGAGGATGAGCGAGTGGGCGAGCGCGTCGCGGAACTCGCGGTTCTTCCAGAAGCGGGCGTTGACCGGATCAGTGAGGTCGAAGAAGTCGATTGGCGGATGGCCGCCCCGGATCGAGGCGATCTCGACCGGGATGCCGGCCGCGCGGAAAACCTCGAGCGGATGCGTGAGTTCGACCATCGCAAAGCCGGTCGGCTCGCCGGTGTCACCTCTGATCGGATGGCTGGTGACCACGCAAAGGATGGGCTTGATGTTATTTGCCATTGTCTTGGCTCCTCAGGAATTGAGCGAGGCCATGTCGATGACGACGCGGACTTCATATCGCTCTTCAACATGCGCTCGCAGGCTCTGCTGCGCCCGCCGCATTCGCGATCGGGCGCAAACTGTTCCGTTGTATCGCGGACGGGGAATCTCAGGCGTTGCCTGAAGCAAACAGCGATTCCCAGTTGAGGAAGGGGCCAAGCGGGATGACCTCCCAGTCGATGAGCCCGGCCTTGGCCAGCGGGAATTCGCTCAGGGCCTGCTTGGCGGCTTCGACCGACTCGCATTCGGCGATGATGGCGACACCCGGACGGTCCTGGCGAAAATAGATGTCGCGGATGATGCCGCCCTTGTACATCTGCCAGGCGTGTCGGGCTTCATCCGTCATATGCGGCAGGTACTTTTCCAGACTAGCGCCAGGCTGGGGAATATCGAGGCAAAGCAGTTTCATGGCAGGATTCCTTGGTTGGAAAAGATGGATCAGGCGGGTTGAAACCTGCGCACGGTCTCGGCCACGCGACGACCGAGGTAGCCCGCGGTGTTGAGGTCGCTTCCGGCCGGCGTGATATCCGGCGCCTGATCAACATTCGATTGGGTCATGACGCCAAGCCAGCTCCCGAGCCGGTTGAGGTCGTCTGTGCTGCCGGTGCTGCTGCTGTTGCCCGGCATCAGATCGAGACCGACCCAGATCATGCCGTGTTGCGCGGCAAACAGCGCCATCGATACGAGCGAGTTCAGCTTGTCGCCGTGCTGGGCTCCGGAGTTGGTGAAACCGGCAGCGATCTTGTTGCGCCACTTCAGCTCCGACCAGACCGCTTTGGTGGAGTCCTCGAAGAACTGCTTGAGCTTGGCGCTAATGAGGCCGTTATAGGTCGGCGACCCGAAGATAATGGCGTCGCTCCGTTCCAGCGCATTCCAGTCCATCGCGCCATCCGCGACGGCAACCAGCTTCGCTTCGGTTCCTTCCACTTCCCGTACGCCCTCGGCAACCGCCTCGGCGACACGCGCGGTATGGCCGTAGCCGCTGTCATAGACGATGGTTACCAGCAATTGCCGTCCTTCCGTTGATGAGATGGCGCGCGAACGTGGGCGATGTTTGCGATGTGTCCGGCCTGCTCAGGTTGCGGTGGCCATGAAATATCGATTGCTTGGCCAGCCTTATATCGTAGAATGCAGCTGACGATTAGAGATCGTTTTTCTCTTCTTTGGTTCCTGGTGTTCTCCAATCTCAGGACCGTTCTTTGCGAGGATCAGCACGGTGCGAGACAGGTTTGATGGGGTGCAAGTCTTTGTCGAGGCAGTCGAGACGGGCGGCTTCGCCAAAGCGGCCGAGCGATTGTCGTTGACGCGCTCCGCGGTCGGTAAGGCCATCGCGCGTCTCGAAGAGCGCCTGGGCGTCCGGTTGTTTCACAGGACCACGCGGACGCAGTGCCTGACCGAGGATGGTCAGCAATATTACGAGCGCTGTGTGCGTGCCATCGAGGAATTGCGCGCGGGCGAGTCTCTTCTGGAATCGGGCCAGCGCGAGGTCGTCGGCAGGTTGCGCGTGTCGCTGCCCGTCTTGTTTGGCCGCTACTGCGCCGCACCCATCTTGCGTGCCTATGCGCGCCAGCACAAGAAGCTCGAGCTCGAACTCAGCTTCAGTGACCGCCAGATCGATCTGATCGCCGACGGCTTCGATTTGGCGGTGCGCAACGGCGCCCTTGGCAACGGAACCGCGCTCCACGCCCGGCGACTGGTCAGCCCACGCAAGGCGCTCTGCGCCTCTCCAGCCTATCTTGCCGCACGAGGGGAGCCGCGTTCTCTGGGGGATCTCTCAGAACATGACACCCTCGTATACTGGCGCAACGATTATGGCCTGACCTGGCAGCTTCCCGATGCGACCGGTGCTCTCATCGACCTGTCGGTCACTTCAAGACTGCGGTTTGACGATCTCGAAGTGATCGCCGATGCCGCCGTCGATGGCATGGGCCTTGCTTGGCTTCCCTACTGGCTGATCCATGACCGCGTGCAGGCAGGCGAACTGATCGAACTCTGGACCGATCGACCGAGGGCGGCGATGGAATGCTACGCCGTGTGGCCAACCACGCAGTATCTGCCGTTGCGGTCGCGACTGGCGATCGATGCGCTTGCCACTGAATTGCCGAAGCGTTTCGTTGTCTGAAGCGGATCCCTTTGCGCTTCATTTCCCGCAGGAGCCGCGCAACGGTGCCTAAGGTGGCTCTCCACGTCGCAGCCGCTCACGTTGAATAACGCAACGCGTTCACGAGAAGGGAAAAAGCGGGCGAAGACTGGCGTCGGCTTGGGTAGTAGAGATGGAAGCCCTCCCAATAGGGCGAAAAATCTTCCAGAAACCGGTGGAGGCGACCGGTTCCGAGATGGAGCTTGGCGATATCCTCCGGGACATAGGCAAAGCCGAAGCCGTCGAGAGCCGCCTCAAGAACGTTGTAGATCGTGTTGAAGACCAGCTGTCCGTCCACCCGAACCTTGATCTCGCGGCCGTTCTCTTCGAACTCCCAGGCATAAAGACCGCCATAGGTGGGCAGGCGCAGATTGATACACCTGTGCTGCATGAGATCCTTCGGATGTTTTGGAATATCGCGTGAGGTAAAATAGGATTCTGCGGCGACGACCGCGAAACGAACATCCGGCCCGATCCTCACCGAAATCATGTCCTTGGCGATCTGTTCGCCGAAGCGCACGCCCGCGTCGTAGCCTTCGCTGACAATGTCCTGCAGACCGTAGTTCACGTCCAGTTCGAGCCTTATGTCGGGATATTGTTGGAGAAAGGTTCGAAGCTTCGGCCATATGTAGCACTGGATCTGATAGTCGCCGGCGGTCAAGCGGACGGTTCCGGCCGGCTGGTCCCGAAGAATGTTGAGCCCATCGAGCGCAGATCCGATCTCGTCGAAAAGCGGACCGATGCTCTGCAACATCCGTTCGCCGGCCTCGGTCGGCGAGACGCTGCGCGTCGTCCTCGTCAGCAGCCGCACGCCCAGCCGCTGCTCGAGCTGCCGGAGCGTATGGCTCAGCGCCGACTGCGAGACGCCGAACTTGGCGGCGGCTTTGGTGAAACTGCGCTCCCTCGCAACCACCAGGAACACCATCAGGTCGTTGATATTCTGGCGCTCCACTGATGATTCCTCCTCATAGACCGGCGCTCATCATAAACGCCTGCCTATGAAATGGTAGCAATGAAGCCTTGGAGCTTTGGAGCAGCAAGTACGCCGGACCCCTTTGCGCCGGACCGGCGTGCTTTTACTGCAGGCCGGAGCTTCACTTCGCCCGGCTGCGCAGCACCTCCCCGACAACCGACGATGCAGAGAAGGCGTTCGGCCAGCCGGCGTAGAAGGCCGTATGGGCAACGACCTCGCCGGCTTCGTCGGCGGTCAGGCCGTTATCCATGGCGCGGTTGAGGTGATAGGTGATCTGGGCGCTCTGGCCAGATGCGATCAGCGAACTGACCGTCACGAGGCTGCGGTCTCGCGGTGCAAGGCCCGGCCGTTGCCAGAGATCGAGGAACAGCGGGTCGGTCGTAAACTGCACCAGCCCCGGAGAGATCGGGCCGACATTCTTCTCGACGCCGCTGGCGCGTTGGCGCTCGACCTCTTCGTTGAGCGGCAGCAGTTGCGGAGAGGTCGCAGGCAGCTGGTCGGCCGTGATGCCCCGGTCTTTGAAGACGTCCTTGGTCTCGGCGACTGCGGACATCGCGTTCGACCAGCCTGCGTAGAAAGCCAGATGCGTGATGATCTCGGAAATCTCCGTCGGGCTCACCCCGTTATCGAGGGCGACGTGGACGTAGTGCTTCAGATCGATTGCCTGGTTTCGGGCGATCAGCACGGCCAGAGTGACGATGCTGCGATCTCGACGTGACAGTTGCGGCCGCTGCCACAGATTTCCGACCACGTCCTCTTCAGCGTATCGGCCAAGAGCCGGGGATACGGACTGGATGTCGCTGACCGACAATGATGAAGCACTTGCCGGCATGGCTCCGCCTCCACTTCCTTCCTGGGCCATGAGAGGCTCGCCCATCGTGAGCGAGATTGCCGTTGCGGC
This sequence comes from Rhizobium brockwellii, assembly GCF_000769405.2. Classification (NCBI taxonomy): domain Bacteria; kingdom Pseudomonadati; phylum Pseudomonadota; class Alphaproteobacteria; order Hyphomicrobiales; family Rhizobiaceae; genus Rhizobium; species Rhizobium brockwellii. Next base: position 1,888,989 of record NZ_CP053439.1, read on the forward strand.
CAAAATTCGTTTCATGATGATATCCTTCCAACTTGCTTGTTTTGGCATCGCTTGGACTGGGCCCGTAACGGCGCAACGACGAAAGCTGCAAAGCGCCGTCGTCAGCGTCGAAGCAGGGGGCTGTGGTATCGGCTGCTGCAGAATGTGACGCTAGAGACCTGTGGCGCTAGAGACCGGATCGGCGCAGCATTTCTTCGGGGTAACGAGCTCCCTGAACGACGATGTTGGCATGCTCGATCTCGTCAAGATCGGCCTTGTCCAAGGTGACGTTCAGCGCCCCGATATTCTCCTCGAACCGTTCGAGCTTGCGTGTGCCGAACAGCGGAACAATCCAGGGCTTCTGCGCCAGCAGCCAGGCTAGCGCGACCTGCGCCGGCGTCGCACCATGCTTCTCGCCGATCTTGCCGATCAGCTCCACCAGCTTCAGATTGGCAAGACGCGCTGTCTCGGAGAAGCGGGGGATTCCCGCTCGGATATCAGAACTGTCGAATGTGGTGTTGAGGTCGATCTTACCGGTCAGAAAGCCCTTGCCGAGAGGGCTGAAAGGCACGAGCCCGATGCCGAGCTCCTCGATCGTCGGGATGATTTCGGCCTCCGGCTCGCGGGTCCACAAGGAATATTCGCTCTGCAGCGCGGTAACCGGCTGCACCGCATGCGCCCGGCGTATCGATTGGGCACCGGCCTCGGACAGACCGAACCACCGCACCTTGCCCTCGGCGATCAGCTCCCCGACCGTCCCGGCCACATCTTCCATCGGCACGTCCGGATCGACCCGATGCTGATAGTAGAGGTCGATGTGGTCAGTGCGCAGGCGCTTTAGGCTACCCTCGATGGCACTGCGGATCTGCGCTGGCTTGCTGTTGACGCCACCGCGGTGCTCGCCCGTCTCCTGATCGATGTCCCAGCCGAACTTCGTGGCGATCTTGACCTTGTCGCGAACCGGAGCAAGCGCCTCGCCCACCATCTCCTCGTTCGTCCAGGGACCGTAGACTTCGGCGGTGTCGAAGAAATCCATGCCGCGTTCGACGGCTGTGCGAAGCAGGTCGATCATCTCGGCCCGGTCGGGAAGCTCGCGGGCCTTGCCATAGCCCATGGCGCCCAGCGACAAGGCGGAGACCTCCAGGCCCTGGCCGAGTGTGCGCTTGATCATTTGCTTCTCCTCTTTTCAGGGTGATTTGAAGAGCTATCGACGACGCGCGCCCTGAGGCGATCGCATGCCGATCTCATGCGATCCGACCGCCGTCAGGTATTTTCGTCGCGTGGCGTGATCCGGACGGTTGCCGCGCGTGCTCGGGCGCTGACCATTGGCGGTAGATACTGGCTCTTGCGGTATTTGGCGCGGTAGGCGTCGTCGATGCGATCGTTCATCGGGCCGTCGACAGGCTCGAAGGCGACGGTGCGCGTCATGCCGGCGGCAATGATCCGTCCAGCCTGCTGCTGGACCGCCGCCTGATACCAGCGGGACTTCTGACCATGGTAGCCGCGCACGTAGAGCGAGCCATCGACGACAACCTCCCAGATCCAGGTCGGGGTGCCATAGGTGGCGCCATCGTCCCTGAACGGCGCGATTTTCAGATCGTCGGCCTGATCGATTTTGCTAAGCTCGTCATCCGACCAGTTCATCGTCGCTCTCCGCTCAGTTTGGCTACAGTCGTGGTAGCGCTTCCCGATCTCATGCTTTGAATATAGAGCGCGTACCCAACTATGATTAGGCGCCGCAAATCGCATGAACTTATGAGCATGAATCATCAATGCAGGCCGGTCACAGGCGGAGGTTCGACCTGCGATGCAGCCTCTTGCTACTACGGCGCTCTGGTGGAAAAGGTTGCTGAAACGCACATCCGTCATCGCTCACGTCAACAAGCGGCGTAACCCGGCGCAAGGGAACATGGCGACTAATTGCGGTATGATCGGCATTCTGCTATGAAGCGCCCGTCGAAAGAGTGCTGACCGGATGGTAGCCCGGTCGCCGTCTCAAGGGACGGCAATTCTCCCTCCAAGGGTATCCGCGACACCCGAGACCGGCTTGCCGGTCGATAAGGTGTGTCCGCTGATAACCACGTCATCGTCGGCGCACCTTCTCAATTGTTGGAAGGATGGACGACCTTGAATCTCACAGGAAACACAATTCTCATCACTGGCGGCGCAACCGGCATCGGCTTTGCGCTCGCGCGGCGCCTTTCCGAAAGGGGCAATCACGTCATCATTTGCGGCAGAAGCGAAGCCGCGCTCCGCAAGGCACAGGAGGACGTGCCTGCGCTGATCACCCGCATTTGCGACGTTGCCAACGGCGAGAGCCGCCGTTCTATGGTCGAATGGCTGAAGGCGAAGCATCCGGCACTCAACGTCGTCGTCAACAACGCCGGCGTTCAGCATCGGCGCGATTTCAATACCGATCCGGCGATCGACACTCTCGATCAGGAAGTGGCGATCAATCTTACGGCGCCGATCCATCTGATCGCTGAGCTGCTCGCTACCTTGCGGCAGCAAGAACATGCGTTCATCATCAACGTCAGCTCGGGCCTTGCTTTTTCGCCGATGGCCGATGTGCCGGTCTATTGCGCCACGAAGGCCGCGATCCACTCCTTTACGCTCAGCCTGCGCCATCAGTTGAAATCGACCGCAATTCGGGTGATCGAGGTCGCGCCACCGATCGTCGATACCGCTCTCGGCGGTGGTACGCGCAGCGAAGGCACCGCAAGCCGCATGATGGTCTCCTCGGAAGAGTTCGCTGCCAATGCGCTGGCGCAGCTTGAAGCGGATAAGGATGAGATCCTCATCGGCATCTCCGCCGACACACGGCGGATGGGTGAAGCCCTGTTCGAGCGCATGAACAGCCGCTCCTGATGGGTGTGGATTGCCGTGACCGGTCGCGGCAATCCCTCCCGAAGATCGCTGCTCGGCCGCTAGATCTGCAAGCGGACGACGTCACACCAACGATGGTGCCAGAATCTGGCACCATGGTGGTCTAAACCTGCATCGACGTTACGGAATTCAGGAAAGCAACGGTCATCAGACTTCGCGGCGACGCCGGAAATTGCCTCTGCGGATGTCCATGCGATCCCCAAGTATTCACGTCAAACGCGGGCAGGGGAGGTCGCCTGGTCATCGGGCGGCTAGCGCAGCCCGGGCTTACGGCCGCTGCCACTGTCACAGTCGTGCCTTCAGCAAAACAGGAAGAATGGCCCACTATGAAACGCATTCAATATCACCAGTACGGCGGCCCCGATCTGATGCGGCTCGAGGAATTGGCAGTCGTTGTTCCTTAATCGCACAACTCATGGAGCAAGCTCTGCGCCGAGCGTACGTCGAAGCCCGGGACGCGCTCGCGGTTGTCGTTGTCGTGCTCAGGCAGCCCCTTGTGTCCGCACGGTAGAGTTTTTGTGCGGCACGCAGCACAGGCTGACACCGCCGCGTCTGCTTGGTGCGGCCCGCAACCTTGAGCAAAAAAATGCGCATGTCGGCGAAAAAGGTTCCGGGAAAACAACCGCATCCCATCCGCGCCGGAAGCCTTGATGCGGCTCGCGGGCTCTTTCCAAATCGTCAGGTCGCTCTAACTTAAAGGGTACCTGACGAAAAGGAGAAGACTATGACCGACGCACCGAATACGGCGACCCCGGCGCGGAGAGTGTTGCGTGGCCGCCCCTACAGCATCGGCGAATTTGCCAGGAAATACCGGCTCGACGACAAGGAGGCAAAGCGCCTCTACGAGAAGTTCGGCCCGTCGGCCACCGAACTCGACCTGTTAATGGCGGCAAAGCGGCGCCCGCCGGGCCTGCCGACCAATTTCGACGCCTGACGGGCGCCATGGGGATCCGAACCGGAAGCTGCCTTTGCGGGGCGGTGGCCTACAGGGTGGAAGGCGAGCCGCTTCGCACCGGTCTCTGCCACTGCGCCGATTGCCGCAAATCGAGCGGCTCCGCCTTCACCTTCTTCGCGGTCTGGCCGCGCCAGGCTTTTTCCCATAACGGCGAGATCGCCACCTTCGCCGGCCGCAGCTTCTGCCCCGTCTGCGGCGGCAGGCTTTTCTGCCTCAGGGAAGACGAGGCGGAAATCCGTCTGGGCTCGCTCGACAGTCCGCCAACCGACTTTGCGCCTGGCTATGAGGTCTGGATCAAGCGGCGTGAACCGTGGCTGCATCCTTTGCCCGGCGCGGGCCAATTTGCCGAGGATGCGAACTGACGGACGCTTGCTCATCGAAAACTTGACTTTCCTTACCAATATTTCATTTCACCCATCCGCAATTCCGTGCCAGTTCGGCGGCAACGCTAATCGCCGGTTCATCTGCGTTGTGATTACTTCACCGCAGAGGCCGCAGGCGGCCACTGACGGATTGAGGACGACATGAACAAAATCGTAAGCGGCAGCGAGACCGGAGCAAAGACAGGCGCAGCGTCCGATCTCGCAGCGGTCCTTGCCGCATCGGGGCGGCAGGGTAAGCGCAGCCGCTGGCGCGGACGCCTGCTCATCCTGCTGATCCTCATCGCTGCCGCAGCCGTCGCCGCTTATTTCTATATGGGCCGCGGGCAAAGCGAAGTGAGCTATGCCACCCAGCCGGCAAAGCGCGGTGACCTGACGGTGCTCGTCACCGCCACCGGCTCCGTGCAGCCGACCGAGCAGGTGGATATATCGAGCGAGCTGTCCGGCACGGTTCGCGACGTCAATGTCGATTACAACAGCACGGTCAAATCGGGCGAAGTGCTCGCTCTCCTCGATACCAACAAGCTCGAGGCCGATGTGAAGAGCTCGCGCGCCAAGCTCAATTCGGCAAAGGCGAACGTCGTCAAGGCCAATGCCGATATGCAATCGGCAGGCACCTCGCTCGAGCGGCTGAAAAGTCTGGTCAAGAGCAACGTCTCCACCCAGCAGAGCCTAGACGACGCCAGCTACAAATATGATTCCGCCGTCGCCGCCAAACAGATCAATGAGGCCGAGGTCCTGGCCTCGGAGGCCGACCTGCAGCTTGCCGAGGTCAATCTCGCCAAGGCGAAGATCATCTCGCCGATCGACGGCGTCATCCTCACCCGCTCCGTCAATCCGGGCGCCACGGTCGCAGCCTCGCTTTCGGCGCCGATCCTTTTCACCATCGCCGGCGACCTGAAGAAGATGGAGTTGCAGGTCGATGTCGACGAGGCCGATGTCGGCCAGATCGCCGTCGGCCAGAAGGCGAAATTCACCGTCGACGCCTATCCCGATCGCAGCTTTCCCGCTGAGATCGAGCAGATCCGCTTCGCCTCCGAAGTGGTCAACAATGTCGTGACTTATAAGGCGGTCCTGTCGGTCGACAATGCCGATCTGCTGCTGCGCCCCGGCATGACGGCGACGGCCGACGTGACCGTCGAGGCCGTCAAGGACACGCTGATGGTGCCGAACGCCGCGCTGCGCTACGCCCCGGCGCAGGCAGAAAGGCGCGGCCGTGGTATTTTCGGTATCTTCGGCCCGCCACGCCAGCGCAACAACAATGCTGGCCCGGCGCTGAGAGGCGTTGAGCGCCGTGTCTGGGTGTTGCGCAACGGTCGCCCGGCGCCTGTTGTCATCCAGGTCGGCTCATCCGACGGCCAGTTCACCCAGGTCGTTTCCGGCGACATCAAGGAAAACGACGCACTGGTGACCGACGCCACGACGCGCGCGAACTAGGCGGAGAGACGGATGGCAAGCCCGCCGCTCATCGAATTCAGACAGGTCTCGAAAGTCTACGGCGAGGGCGAGGCGGCGATCCGCGCGCTCGACCACGTCGATCTTGCGATTAACGCCCATGAATTCGTCGCGATCATGGGGCCGTCTGGCTCCGGTAAATCGACGGCGATGAACATTCTTGGCTGCCTCGACGTGCCGAGTGCCGGCGACTACATCTTCGAAGGCATTCCGACCAGCGGCTTCGACCGCAGCCAGCTGACGCTGCTGCGCCGCCATATGCTCGGCTTCGTCTTCCAGGGCTTCAACCTCCTTTCGCGCACCTCGGCCGTCGAAAATGTCGAACTGCCGCTGATCTATCGCGGCATGGCGGTGCGCGAGCGCCGCGAAAGGGCTCGCGAGGCGCTGGCACTGGTCGGCCTCACCGGTCGCGAACACCATAAGACACAGGAACTGTCAGGTGGCCAGCAGCAGCGCGTCGCTATCGCCCGCGCCATCGTCACCGAGCCGGCACTGCTCCTCGCCGATGAGCCTACAGGCAATCTCGATACGAAGACTAGCGTCGAAATCATGGATCTGATGACGCGGCTGAACCGCGAGCAGGGCATCACCATCGTCATGGTCACCCACGAGCCCGATATCGCCGCCTATGCGCAACGGCTGCTGCGTTTCGTTGACGGCAAGCTGGAGACTGAGGTCGAGCACCGGAGGAGGGCGGATCATGTTCTTTGAGACGCTGAAGCTGGCGCTGCGGGCCATCAGCCGCAACATGCTGCGCTCGTTCCTGACCGTGCTCGGCGTCGTCATCGGTGTTGCCGCGGTCATCGCGCTGGTGACGATCGGCAACGGCACCACCGCGCAGGTCTCGACCGAACTGTCGCGGCTCGGCACCAACATGCTGTTCGTCCGTCCCGGCCAGTTCGGCCCTGGCCGGGCGAGCTCCGAGGCCAAGCGCTTCAGCGTCAAGGACGTCGCGGCTATCCGCGACCAGATCGGTGGCCTCAGGGCGGTGGCGCCGCTCAACCAGTCCACAGCGACCGTTATTTTCGGCGGCCAGAACCATTCGACCAGCGTCTCCGGCACCACCAACGACTATTTCATCGCACAGGACTGGAATCTGGCGCTCGGCCGCAATTTTCTTCCCGCCGAGGAACGCGGCCAGGCGCGCTGCATCATCGGCGAGACGGTGCGCTCACAGCTCTTCGGCAGCGCCGACCCGACAGGACAGCAGATCCGCGTCGGCAAGGTCTCATGCCCCGTCATCGGCGTGCTTGCCAAGCGCGGCCAGTCCGGCATGGGCAACGACCAGGACGATGTCGTCATCATGCCGGTCAAGGTGTTTCAGCGACGCATCAGCGGCAACAGCAACGTGCCGCAGATCATCATCTCGGCGCGCGACGGCGTCTCCACAGCCAAGGTGCAGTCCGATGTCGAAAATCTGCTGCGCGAGCGCCGCAAGATCGTGCCCGGCCGCCAGGACGATTTCAACGTCAACGACATGACGCAGATCGCCGAGGCGATGACCGGCACGACGACTCTGCTGACCGGCCTGCTCGGCGCCGTCGCCGCGATCAGCCTGCTCGTCGGCGGCATCGGCATCATGAACATCATGCTGGTCTCCGTCACCGAGCGCACCCGAGAAATCGGCATCCGCCTGGCGATCGGTGCGCTTGAAAACCAAGTGCTCACCCAGTTCCTAGTCGAAGCGGTAGCGCTGTCGCTGTTTGGCGGCATCACCGGCATCGTGCTGGGGCTCAGCCTCGGCTTCGGCGCTGTGACGCTCCTGAAAGTCCCCTTCGTCTTCAGCCCCCTGATGGTCGCCGTCGCCTTCCTGTTCTCCGCGGCAATCGGCATGATCTTCGGCTATTTCCCGGCGAGAAGGGCCGCACAGTTGAACCCCATCGAGGCGCTGAGGCACGAATAATGCGTCATGGCAAAACGCATAATGTCTCTCTACTCCTATCAATCGAACGCAAGCGCTATTGGAGGCCACCACCATGCCCCTCAACAGACTGGTGATCTATGCTGGGAATGTCGAGGAAACGGCGCGCTTTTATGAGAAGCACTTCGGTTTCAAGGCGACCAGCCTGATGGGCGACAGGATCGTTGAACTGGTCGCTCAGGACGGCGGTGCGAATATCATGCTGCACCGGGCCGCCAAGGGCCAGCGGAGCGGCCAATCCACCGTCAAACTGGTCTTCGACGTGGAGGACGTCGAGGCTTTTTGCAGACGATGCGCGGAGAACGGCCTGGAGTTCGGTGCCATCCATAAAGCCGACGGTTATCTGTTCGCCAATGCAAAAGACCCGTGTCAAAATTCGATCTCGGTTTCCAGCAGGGCGTTCCGCAAGGGGTGACCGAGGGGTACATGCTGGCCTGATGACGTAGGCGGCCGGTGTGCCTCGGTAGGCCGGGGCGGGTGGCACGAGCCTTCACGGCGCAGACGTCAATGCCTCGCCGAGTTTCACGCCTCACCTATGTTATCTATCTGTCTCTATTCTGATATTTCAATGCCGACTTGTCTTCGGTTTTTGACCGTGTCACTATGTGATATATCAGACGGCGACGGAGCTCCTTATTGCAGACTTCACAAAGCCATCTTGCCTATCTCGCGCTGGAGTATCTGATCGTGACGCTGGCGTTGAAGCCAGGCGCGCTGGTCACTGAAAAGCAGCTGATCGATATGGCGGGCCATGGGCGGACACCGGTGCGCGAGGCGATCCAGAAGCTTGCCTGGCAGGGGCTGATCCTGGTCAAGCCGCGCGTCGGGCTGCAGGTGGCCGAGATCGCGGCTGAGGATCATGGCAATGTCATGCAGGTGCGCCGTGAGCTGGAGCCGATCGCGGCAAGCCTCGTCGCCGAACATGCGAGCGACGAGCAGCGCGCGCGCCTCATCGACTGCGCCCGCGCGATGGAGGAATGCGCCGTCACCGGCGATCTCGCCGGCTTCTTCGCTGCCGACAAGGCCTTCGACGAAATCCTTGAAGATGCCTGCCCGAACGGCTTCATCACGGCAGCACTCGGCCCGGTGCAGACGCATTCACGTCGCCTCTGGTACTCCAAGGCAAGCCCGGAGCGCATGGACCGCGCCATCGCGTTGCACGTCGCCGTCATCCGCGCTATTCATCAGGGCAGGCCGGATGAGGCGCGCGCCACCATGGCGGTGCTGATCGATTACCTCAGCCAGACCCCTGCATAATTCAAAGCGCTACAGCGTCCTTTGCGCGTCTGAAAGACGCGCGGCGCTGTAGAAACGGCCCCGTTTCCGGAGCCGTTGACAGATCAGATTTTCAGAAATGCTTCAGCCGACGAAAGCGCGCTCGATGACGAATTCGGCGGGCTTGCTGTTGGCGCCTTCATCGAGGCCGGCCTTCTCGAGCAGTTCCTTGGTATCCTTCAGCATGGCCGAGGAACCGCAGATCATGCCGCGGTCGATCACAGGGTCGAGCGGCGGTACGCCGAGATCGGTGAACAGCTTGCCGGAGGATATCAGGTCGGTGATGCGGCCGCGATATTCGAAATCCTCGCGCGTCACTGTCGGATAGTGCCGCAGCTTGTCGCCGACCACTTCCTTCAGCAGCTCGTCATTCTGGATCTCGTGCACGAGGTCGAAGCCGTATTTCAGCTCGGCGACATCGCGTGTTGTATGGGTGAGGATGACTTCCTCGAACTTCTCATAGGTCTCGGGATCGCGGATCAGGCTGGCGAAAGGCGCAATGCCCGTTCCCGTCGAGAACATGTAGAGACGACGGCCTGGCGTCAGCGCATCGAGCACCAGCGTGCCCGTTGGCTTCTTGCGCATCAGCACCTGGTCGCCCGGCTTGATCGCCTGCAGATGTGAGGTGAGCGGACCGTCCGGCACCTTGATCGAGAAGAATTCAAGCTCTTCGGCCCAGGCGGGGCTGGCGATCGAATAGGCGCGGAAGACCGGCTTGCCCTCGACCATCAGGCCGATCATCGCGAATTCGCCGGAACGGAAACGGAAGCCCTGCGGCCGGGTCATCGTGAAGCGGAAGAGCCGGTCGGTATAGTGCGTGACATCGAGCACCGTCTCGGCGTAGACGCCGGCGGGGATGGACGAGGCGAAGTCTTCGGTCTTTGCGGGCGCGTTCATTGCGGTAGAGGATCCCGTTTCGTCGGATGAACTGTCGGATGCGAGCGAGATATTACATATCGGGCCGGAATTAAAGGCATTCCATTCCACGCGACGCTTCTAAAGGGAAATATGCATGTCATTGTCAGGATTCAATGGGGAGCAGGGAGCAGGCGGGGAATGTCGTATTTCCCGCTGGCGAAGCCCGGCAAAGGATGCATATTAGAGCAGCACGCCGGAAACGGATGCCGGTTTTCGGCAAAAATGGTGCGACAACAAAGACCTACGGCGTCGAACCCGATTCAGTAACAGGTTCGGCGATGGTGGCGAAAAAAAAGATGCTTGCCGGGGCGAGCGCGATAGGGCGGTCGGGGGAATATGAAGATTTTCAACTACAAGCGTGTTCCTTATGCGGAGATGCGCGCCTTTTCCGTTCATATCCTGACGGCATCCGGCTCTTTCCTTGCCTTTCTCGGCGTCGTTGCCGCCGCCGAACACCGCTTCATCGACATGTTCTGGTGGCTGGGCCTCGCCCTTCTCGTCGATGGCATAGACGGGCCGATCGCCCGAAAGGTGCGCGTCAAGGAAGTGCTGCCGAACTGGTCGGGTGATACGCTAGACAATATCATCGATTACGTCACCTATGTGCTTCTGCCGGCCTTCGCGCTCTATCAGAGCGGCATGATCGGCGAGCCCTGGTCCTTCGTCGCCGCCGGCATGATCGTCGTCTCCAGCGCCATCTACTATGCCGATATGGGCATGAAGACGGACGAGTATTTCTTCTCCGGCTTCCCCGTCGTCTGGAACATGATCGTCTTCACGCTGTTCGTCATCGATGCCAGCGCCACGACGGCGCTCACCGTTGTCATGGTCTCGGTGGTGCTGACCTTTCTGCCGATCAATTTTCTCCACCCGGTCCGGGTCAAAAGGCTGCGCCCGCTCAACCTCGGCATCTTTTTTCTATGGTCGGCGCTCGGCATTTTTTCGCTGCTGATGCATTTCGACACGCCCGAATGGGCGCTCATTCTCTTTATCGTGACGGGAGCCTATCTTTACGTCATCGGCGCGGTGCTGCAATTCTTCCCCGCCCTTGGACGCGAAGCTTAGGATAGGCAGATGACCAAAACGCAGGCGGTTTCATTTTCGAGGACGGGCGGGCCGGAGGTTTTCGAGTATGTCGAGATTGATCTTCCCTCGCCCTCGGCGGGCGAGGTGCAGATCAGGCAGGCGGCGGTCGGGCTTAATTTCATTGACGTCTATTTCCGCAACGGCACCTACAAGGCGCCGCATCTGCCCTTCGTCACCGGCAAGGAGGGCGCCGGCACCGTGACATCGGTCGGCCCCGGCGTCGAGGATTTCAAGGTCGGCGACCGTGTCGCCTATGCCGGTGCCGACGGCGCCTATAGCGCTGAACGCAATATCGAGACGCGGCATCTGGTGCATGTGCCTGAAGGAATCGAACTCGAAACGGCGGCGGCGATGATGCTGAAGGGCATGACCGCCGAATATCTCTTGAACCGCACCTTCAAGGTCGGCCCGCAGACGGTCCTGCTGTTCCACGCCGCTGCCGGCGGCGTCGGCCTGATCGCCGGCCAGTGGGCAAAAGCGCTCGGCGCCACCGTCATCGGCACGGCAGGCTCCGAAGACAAGATCGAGCTGGCGCTCGCCCATGGCTACGACCATGTGATCAACTATAAGAGCGACAGCTTCGTCGATCGTATCCGTGACATCACCGGCGGCAAGGGCGTGGATGTCGTCTACGATTCGATCGGCAGGGATACTTTTCCACAGTCGCTCGATTGTCTGAAGCCGCGCGGCCTTTTTGCCTCCTTCGGCCAATCCTCCGGGCCGATCGAGAATTTTACCCTTGCGGCTCTGGCGCAGAGGGGCTCGCTCTTTGCAACGCGGCCGACGCTCTTCACCTATATCGCCGCGCGCCAGGAGCTGATCGACAGTGCGAAAGCGCTATTTGATATTGTGCAAAGCAACAAAGTGCGTATCAATATCAATCAAACCTATCCGCTGCATGAGGTTGGGCAGGCTCACGCGGATCTGGAAGCAAGAAAAACAACAGGAACTACGCTGCTGATTCCATGAGATCCGAACGGACCGGTTGGCAGAAGAAATGAGGGGAACGTGTCGCCATTGAATGTGCCGGATTCCGGTGCGTTATTATCGGTCCAGAAGCTGACGAAGTTCTTCGGTGGCTTTGCAGCCTGCAATGAAATCGATCTCGATATAGCGCCGGGCGAAATTCATGCGCTTCTCGGCGAAAATGGTGCGGGCAAATCCACCCTGGTGAAGATGCTGTTCGGTGTTCTCGAGCCGACAGGTGGGCAGATCCTCTGGCAGGGCCAGCCGGTCTCGATCGCATCGCCGGGAGAGGCTCGCAAGCTCGGCATCGGCATGGTCTTCCAGCATTTTTCGCTTTTCGAGGCGCTGACGGTTGCCGAAAACATCGCGCTGTCGCTCGATGACGCCATCCCGATCGACAGGATCGCCGAGGAGGCGAGGGCGCTGTCCATCGCCTACGGCCTGCCGCTCGATCCGCATGCCCATGTCGCCGATCTCTCGGTCGGTGAGCGCCAGCGCATCGAGATCGTCCGTGCGCTGCTGCAGAACCCGAAGCTCATCATCCTCGACGAGCCGACCTCGGTGCTGACGCCGCAGGAAGCCGACAAGCTGTTCGAGACGCTGTTCAAGCTGCGTGCCGAAGGGCGCTCGGTTCTTTATATCAGCCACCGCCTGGAAGAAGTGCAGCGCATCTGCGATCGCGCCACCGTCCTGCGTCATGGCCGCGTGACCGGCGCCTGCGATCCGAAACACGAAACGCCAGCCTCGCTCGCCCGCATGATGGTCGGCAGCGAAGTGGCGACCGTGACGCATCCGGAGCGCAGCGACAAGGGCGAGGTCCAGCTTGCCGTCGCCAACCTTTCCGTCGCCGCGCGCACCCCCTTCGCCATGCCGCTGCGCGATGTGTCGATGGCGGTCCGCTCCGGCGAAATCCTCGCCATAGCAGGTGTCGCAGGCAACGGCCAAAGCGAGCTCTTCGACGCACTGTCGGGCGAATATCCGGTCGCCTCGGCCGAGGCGATCGTCATCCGCAAGAAGCACGTGGGCAATCAGGGCATTACCGCCCGCCGTCTGCTCGGCGCGGGCTTCGTGCCGGAGGAGCGCCATGGACATGCCGCCGTCTCTGCCATGAAACTGTCGGATAATCTCGTCCTTGCCCGCAGCCAGTCGGACCGCAAGGCGTTTCTGGGCCTGCTCGGTATCATTCGCCACGCGGCGGTGAAATCCGCCGCAAGGCGCATTTCCGAGGCGATGGATGTCCGCAAGAGCGGCGATGATCCGGCGGCCGGCTCCCTGTCAGGCGGCAACCTGCAGAAGTTTATCGTTGGACGCGAGCTCGACCGTCAGCCGGCAGTCCTCGTCGTCAACCAGCCGACCTGGGGCGTCGATGCCGGGGCTGCAAGCCGCATCCGCCAGGCGCTCGTCGATCTCGCAAGAGCTGGTTCGGCTGTCGTTGTCATCAGCCAGGATCTCGACGAGATCTTCGAAGTGGCGACCGATATTGCCGTCATCTGCGAAGGCCGTCTTTCCCGCCCGTTCCCGGCCGGCGAACTGACGCGGGAAAGGATCGGACTGCTGATGGGCGGACTGCACGAGAGCAGCTCTCCCCCGGAGGCGCCGCATGCGCATTGAACTTGAAAAACGGCCCGATGTCTCGAAGCTCTTCGCCTTCGTCTCGCCGCTGCTTGCCCTTGTCCTGACGCTGGTATTCGGCGCCATCATGTTTGCCATGCTCGGCAAGGACCCGGTCGAGGCACTCGACGCCTTCTTCATCGAGCCGCTGCTCGAGGTCTGGTCGCTGCACGAGCTGGCCATCAAGGCTGCGCCCCTGATCCTGATCGCCGTCGGCCTGGCCGTCTGTTATCGCTCGAACAACTGGAATATCGGCGCCGAAGGCCAGTTCACCATCGGCGCCATCACCGGCTCCTATCTGCCGATCGTCTTTTACGACTGGCATTCGCCGCTCGTGCTGCCGCTGATGCTCATCCTTGGTGCGCTCGGCGGTGCGCTTTTCGCTGCCATTCCGGCGCTGCTGAAGGCGCATTTCAACACCAATGAGATCCTGACGTCACTGATGCTGGTCTATATCGCGCAGCTCTTCCTTGACTGGCTGATTCGCGGCGCCTGGCGCGATCCGAAGGGCTTCAACTTTCCAGTCTCGCGCGATTTCGCGCCGGAAGCGGTGCTGCCGGCGATCTGGGAAGAGTCGGGGCGCGCCCATTGGGCCTTCATCTTTGCCATCATCGCGGCGGTCGGTGCCTGGTTCATGCTGCGCTACACGCTGAAAGGCTTCGAGATCGTCGTGCTCGGGCAATCGGAACGGGCAGGGCGTTTTGCCGGCTTCTCCTCCAAGAAGATGATCTGGTTCAGCTTTCTGTTCTCGGGCGCTCTTGCCGGCCTTGCTGGCATCAGCGAGGTTTCCGGCTCGATCGGCCATTTGCAGCCGGCGATCTCTCCGGGCTATGGTTTCACCGCCATCATCGTCGCCTTCCTCGGCCGCCTCAATCCGCTCGGCATCATCGCATCCGGCCTGGTGCTGGCTTTGACCTATCTCGGCGGCGAGGCAGCACAGCTTTCGCTCGGCGTTTCCGACAAGGTCACCCGCGTCTTCCAGGGCTTGCTGCTCTTCTTCGTGCTCTCCTGCGATACGCTGATCTATTACAAAGTCCGCATTGTCTGGTCGCGGCTAAGGGGTGGGGCGGCATGAGCATCTTCGAAGCCATTCTGCTGACGGTCATCACCGCCTCGACGCCACTCGTCATCGCCGCACTCGGCGAACTGGTGACCGAGCGCTCCGGCGTTCTCAATCTGGGTGTCGAGGGCATGATGATCATGGGTGCGGTCGCCGCCTTTGCCGGCGCGCAGATGTCGGGTTCGCCCTATGTCGGCATTGTCTGCGGCATTGCGGCAGGCGCGCTTTTCTCTCTGTTGTTTGCCTTCCTGACACTGACGCTGGTGGCGAACCAGGTGGCAACCGGACTGGCGCTCACCCTTCTCGGCCTCGGCGCCTCAGGCATGCTTGGCGAAGCCTATGTCAGTGTGCCCGGCATTCGGCTGGGAGAGATCGTCATCCCCGTCCTGTCGGATATTCCGGTCGTTGGCCACGCTCTGTTCAGCCAGGACCTGATCTTCTACCTGTCGATCGCGCTCGTGGTCGGCGTCAGCTGGTTCCTGTTCCGCAGCCGCACCGGGCTGAAGCTCAGGGCGATCGGCGACAATCACGGTTCGGCCCACGCACTCGGTATTCACGTCATCCGCACGCGGTATCTGGCGGTGATGTTCGGCGGCGCCTGCGCCGGTCTTGCCGGCGCGCAGCTTTCGCTCGTCTACACACCGCAATGGGCCGAGAACATGTCGGCCGGCCGCGGCTGGATCACGTTGGCGCTGGTGGTCTTCGCCTCCTGGCGGCCGTGGCGGGTCTTTGCCGGCGGCTACCTCTTCGGCGCGGTCACCATCCTGCAGCTTCACGCGCAGGCCTTCGGTCTCGGCATTCCCTCGCAGTTCCTCTCGATGCTGCCCTATGCCGCGACTATTGTGGTTCTGGTCATCATTTCTCATAATCGGCGCACGACGTTGATCAATACGCCCGCGTCGCTCGGAAAAGCCTTCGTGCCGGAGCGATAAAGCAACAACACAAAGACGGGTTTCCGCAATAACTTCAAACCAACAGGGGTCATCATGAAGAAGTTAGCATTCACACTTGCCGCCTCGGCTGCCGCCGTGATCGGCATCTCTTCCGCCGCTCAAGCCGCGGACAAGACGAAGGTCTGCTTCGTCTATGTCGGTTCGCATACCGACGGCGGTTATTCGCAGGCCCACGATCTAGGCCGCCAGCAGGTCCAGGCCGAGTTCGGCGACAAGATCGATACGCCTTACCTCGAAAACGTGCCGGAAGGCCCGGATGCCGAGCGCGCCATCGAGCGCCTTGCCCGTTCCGGCTGCAAGCTGATCTTCACGACGTCCTTCGGCTTCATGGATGCGACGGTCAAGGTCGCCGCCAAGTTCCCGGACGTCAAGTTCGAGCATGGCACCGGCTACAAGGCCGGCCCCAACCTTGCGACCTACAATTCGCGCTTCTATGAAGGCCGCTATATCCTCGGCCAGATCGCCGCCAAGACTTCGAAGAATCACGGCGCCGCCTACATCGCCTCCTTCCCGATTCCCGAAGTTGTGATGGGCATCAACTCCTTCGAGCAGGGGGCCAAGTCGGTCGATCCGAGCTTCAAGCTGAAGGTCATCTGGGTCAACACCTGGTTCGACCCCGGCAAGGAAGCCGATGCCGCCAAGGCGATGGTCGACCAGGGCGTCGACGTGCTGACCCAGCACACCGATACGACAGCGCCGATGCAGGTTGCCGAAGAACGCGGCATCCACGCCTTCGGCCAGGCCTCCGACATGATCGCAGCAGGCCCAAAGGCTCAGCTGACGGCAATCGTCGATACCTGGGGTACCTACTACTCCAAGCGCGTTCACGCCCTTCTCGACGGCACCTGGAAGTCCGAGCAGAGCTGGGATGGCCTGAAGGACGGCATCCTGAAAATGGCGCCCTACACCAACATGCCTGATGACGTGAAGAAGATGGCCGAGGAGACCGAAGCCAAGATCAAGTCAGGCGAACTGCATCCCTTCACCGGCCCGATCAACAAGCAGGACGGCACGCCTTGGCTGAAGGCCGGCGAGAAGGCCGATGACGGCACCCTGCTTGGCATGAACTTCTATGTCGAAGGTGTCGACGATAAGCTGCCGGGTAAATAGTCCCGTAGCCATCTCGCGGATGCGAAGAGTGCCCCTGTGGGCGCTCTTTTTTTGCTGCAGCGCATCCCAAGATTCCGATTTACAAAAGTAATACTATATGATTTTTTGACCCTGCGCCGCGAGATGCGGCATTGGGAGGAAATCATGAAATTGAAGACTGCACTTTTGAGTGCCACGATTCTGGCTGCCTGCATGTTCGGTTCGGCTTCGGCCGCCGGCCTCACTGTCGGCTTCTCGCAGATCGGCTCGGAATCGGGCTGGCGTGCGGCTGAAACGACTGTGACCAAGGAACAGGCCAAGAAGCGCGGCATCGATCTGAAGTTTGCCGATGCGCAGCAGAAGCAGGAAAACCAGATCAAGGCTTTGCGCTCCTTCATTGCTCAGGGCGTCGATGCCATTCTCATTGCTCCGGTCGTTGAAACCGGCTGGGACGACGTTCTCAAGGAAGCCAAGGAAGCCAAGATTCCGGTCATCCTTCTCGACCGTACCATCAAGGCTCCGGACGATCTCTATCTGACGGCTGTTACGTCGGACCTGGTCCATGAAGGCAAGGTCGCAGGCGACTTCCTGGTCAAGACCGTCGGCGACAAGAAGTGCAATGTCGTAGAACTTCAGGGCACAACCGGTTCTTCGCCGGCCATCGCCCGCAAGAAGGGCTTCGAAGAAGCCCTTGCCGGCCACGACAACCTCAAGATCGTTCGCAGCCAGACCGGTGACTTCACCCGCACCAAGGGCAAGGAAGTCATGGAAAGCTTCCTGAAGGCCGAGAATGGCGGCAAGGATATCTGCGCTCTCTACGCCCATAACGACGACATGGCCGTCGGCGCCATCCAGGCGATCAAGGAAGCCGGCCTGAAGCCCGGCAAGGATATCCTCGTCGTCTCCATCGACGCCGTGCCCGATATCTTCAAGGCGATGTCCGAAGGCGAGGCCAACGCCACGGTCGAGCTGACGCCGAATATGGCAGGTCCGGCCTTCGATGCGCTCGAAGCCTATCTGAAGGACAAGAAGGCTCCGGCCAAGTGGATCCAGACCGAGTCCAAGCTCTACACGCCTGCCGACGAGCCGATGAAGGTCTACGAAGAGAAGAAGGGTCAGGGCTACTGATCTGATGTGACACTGCTGCATAATTCCTTAAATCGGAATTCGATTTCGGGATAAATCATGCAGCAATTCAAAGCGCTACAGCGTCCTCTATGCGTCTCGAAAAGACCAGGCGGCGCTGTAGAACCGCACCGGCCCGTCATGGACCGGTGCGGAACTGCCTTTGCCGCCTTGGGACGTCATGTCCGGCCGCGGCGCGGCTTTTGCCGTCAATATCAGGAAAACAGACCCTTATGATTCACGATTTCGAGAACGTTCTCGCGGCCTCCGGAATATCGAAATTCTTTCCTGGCGCAGTGGCGCTGGATAAGGTC
Organism: Rhizobium brockwellii; assembly: GCF_000769405.2. NCBI lineage: Bacteria > Pseudomonadati > Pseudomonadota > Alphaproteobacteria > Hyphomicrobiales > Rhizobiaceae > Rhizobium > Rhizobium brockwellii. The sequence goes on from NZ_CP053439.1 coordinate 1,906,962, forward strand.
GATTTCACGCTCCGCAGAGGCGAGGTGCATGCATTGCTCGGCGAGAACGGCGCCGGCAAGTCGACGCTGATCAAGTGCATCACCGGCGCCTATCATCGTGACGAGGGCAGCCTGACGCTCGACGGCCAGGAAATCAATCCGGCCAATACGCTCGCCGCCCAGAAGCTGGGTATCGGCACGGTCTATCAGGAGGTCAATCTCCTTTCCAATCTGAGCGTCGCCGAAAACCTCTTTCTCGGACGCCAGCCGAGGCGCTTCGGCATGACCGACGTCCGTGCGATGAACCGCAAGGCGCGCGATCTCCTCGCCGGCTATGGCGTCGATATCGACGTTACCGCCGAACTCGGCCGTTTCTCCGTCGCTGTCCAGCAGGTGGTTGCCATCGCCCGCGCCGTTGATCTTTCCGGCAAGGTGCTGATCCTCGACGAGCCCACCGCAAGTCTCGACAATCAGGAAGTCGCGCTGCTCTTCCGCATCATCGAAGACCTGAAAAAGCGCGGCCTCGGCATCGTCTTCATCACCCATTTTCTCGAGCAGGTCTATGCGATCAGCGACCGTATCACCGTGCTGCGCAACGGCAAGCTCGTCGGCACCCGCGACGCCGCCGATCTGCCGCGCCAGGGCCTGATCGCCATGATGCTCGGCCGCGAACTGGCGCATGTAGAAGAGACCGTCAGGGAACGCAGCCTTGCGGCCGGCGACGTCCGATATCATTTTGCAGGCTACGGCAAACGCGGCAAAGTCAAACCATTCGATCTTGAAGTGCGCGCCGGAGAGGTGGTCGGCGTTGCCGGACTGCTCGGTTCCGGCCGCACCGAAACCGCCGAACTGCTTTTCGGCATCGAGCATGCCGACAGCGGCAGCGCCACGATCGACGGCCAGCCGGTGACGATTTCGAGCCCGCGCGCCGCGATCGCAAAGGGTTTCGGCTTCTGCCCCGAGGACCGCAAGACCGATGGCATCATCGGCGACCTGTCGATCCGGGAGAACATCGCACTTGCCCTCCAGGCCCGCCGCGGCTGGACGCGGCCGCTGTCGCGTGCCGAGCAGAACACGCTTGCCGACCGTTACATCAAGGCGCTCGATATCCGCACCACCGATCGCGAGAAGCCGATCCGGCTACTGTCAGGCGGCAATCAGCAGAAGGCGATCCTCGCCCGCTGGCTGGCGACCAATCCCAAGTTTCTGATCCTCGACGAGCCGACCCGCGGCATCGATGTCGGCGCCCATGCCGAGATCATCCGGCTGATCGAAGAGCTCTGCGCCGGCGGCATGTCGCTGATCGTGATTTCCTCGGAACTTGAAGAGCTTGTCGCCTATAGTTCACGTGTCATCGTACTTCGCGACAGACAGCATATCGCTGAACTGACAGGCGAACGTATCACCGCTGCCGGCATCGTCGAAGCCATCGCCGCCGCCGAACAAAAGATGGAGGATGCATGAGGTCCTCGCTGAAAGCGCTGGCATATCGCCTGGCGCCGCAATTGATTGCGCTCGTTGTCATTCTTCTGTTGAATTTCATAACGTCACCGCAGTTTTTTAATGTCGTGGTTCAGAATGATCGCCTCTATGGCAGCCTGATCGACGTGCTGAACCGCGGTGCGCCGGTGGCGCTGCTGGCGATCGGCATGACGTTGGTCATCGCCACCAAGGGCATCGACCTGTCCGTCGGTGCGGTCATCGCCATCTGCGGCGCAGTCGCCGCATCGTCGATTGTTTCAGGAAATTCAGTTGCCTACACCATTATCCTGACACTTATGATCGGGCTTGCCTGCGGCGTCTGGAACGGGTTCCTGGTGGCGGTCCTCAACATCCAGCCGATCATCGCCACGCTGGTGCTGATGGTGGCCGGCCGCGGCATCGCCCAGCTGATCACCGAAGGTGCGATCCTGACCTTCAACGATGACGGGCTGACCTTCTTCGGCAGCGGTTCCATGGCTCTCCTGCCGATGCCTGTCGTCATCTGGCTTCTCGTCGGCCTGCTCGTGATCCTGCTTGTCCGCCGCACGGCGCTCGGCATGCTGATCGAGGCCGTCGGCATCAATCGCCGCGCCAGCACGCTCTCCGGCATTCAAACGCCGGTGCTGCTGATGGCGGTCTATATGCTGAGCGGGCTCTGCGCCTCGATCGCGGGCATCATCGTCGCAGCCGACATCAAGGGCGCCGATGCCAACAATGCCGGCCTCTGGTTGGAACTCGACGCGATCCTCGCCGTCGTCGTCGGCGGCAATTCGCTGCTCGGCGGCCGCTTCAGCATTCTCGGGTCGCTGATCGGTGCGATGATCATCCAGGCGGTGAATACCGGCATCCTGTCCGCCGGCTTCCCGCCTGAATTCAACCTGATCATCAAGGCCGTCATCATTATCGTCATCCTCGTCATCCAGTCGCCGGCGGTGCAATCGCTCGCCATCTTCGCCAGCCGCCGGCAGGGCGGTAGGGAGCAGCCGAAATGAACTCCAAATACCTGCCGCTGCTTGCGACCATCGTCATCTTCGTGCTCGCCTATGCCGGCTGCGCGTTGCAATATCCGAACATTCTGTCGACGCGCGTCATCGGCAATCTTTTGACCGACAATGCCTTTCTCGGCATCGCTGCCGTCGGCATGACTTTCGTCATCATCTCGGGCGGCATCGATCTGTCGATCGGCTCGGTCATCGCCTTTACCGGCGTCTTCCTCGCGGTGATCCTGCAGAATACCTCGATCCATCCGCTGCTCGCCTTCGCGATCGTGCTCGTCATCACCACTGCCTTCGGCGCCATCATGGGCGCGATCATCCACTATCTGGAAATGCCGGCCTTCATCGTCACGCTTGCCGGCATGTTCCTGGCGCGCGGCATGGCCTTCGTGCTCTCGATCGACAGCATCCCGATCGATCACGAATATTATTCGACGCTGACGAGCCTTTATTACCGTCTACCCGGCGGCGGGCGGCTGACGCTGATCGGCGGCATCATGCTTCTGGTCTTTGCCGTCGGCATCTTCATCGCCCAGCGCACCCGCTTCGGCACCAATGTCTATGCACTCGGCGGCGGTCCGCAGACGGCGCGGCTGATGGGCGTGCCGGTCGGCCGCACGACAATCCAGATCTATGCCCTGTCGGGCTTTCTTGCGGGCCTATCCGGGATCGTTTTTTCGCTGTACACCTCTGCCGGATATTCTCTTGCAGCAGTCGGCGTCGAACTCGATGCCATCGCGGCGGTGGTCATTGGGGGGACGCTGCTGACCGGAGGAGCGGGATTCGTGGCGGGAACCTTGATCGGTATCCTGATCCAGGGGCTCATTCAGACCTACATCACCTTCGACGGCACGCTGTCGAGCTGGTGGACCAAGATCCTGATTGGCCTTCTGCTGTTTGCATTCATCCTGATGCAGAAAGCCATCCTGTTCGTTTCCAGTCTGAACAAGAGGTACGCCTGAGGGGGAGACGGATCGCTTGCGCTACAAATTGGACGAGACACGCAAGACGGGGCGCAGAACCCGGACGAGCCACGCTCAGGTCGTCGACGAACTCGGTAAGGCGATCGTCGCCGGCACCTATCCCGTCGGCTCGATCCTGCCGGGCGATACGGAACTGGCGCAGCGTTTCAAAGTGTCCCGCACGGTCTTGCGCGAGACGATGAAGACGCTCGCCGCCAAGGGCATGGTCGTCGCCAAGGCCCGGGTCGGCACGCGTGTGACTGAGAAGAATCTCTGGAACATGTTCGACAGCGAGATTATCGCCTGGCACTTCGACAACGGCGTGACGGAAGAATTCCTGCTGCAGCTCTACGATATTCGTCTCGCCTTCGAACCCTTCGCCGCCGGTCTCGTCGCCGAGCGAGCGAATGCCGACGAGATCGAAATGCTGCGCGGGCTGGCGCTCGAGATGGCAGCGGCTGGTCATACGGCCGACAGCCTGGCACTCGCCGACCTTCATTTTCACCTGGCGATCGCCGAAGCCTCGCACAATCCCTTCATGCGGACACTGGGCAGCCTCATCGAAGCGGCTCTCGTCGGCATGTTCCGGATGAGCACGCCGCCAACCGAAAACGGCTTCGCCAATATCGCCGATACCCATATGCGCATCGTCGACGCGATCGTGTCCGGCGATAACGCCGCCGCGCGCCGTGCGATGGAGGACGTCATCCTGGACGGTCGCATTCACGTGCACGAAGCCTTCGCGGCCCGCGGTTCCGAGGCCATCATAGGATCGATTTCGGCCGTAATTTCACCTTTGTGAAGGCTTTGCATATCGACAGCGATTTATCCTTAAATCGATTCCGATTTAGGGATTTTTGCAGTATGAGGCGATAAAGCCGCCTCATGGCGCGGATTCGCGGAGCAAATCATGGAACGCACTTGTCTTGCCGTCATCCTTGCCGCCGGTGACAGCACGCGGATGAAATCCTCGAAATCGAAGGTGCTGCATCCGGTCGCCGGACGGCCGATGATCGCCCATGTGGTCGAGGCGGTCGCCTCCGCCGGCATCTCGTCCGTCGCCCTTGTCGTCGGCCGTGATGCCGAGGACGTGGCAAAGGCGGCGAGCATCGGCGGCGTCAGCATCGAATCCTATCTGCAGAAGGAACGCCTCGGCACCGGCCATGCAGTGCTGGCGGCGCGTGAAGCGATCGCCAAGGGCTACGACGATATCCTCGTCACCTATGGCGATGTGCCGCTTCAGACCGACGGACCGCTGAAGGCCGCCCGCCAGGGCCTTGCCAATGGCAGCGATGTCGTCGTCATCGGCTTCCACACTGACCGCCCGAGCGGCTACGGCCGCCTGCTCGTCAAGGATGGCGAACTCATCGCCATCCGCGAGGAGAAGGACGCGACCGATGCCGAGCGCACCGTCACCTGGTGCAACAGCGGGCTGATGGCGATCAACGGCAGCAAGGCGCTCGATCTTCTCACGCGCATCGGCAATGCCAATGCCAAGGGCGAATTCTATCTGACCGATCTCGTCGAGATCGCCCGTTCGCTCGGCGGACGCGTCACGGCCGTCGATGCTCCCGAGATCGAGATGACCGGCTGCAACACCCGTGCCGAACTCGCCGTTATCGAACGTTTCTGGCAGGAGCGCCGCCGCCACCAGATGATGCTTTCAGGCGTCACCATGATCGCGCCGGAAACGGTCTTTCTCTCCTACGATACCGTCATCGGTCAGGATGCGCTGATCGAGCCGAACGTCGTCTTCGGTCCTGATGCTGTGATCGACAGCGGCGCCGTCATCCATGCCTTCTCGCATATCGAAGGCGCGCACGTCAGTCAGGGCGCGACCGTCGGGCCCTTTGCGCGACTGCGGCCGGGTGCGGATCTCGGCACCGGTTCGAAGGTCGGCAATTTCTGCGAGGTCAAGAATGGCCGGCTCGGCGAGGGCGCCAAGGTCAACCACCTGACTTATATCGGCGATGCCGTCATTGGCGCCGGCAGCAATATCGGCGCCGGGACGATCACCTGCAACTATGACGGCGTCAACAAGAGCGAGACGGTGATCGGCGAAAACGCCTTCATCGGTTCCAACTCCTCGCTGGTGGCGCCGGTGACGATCGGCGACGGTGCCTATATCGCCTCCGGCAGCGTCATCACCGCCAACGTGCCGGCGGACGCGCTGGCGCTCGGTCGTGCCCGGCAGGAGAACAAGCCCGGCCGCGCGACGCTGCTACGCGAGCGTGCGCTGGCCATCAAGGCGGCGAAGAAGGCGAAAGCCTGATCGGCCTTGCGTAACCGGCGGAAATTCAAAGTGACCGCCGAGGTGATTGAGAAATAAGCAGGAATCGTTAGGACTGGCCTCATTGTTTGAGGCTTCGTGGGGATATTATATGTGCGGCATTGTGGGGATCGTCGGAACTGCGCCTGTTGCCGGGCGCTTGGTCGATGCGCTGAAGCGTCTCGAATATCGCGGTTACGATTCCGCCGGCGTCGCCACCATTCATGACGGCGTGATGGATCGCCGCCGCGCCGAGGGCAAGCTTTTCAATCTGGAAAAGCGGCTCGACAGCGAACCGCTGCCCGGCACCGTCGGCATCGCCCACACGCGCTGGGCGACCCACGGCATTCCCAATGAGACCAATGCCCATCCGCATTTCGTCGAAGGCGTCGCCGTCGTCCATAACGGCATCATCGAGAACTTCTCCGAGCTTCGCGATGAGTTGACCGAAGAGGGTTCGGTCTTCGAAACCCAGACCGACACCGAGGTGGTCGCCCATCTGATGGCGAAATATTTGCGCGAAGGCCTGGAGCCGCGCGCTGCCATGCTGAAGATGCTGAACCGGGTCACCGGCGCCTATGCGCTGGCCATCATGCTTAAGGCCGATCCAGGCACGATCATGGCCGCCCGTTCGGGCCCGCCGCTCGCCGTCGGCTACGGCCGCGGCGAGATGTTCCTCGGCTCGGACGCGATCGCGCTCTCGCCCTTCACCAACGAGATTACCTATCTCGTCGACGGCGATTGCGCCATCCTCACCCGCGACGGTGTCGCGGTGCTCGATTTCGCCGGCAAGCCGGTCAAACGCGCCCGGCAGATCTCGCAGGCGACCGCCTATGTTGTCGACAAGGGCAACCACCGCCATTTCATGGAAAAGGAAATCTACGAGCAGCCGGAGGTGATCTCCCACGCGCTCAGCCACTATGTCGATTTCGCCAAGAATACGATCGGCGCCAATGCCGCCGCGATCGACTTCAAGGCGGCGACCGGTCTTGCGATCTCGGCCTGCGGCACTGCCTATCTTGCCGGCCTCGTCGGCAAATACTGGTTCGAGCGTTATGCCCGCCTGCCTGTTGAAATCGACGTCGCCTCCGAGTTCCGCTACCGCGAAATGCCGCTGTCGCCGTCGCAGGCAGCGCTCTTCATCTCGCAGTCCGGCGAGACTGCCGATACGCTGGCATCGCTGCGCTATTGCCGGGACAACGGGTTGAAGATCGGCGCGGTCGTCAATGTCCGCGAATCGACAATTGCGCGTGAATCCGACGCCGTCTTCCCGATCATGGCTGGCCCCGAAATCGGCGTCGCCTCGACCAAGGCCTTCACCTGCCAGCTTGCCGTGCTGGCAGCGCTGGCGATCGGCGCCGGCAAGGCGCGCGGCACGGTGAGTGCTGACGAAGAGAGGGCGCTGGTGCGCCATCTCGCCGAAATACCGCGCATCATGAGCCGGGTGCTGAACCTCATCCAGCCGCAGATGGAAAGCCTGTCGCGCGAGCTGTCGAAGTGCAAGGACGTGCTTTATCTCGGCCGCGGCACCAGCTTCCCGCTCGCCATGGAAGGCGCGCTGAAGCTCAAGGAAATCTCCTATATCCATGCCGAAGGTTATGCCGCCGGCGAACTGAAACATGGACCGATCGCGCTGATCGACGAGAACATGCCTGTTATTGTCATCGCCCCTTACGACCGTTTCTTCGAAAAGACCGTCTCGAACATGCAGGAGGTCGCAGCCCGCGGCGGCCGCATCATCTTCATCACCGACGAGGCCGGTGCAGCGGCTTCGAAACTGCCGACCATGGCGACGATCACCCTGCCTGTGGTCGATGAAATCATCGCGCCGATGATCTTCTCGCTGCCGATCCAGTTGCTCGCCTATCACACCGCCGTCTTCATGGGCACCGATGTCGACCAGCCGCGCAACCTGGCGAAATCGGTGACCGTGGAATAAGCCTGTAACGCCGCGACCGTCGCGCCGAAACATATTGTGCGACGCCCCGAATTCTGGCAATTTTGCTCTGCGGACAAGGGGGAAGGGCCGGCGTACCGGCCTGTCCACGACTGAGATGGAGATCATCAGGAAACGATGACCGACAACACCCCCAGAATGCCGGTCGCGACGCGGCTGAGGAACAATTTTCTCGCAGGGCTGATCATCTGCGCGCCGATCGCGATTACCATCTGGCTGACCTGGACCTTCATCCATTGGTCGGACAGTTGGGTCCGGCCCTATATTCCAGCGCGCTGGAATCCGGAAAGCTATCTCAATTTCGCCATTCCCGGTTTCGGCCTGCTGATTGCCATCGTGCTGATCACCGTCGTCGGCTTTCTCGGCAAGAACCTCATCGGCCAGAGCATCGTCCGTTTCGGCGAATCGATCGTTCAGCGCATGCCGCTGGTGCGCACGATCTACAGAAGCGTGAAACAGATTTTCGAAACCGTGCTGAAGGAACAGGCGAATTCCTTCAAGAAGGTCGGCCTCATCGAATATCCGGGTCCCGGCCTCTGGGCACTGATCTTCATCGCCACCGACGCCAAGGGCGAAATCGCTTCGAAGTTCAATGCGATGGGCCAGGACATGGTCGCCGTCTTCCTGCCGCCGACGCCGGTGCCGACCGCCGGCTTCCTCATCTTCGTGCCGCGCGAGAAGATCGTCATGCTCGATATGTCGCCGGAAGACGCCGCCAAGTTCCTGATTTCAGGCGGGCTCGTGGCGCCCGAGCACAAGCCGGCTGATCCGAAGCAGAAGCATTTGCCGCGGCCGAAGCCGGTGGCGGTTTCCAAAGCGGAATGATGCATGTCGCCCAAAAGTGTTCAGCGGTTTTGGGGCAACGACATGCATAGAACAAAGACTTAAAGCGCCGTAGCGTGCTTTATCCAGCCCTGAGAAAACGGATCGCCTCGTCGCGACGGAAAAGATAGAGCAGGGTGCGGATCGCCGCTCCCCTTTCGCTGGTCAGCTCCGGATCCCGCTCGATGAGGTAAGCCGCATCCTTGCGGGCGATCTCCAGCAGGTCGGCATGCGCCTCGAGGCTGGCGATGCGGAAGCCCGGCGTGCCGGATTGCCGTGTGCCGAGCAATTCGCCTTCGCCGCGCAGCTTCAGGTCCTCCTCGGCAATGCGGAAACCGTCCTCCGTCTCCCGCATGATCGAAAGCCTGGCATGGCCGGTCTCGCCGAGTGGTCCCTTGTAGAGCAGGATGCAGGTCGAGGCTTCGTCTCCGCGCCCGACGCGGCCGCGCAGCTGATGCAATTGCGCCAGGCCGAAGCGTTCGGCATGTTCGATCACCATGATCGTCGCATCCGGCACGTCGACACCGACCTCGACGACGGTCGTGGCGACGAGCAGCCGGGTCTCGCCATTCTTGAACGCCATCATCGCCGCGTCCTTTTCCGGCCCGCTCATGCGACCGTGGATGAGGCCGATGCCCGGGCCAAGTGCTGAGACCAGCGTCGCATGCCGTTCCTCGGCCGACATCAGGTCGAGTTCCTCGGACTCTTCCACCAGCGGGCAGATCCAGTAGGCCTTCTTGCCCTCAGTGATCGCGCTTTGCAGCCGGCCGACGATTTCGCCGGTCCGTTCCATCGGCACGGTGATCGTCTGGATCGGCTTGCGGCCGGCCGGCTTTTCGGTGAGCTTGGAGACGTCCATATCGCCGAAGGCGGCAAGCACCAGCGTGCGCGGGATCGGCGTTGCCGTCATGACCAGCATATGCGGCGAGAGGCCCTTGGCGGTCAGCCGCAGGCGCTGATGCACGCCGAAACGGTGCTGCTCGTCGACGACGGCAAGCATCAGATTGGCATAGGCGACGCTGTCCTGGAACAGCGCATGCGTGCCGATGACGATCTGGGCAGCGCCCGAGGCGATTCGCTCCAGGATTTCCTCCCGTTCGCGTCCCTTGGTGCGCCCGGTCAGCACCTCGATGCCGAGCCCGGCGGCGGCGGCGAATTTCGAGATCGTTGTGTGGTGCTGCCGCGCCAGGATTTCGGTCGGCGCCATCAGCACGGCCTGGCCGCCGCTCTCGATCACCGCCGCCATCGCCATCAGCGCCACCAGCGTCTTGCCGGAACCGACATCGCCCTGCAGCAGCCGCAGCATGCGCTCGTTGCCGGCCATATCCTTCAAAACCTCGGCGATCGCCTCGTTCTGGCTGCCGGTCAGCGAGAAGGGCAAGGTCTTCAGGATCTTGCTGCTGATGGCGCCGGTCGCAGTGACCGGCTGGCCCGCTACCTTGCGCAGCCTCTGCCGCACCAGGCTCAGCGACAGCTGGCCGGCGAGGAACTCGTCATAGGCAAGCCGCCGCCGGGCAGGGGCTTGCGGGTCTATATCGCTGGGATCGCGCGGCTCGTGCAGCATGTGGAAACTGTCGCGGATCGACGGCAGGCCCTGTTTCTCAGTCAGCGCCAGGTCGATCCATTCCGGCAGCTCGGGAAAACGCGGCAGGCCGGCGTCGATGATCTTGCGCAGCGTCTTCGGCGAGAGCCCCGCCGTCAGCGGATAGATTGGCTCGACCAGCGGCAGGCTCTCCGCCTCGTCGGCCCTGACGATATAATCGGGATGCACCATCGAGGCGCGGCCGTTGAACCAGTCGATCTTGCCGCTGACCGTCACCTCCGCGTCCACAGGCAGCTGCTTTTCCAGCCACGCCGCCTGTCCGCGGAAGAACACCAGCGTCAGTTCGCCGGTCTCGTCATGCAGGAAGACGCGGTAGGGGATATTGCTTTTGCCGCCCGGCGGCACTTGGTGGCGGTCGACGCGCGCCGTGATCGTCACGATCGCCCCCTGCGGCGCGCGGGCGATGCCTGGCTGGTTGCGCCGGTCGATCAGCGAGAAGGGCGCGTGGAAGAGCAGATCGATGACCCGGCAATCCTCCAGCGTCTCGCGCCCGAGCAGCTTGACCAGCAGGTCGGCGATCTTCGGGCCGACGCCCGGAAGGCCCGAAATAGGGGAAAACAGAGGATCGAGAATGGCGGGGCGCATGCGGCCAAAATGCGATGAACAATGCGGCCTTGGCAAGGCTGACAAGCCGCTTTCCAGGGTCTATAGAGGCGCATCAACAGGAAGGTATGCCATGACAGGTGTCACGCTCACCAGTGCCGGTCTCGACCCGCGCCGCCGCCGGATCCTTTTCCGCTGCTGGCATCGCGGCATTCGCGAGATGGATCTGGTCTTCGGACAGTTCGCCGAAGCCGAGGTCGCCAGATTGTCGGAAGCCGAGCTCGACGAGTTCGAGACGATCATGGCGGAAGAGGACAACGATCTCGTCCGCTGGATCATGGGAACATGGCCGGTGCCAGAGCGTTTCCAAACACCGATGTTTGCCCGCATCGCCGCCTATAAGCCCGATTTTGACAAGCCCCTCAGGACGCCGGAATGATCCCTGGTTTCGATGCGAAGAAGCTTGCGGCCATTGCCGAGCAGCTGACGATCGGCAATGTGCCGGCAGGTCTTGAGACGCTGCTGCTCGCCGAGCTCGCCCGAACGGGAGAGCCGGTCGCCTATGTCATGTCCGACGGCCACCGCATGGCCGATCTCGAACAGATGCTGGGCTTTGTCGCCCCCGACATTCCGGTTCTCACCCTGCCGGCCTGGGACTGTCTGCCCTATGACCGCGTCTCGCCGAGTGCCGACACCTCGGCCCGCCGACTTGCCGCACTCGGCGGCCTCATCGCCCATCGCAAGAAGCCGCATGCGGCAATCGTGCTCGTCACCGCCAATGCCATGCTGCAAAAGGTGGCGCCGCAGGATGTCATCGAAAGCCTGACTTTTTCGGCCCGTCCCGGCAACCAGCTGCGCATGGACGATCTCGCGGGCCGCCTGGAACGCAATGGCTTCGAGCGCGTCGCGACCGTTCGCGAGGTTGGCGAATATGCGGTGCGCGGCGGCATTCTCGACGTCTTCGTGCCCGGTTCGGAAGAGCCGGTCCGCCTCGATTTCTTCGGCGACACGCTGGAGAGCATCCGCAGCTTCGATCCGGCCAGCCAGCGCACGACAGGGCAGGTGCGATCCCTCGATCTCAACCCGATGAGCGAGGTGACGCTGACGCCGGATACGATCAGCCGTTTCCGCAAGAATTACCTCTCCGCTTTCGGCGCGACCACACGCGACGACGCGCTCTATCTTGCCGTCTCCGAAGGCCGCCGTTACCCCGGCATGGAGCACTGGCTGCCGCTTTTCTACGAGAAGCTCGATACCGTCTTCGATTATCTCAGCGGCTTCCGGATCGTCATCGACCATACGGTACGTGAGGCAGCAGAAGAGCGCTCCAAGCTCGTTTTCGACTATTACGACGCCCGCCTGAACTCCGGCCAGCCGGCCAAGGGGATGACGCAGGGCACGCCTTACAAGCCGGTGACGCCGGGCCAGCTCTATCTCGACAGCAAGCTTTTCGTCAAAACCCTCGACGCGCTGGGTGCGATCCGCATCAGCCCCTTCAACGAGCATGAGGGCGAGGCGCGGCGGGTCGTCAATGTCGACGCCCGCCAAGGCCAGCGCTGGGCCCGTTCGAATGCTGAGGGCGGCGGCGATGCCGAACGCATCAACATCTTCGACGTCGTCGTCAAGCATATTGCCGACCGCCGCGCTGCCGGCGCGAAAGTGCTCATCACCGCCTGGACCGAAGGCTCGCTGGAGCGCCTGCTGCAGGTGCTGAACGAACACGGCCTGGAAAAGGTCAAGCCGATCGAAGCGCTGAAGGATGTCGGTTCGCTGGCGAGAGGCGAGGCGGCGGCCGCCGTGCTCAGTCTCGAAGCCGGCTTCGAGGCCGGCGATCTCGTCGTCATCGGCGAGCAGGACATCCTCGGCGACCGTATGGTGCGCCGCTCCAAGCGCCGCAAGCGCGCAGCCGATTTCATCTCGGAGGTCGCGGGCCTCGATGAGGGCTCGATCGTCGTCCACGCCGAACATGGTATCGGCCGCTTTATAGGGCTGAGGACCATCGAGGCCGCAGGCGCGCCGCATGCCTGCCTCGAACTGCAATATGCCGATGACGCCAAGCTCTTCCTGCCGGTCGAGAACATTGATCTTCTCTCGCGTTACGGCGGCGAGGGCACCGAAGCCCAGCTCGACAAGCTCGGCGGCGGCGCCTGGCAGATGCGCAAGGCCAAGCTCAAGAAGCGCCTGCTCGACATGGCCGATGCACTGATCCGCATCGCTGCCGAGCGCCTGACGCGCCACGCGCCGATGCTGACGACGCCGGAAGGCCTCTACGACGAATTCGCCGCCCGCTTCCCCTATGACGAGACCGAGGACCAGGAAAACGCCATCGAGGCTGTGCGTTCTGATCTCGGCGCCGGCCGGCCGATGGATCGCCTCGTCTGCGGCGACGTCGGCTTCGGCAAGACGGAAGTGGCGCTGCGCGCCGCCTTCGTCGCAGCGATGAACGGTGCCCAGGTCGCCATCGTCGTGCCGACGACACTGCTTTCCCGCCAGCACTTCAAAACCTTTTCCGATCGTTTCCGTGGTTTGCCGGTACGTATCCAGCAGGCCTCGCGTCTCGTCGGCGCCAAGGAGCTGGCGCTGACCAAGAAGGAAGTGGCGGAAGGCAAGACCGATATCGTCGTCGGCACCCATGCACTGCTCGGCGCTGGCATCAAATTCGCCAATCTCGGCCTGCTCGTCATCGACGAGGAACAGCATTTCGGCGTCAAGCACAAGGAGCGGCTGAAGGAGCTGAAAAGCGACGTGCATGTGCTGACGCTGTCGGCAACGCCGATCCCGCGCACGCTGCAGCTTGCCATGACCGGCGTGCGCGAACTGTCGCTGATCACCACGCCGCCGGTCGACCGCATGGCGGTGCGCACCTTCATCTCGCCCTTCGACAGCCTAGTCATCCGCGAGACGCTGATGCGCGAGCATTATCGCGGCGGCCAGAGCTTCTATGTCTGCCCGCGCCTCGCCGATCTCGAGGACGTGCATGCCTTCCTGCAATCGGATGTGCCGGAGCTGAAGGTCGCCATCGCCCATGGCCAGATGCCGGCCGGGGAACTCGAAGACATCATGAACGCCTTTTATGAAGGCCGTTACGACGTGCTGTTGTCGACCACCATCGTCGAATCCGGTCTCGATGTTCCCACAGCTAATACGCTGATCGTTCACCGCGCTGATATGTTCGGCCTCGCCCAGCTCTATCAGCTGCGCGGCCGCGTCGGCCGCTCGAAGGTGCGCGCCTTCGCGCTCTTCACCCTGCCGGTCAACAAGGTGCTGACGGCCACCGCAGAGCGTCGCCTGAAGGTGCTGCAGTCGCTGGATACGCTCGGCGCCGGCTTCCAGTTGGCGAGCCACGACCTCGATATCCGCGGCGCCGGCAACCTGCTCGGCGAGGAGCAGTCCGGCCATATCAAGGAGGTCGGCTTCGAACTCTACCAGCAGATGCTGGAAGAGGCGGTCGCCGAGGTCAAGGGTGTCGACGAGATCCACGACACCGGCTGGTCGCCGCAGATCTCGGTCGGCACGACGGTGATGATCCCGGAAGGCTACGTGCCCGACCTGCATCTGCGCATGGCGCTCTATCGCCGTCTCGGCGAAATCACCGAGCTCAAGGAGATCGACGGCTTCGGCGCCGAGATGATCGACCGCTTCGGGCCAATGCCGATCGAAGTCCAGCACCTGCTGAAGATCGTCTACATCAAATCACTCTGCCGCACCGCCAATGTCGAAAAACTCGATGCCGGCCCGAAGGGCGTCGTCGTGCAGTTCCGCAACAAGGAATTCCCCAACCCGGCAAACCTCGTCGGTTATATCAGCAAGCAGGGCACGATGGCGAAGATCCGCCCCGACCACAGCCTGTTCCTGACCCGCGACCTGCCGACGCCGGAAAAACGGCTGCAGGGCGCTGCAGTTGTCATGACGCAATTGGCGGAGCTCGCGATATAGCGCAATTCCAGCAAAGCTGTGCCGCGGTTTTGCTGGGCAAAGCGCGAAGCGATTTTGCCGGGGAATTGTGTGGAAAAAGGAGATAGAGATGGCGACGTACGGCGCAACGATCGCCTGGCAGCGCAACGGCGAGACCTTCACCGACAACCGCTACAGCCGCGTCCACCGCTGGGGTTTCGACGGCGGCAGCGAGGTGAAGGCATCCTCTTCCTCGCATGTCGTTCCGCTGCCCTATTCGGCCGAGGATGCCGTCGATCCGGAAGAGGCTTTCGTCGCTTCGCTGTCCAGCTGCCACATGCTCTGGTTCCTGTCGATCGCCGCCAAACAGCGCTTTTGTGTCGACAGCTACACTGATGCCGCCGAGGGCATCATGGAGAAGAATGCCGAAGGCCGCCTTGCCATGACCGTCGTGACGCTCCGTCCGCATGTCGTCTTCAGCGGCGAGAAGCAGCCCTCGTCAAGCGAGCTCGAAGCCCTACACCATCGCGCCCACGACGAATGTTTCATCGCCAATTCGGTGAAGACCGAGGTGCGCTGCGTTCCGGTTCTGGGCTGAAGCCGTCGGCGTCAGTTCATGCCTGATCGCGCCTCGGCCTTCGCCTTGGCGATGTCCCGCAGTGCGTTCGCCAGCACGTCGGGCGTCTGTGCGCCGCTGACGGCGTATTGCTGATCGAAGATGAAGAACGGCACGCCGTTGACGCCCATCTCCTGCGCCGCCTTGATCTCGGCGACGATTAGATCGCGATCGGCATCGGAGGCAAGCAGCGAGCCGATGACTGAACGGTCGAGCCCGGCCTTTTCGGCGATATCGAGCAACACCGCATGGTAGCCGACATTGCGGCCTTCCTCGAAATTCGCCTTGAACAGCGCCGCAACGACCTTGTCCTGCTTCTCGCGACCTTCGATCATCGCCCAGTGGACCAGTCGATGCGCATCGAGCGTGTTCGGGCCGATCTTGATCGCCTCGAAATTAAAGGCGATGCCGACCTCGCGGCCGTAATCGCTGAGCATCTTATGCGCCTGCGCCACGCGCTCCTCGCCGCCGAGCTTTTCCGCCAGCGCCTTCTTCTGGTCGACACCTTCCTTGGGATAGTCGGGATTGAGCTGGTACGGCCGCCAGTTGATATCGACGCCGATTTGGTCCTGCACCTCGGCGATGGCGAGTTCCAGCCGCGCCTTGCCGAGATAGCACCAGGGGCAGACGACATCTGAGACGAC